>DATKCM010000154.1:0-5717 GCA_035513195.1 Acidimicrobiia bacterium | reverse complement strand
GGCGATTCGTAACCAGGCCGAAGTCGATAACGGTAAAGGAAGGCTTCGCGACCGTCGGGCTCTCCTGGTTCATCTTCTCCCTTTTCGGTGCCCTGCCCTATCTCATCACCGGCTCAATCCCGGACATAACCAATGCCATTTTCGAGACAGCGTCGGGATTCACCACGACCGGGGCCTCAATACTCTCCGACCCCTCACAACTTGACCACGGCATTGCCTTCTGGCGAGCGATGACCCAGTGGTTGGGCGGAATGGGAGTAATCGTCCTCGGGGTGGCCATCCTCCCGCTGCTCGGAACCGGCGGCATGCAACTCGCTAGAGCCGAGTCACCCGGGCCAACACCCGATCGACTGACACCGCGATTCCAGGAGACCGCCAAGAGGTTGTGGCTGGTCTATCTGGTGTTCACGCTGATCGAAATGGTCCTGCTCGCCGCGGGTGACATGACTGCATTCCAATCAGTGATTCACTCAATGACTACGATGTCGACGGGGGGATTTGGGACGGAGGCAACCTCCATTGCCGGATTCGAGCCGTACACGCAATGGGTCATAACAGCCTTTATGTTCCTGGCGGGAGTTTCCTTTGCCTTGCACTATCGGGCGTTCTCCAAGCCCGTTGAGTATGCAAAGAACTCGGAATTCCGCCTCTATACGTTTCTCGCTGCCGCAGCCGTCGTGATCGTGGCCGGTGGGCTCATTGCCGACCTCGGCCCCGGCGATGCGGTCAGACATGCCACCTTCAACGCGATTTCCCTCACAACGACCACAGGGTTTGCCTCCACCGACTTCGCACTTTGGCGACCGGCTCTCCAGATCATGGTGGTCGGCCTGATGTTCCTTGGGGGTATGGCCGGGTCGACCGCCGGAGGAATCAAGACCTTCCGGATTGGGGTCCTCGCCAAGGCGGCTTACGCCGACCTGAGGAGACTGGTCTATCCCAAAGGCGTGTTCGTGACGAGGTTCGGTGGCCAGCGAGTTAACGAGCCTGTGGTCGAAGCAGTCCAAAGCTATTTCCTCTTCTATGTCTTCCTCTTCATGGCATCGACATTCCTCGTCGCCTTCATCGACGCCAACCTTTCCGAAAACCTGGACCTGGTGACAACGACCAGTGCGGTCGCCGCCTCCATCGGAAACATCGGCCCCGGACTTGGAGATGTGGGGCCTGTCGGGAACTACGCAGGCCTCCCCGGGCTGGTGAAATGGCTTCTCTCTGGCCTCATGATTGTCGGGAGGCTCGAGATTTTCCCGGTCCTCGTGCTCTTCACCCGGGATCTCTGGCGACGATAGGTCACTCCTCTTCGCCGTAGTCCGCGAGGAACTCGAAGCTCAGCTCGCCGATTCGCACCTCGTCCCCTGCCCTGGCGCCAGCGTCCCGAAGTGCTTCATCGACGCCGAGCCGCGCCAGACGTCGCGACGCCATGTCCGCCGCCTCCGCCGCTGTCAGGTCCGAGAATGAGACAGCACGCTCCACGGGAACGCCAGTTACCACCCAAACATCACCCTCTCGCTCCACGCTGAACCCCGATCCGAGGGGGCGATGGAGCACGAAACCCACCCGTTCCGGTGATTCCCGCTCTGCAAGTTCCACCAGGTCGGCAATTGCGTGAAGAGCCTCCCTGATGCCTTCTCCGGTCAGCGCCGACACCGCCAGGTAGCCCGCGATCGGCTCTGCCTCGGGAAGGTCAGCCTTGTTGAGCAGAGTGAGGCTGGGACGTTGCGAGAGCTCAGCAGAATAATTCTTGATCTCCCGTCTCAGGATGTCGAGTTGGGCTTCGGGGGGTTCCTCCTGAGTTTCAGAAGGGTCGAGCAGGTACACCAGGACACGGGCCCGCTTGGTGTGCCGCAAGAACTCATGGCCGAGACCTTTGCCTTCCGCCGCACCTTCGATGAGGCCCGGAATGTCGGCGAGGACGAATTCCCTGCCGTCGAAGCTGACGACACCGAGGTTGGGCTCGAGAGTGGTGAACGGGTAGTTGGCGATCTTCGGTTTCGCCGCCGACACCCGCGAGATGAAGGTCGACTTACCTGCGTTGGGAAAGCCCACGAGTGCGGCGTCCGCCAACAACTTCATCTCGAGTTCGAACCATGCCGAACGTCCATACTCGCCCTGCTCGGCCACCGAAGGAGCGCGGTTGCCCGGGTTGACGAAGGCGGCGTTACCCCGTCCGCCCCTACCGCCGGCAACGGCAAGGACCTGTTCCCCGGCTGCGACCAGATCTGCAATCACGGTTCCATCCTCATCGACAACAGTCGTTCCCGGAGGGACCGGGAGCAGCAGGTCTTCTCCCGCCCTGCCATGACGCAAATCGCCTTCACCGTGGGTACCGCTTCCGGCCTGATAATGGGGGTTGCGGTGGTAGCGCAGGAGGGTCGCTACCGAGGGATCGGCGCGGAGGATGATGCTCCCTCCGGGGCCGCCATTTCCGCCAATCGGTCGTCCCTTGGGCTTGCCTTTGGCGCGCACAAACGAAACAACCCCCGCACCGCCGTTTCCGGCGCGGAGGTTGACTCGAACTCGGTCGACAAACACGACCGACTACTTCTACTGAGGGACGACGTCTACATGACGACGATTGGCACGGACACCGTACTTGACCATTCCTTCACTCTTGGCGAAGAGGGTGTCATCGCCGCCTTTGCCGACATTGGCGCCCGGATGAATACGGGTCCCACGCTGGCGGACCAGGATGGCGCCTGCGGAGACTATCTCGCCGTCGAAGACCTTGGGGCCGAGACGTTTTGCTTCTGAATCGCGGCCGTTCTTGGTGGAACCGCCCGCTTTGGTCTTTGACATTTCTATTCCTCCTCGGATGATGCAGGTTCGGCCTTCTTGGCTGTCGATGCCTTCTTCGTGGACGAAGCCTTGCTAGTTGCCGCCTTGGATGCCGCTGGCTTCTTCGCTGCTGAGGCCTTGGTGGCGGCTGGCTTGTCTTCAGAACCCGCCTTCTTCGTGGCTGCCTTCTTGGCTGGCGCTGCCATCTTGGCTCCGGGCAACTTGATTTCGGTGATCTCGATGCGCGTGTACTTCTGGCGGTGGCCCTGACGACGGCTGTAGCCCGTCTTGTTCTTGTACTTGAAGATGTCGATCTTGGGGCCGTGGGACTCGCCCAGAATCTTCGCCTGGACCGAAGCTTTGGCCAGCTCCTTGAGGTCGGAAACTGCGTTTCCTTCGTCGTCGACCACCAGCAGCGGCTCGAACGTCAGCTCCGTCTCGTCACCTTTGACACGCTCGATGTCGAGAACGTCGCCTGATTGAACTTTCGATTGTTTGCCGCCAGCGCGAATGATGGCATACATATAAAACCTCTTCTGAAAGGGAGAATCGAGACCTCATGTTACAGCCAACACCGGTCAACGACAAAAGGATTAGCCGGCCGCCGTCGACGACTCAGTCGTAATCTTCAGCCGTCACTCCTACGTGCGCTTCGGCATGATCGTTGATGATCACGCCCCGTCCTCCGCAATGTTCGCACTTGGTGGAGAACTGCTCCAGCAACCCTGCTGAGACGTTCTTCCGGGTCATTTCAACGAGGCCGAGACTCGATACCTCGAACACCTGGGTTCTGGTTTTGTCTCGCGCCAGTGTCTCCTTGAGACGGCGGAGGACGGCTTGCTGATTCGCCACGGACTCCATATCGATGAAGTCGATGACGATGATCCCCCCGATATCGCGCAGCCTCAGCTGGCGGCCGATCTCTTCGGAAGCCTCGAGGTTGTTCTGCTTGACGGTCTCCTCAAGTGTCGACGACCCGACAAATTTGCCGGTGTTGACATCGATGACGGTCAAGGCTTCTGTTCGATCGATCACGAGGTGACCGCCGGACGGGAGGAACACACGACGGTCCAGGGCCTTCTTCAGCTGGTCGTCGACGTGATACCGCTCGAACAGCGGGGGTTCCTCTTCGTACAGGGCGGCCTTTGAGACGAGGTCCGGCGCTGTGGAACTCAAATACCCGACGACCTTGTCGTAGGCAGCTCTGCTGTCGATGAGAAGCTTGCGGAAGTCAGCGGTGAAATGCTCCCGGATCACCTTGATAAGCAACTCCGGCTCCTCATGGATGAGGCGAGGGGTGCCGCCCTTGTCGGCCTCAACCATTATTGCTTCCCATTGCTTGACGAGCCGTGATATGTCGGCGGCAAGCTCCTCGGGGGTGGCATGGAGGGCTGCGGTGCGCACGATCACGCCATACCCGTTGGGCCGCACCTTGTTGATGACATCGCGGAGGCGGCTTCTGTCCTCGTCGGGAAGGCGTCGGCTGATCCCGACACTATCGGAGTCCGGCACCAGCACTAGATACCGGCCCGGGAGGGAGGGTGTACCGGTGAGGCGAGCGCCCTTCGCGCCCATGGCGTCCTTGGTCACCTGAACGAGGACTTCGTCCCCTTCTTTCAGAACATTCTCGATGCGTTGCTTTGCCCTGCCATTGGAGACGCCGTCGACCGAGACGTCGGAGGCGTAGAGAACTCCGTTCTTGGCGGCGCCGAAGTCGAGGAAGGCGGCCTCCATCCCGGGCAGCACATTTCGCGTCCGTGCCAGGTAGATGTTCCCGGCCACTGACGAAGCCGCCTCGCGGGCAACGTAGTGCTCAACCAGGACCGGTCCCTCGAGGATGACCACCTGCGTCTGGTCCCCCTTGACCCGGACGAGCATCTGTTTCCGGGCGCTGTCGGTTGGGACGATTATCTCGTCATCGACGGGTCGCCGGGACCGGCTACGGCCGGTGGACACACCGTCGCGGCCTTGAGTCCGGTTGCGGTCCTTTTTGCGGTTTGTTGTTGTCTTGTGGTCGGGGCGAGTGCTCTCTACCCGTCGGACTTCAACCTTGTGCCCTTTGACCGTGACGGTCTTCCGCTCTTCGACTGTCCCCTGATCTGAGGACCTCCGAACAATCTGCGGGCTCTTTCGGCGAAACAGAGCCATGAGTTTCACTCCTCTGAGAAGTTGGTATGGATGTGCAGAGCATGTTCCGTTTCCTGGTGGAAGTGACTGCACTGAAAGACGAAACCAGGCCGGACCCGAAGACACCAGCGTATGGGCTGGCGACGTTCGGTTGTGGAAAGACCGCTCTAAGCGGTCGAATGGCGATGGATATCACCGAAAACTCCCTACGGGGAAACACCGATCTGGTGGTTAGAGGATACCACGACCACCCCCACTATCGGGTACCCACTGTTCCCCCAGAGGCCCAGCGAGCGAAGCGAGCAGCTGTTCCCCCAGAGACCCAGCAAGCGAAGCGAGCGGCTGTTCCCCCAGAGACGAAGTCGAATGGGGGAAAGGTCCTGCCCGCCCGAAAGGGCCGGGAGGTAAGGGGGCTCGAGAGCATCAAGTTGAGAGCCGACGCGGCTTATGCAGCGTTGGTGGGTGCGAGCCCCCCTCCCCGGCTCCTTCGTCGCCGGTACTCCCCCCACCACTACGTGGCGGTGGGAGAGATGATGTTGTCGCCGGTACTCCCCCATCGCTACGTGGCGGTGGGAGAGATGAACGCAAGCTGTTCGGGCTCTGTTGGGTCGTAGCAGCGTCGGCAGCGTGCCTCATAGGCGCCTTCCGCCCCGAGGACGACGAGATCGTCAGACGTGACGATTCTCTGGGTGTACATCCCGGGACCACCGCACTTATGACAAACGGCAAGAACTTTGGTCACGTACTCGGCCCGGTCGCATAGGGAAGGGATCGGCTCAAACGGCCGACGCAGGTAGTCGGTGTCGAGTCCGGCC
>DATKCM010000153.1:0-8697 GCA_035513195.1 Acidimicrobiia bacterium | reverse complement strand
CGCTTGGTGTACTGCGGTGCCCTGCGGGCTTTGCGCAGACCGTACTTCTTGCTCTCCACGACCCGGGCGTCACGGGTCAGGAGGCCGGCCTTCTTCAGGACCGGTCGGAGATCGGGGTCGAGTTCAATGAGAGCACGGGCGATGCCGAGTCGCAGTGCATCGACCTGTCCCGTCGTCCCACCACCTTCGAGCTTGGCATGTATGTCCCAACGTCCCTGTGAGTCCGTGATTTGGAGAGGTTCCATTACGCGCATGCGTGCTGCCATGGTCGGGAAGTAATCCTCGAGCGGACGCCCGTTGAGCGTAACCGAGCCCGACCCGTCGTAGAAACGGACACGGGCAACCGATGCCTTGCGGCGGCCGGTTGACTGTACGAGGGGCTTGGGCATCAGACTTCTACCTTTCGGATGTTGAACTCGAGGGGCTGTGCCTGCTGGGCGGCATGTTCGTGCTTTCCTCCAGCGTATACCTTGAGTTTACGGGCCATCTGGCGGCCCAGTTTGGTCTTGGGAAGCATGCCGATTACGGCCCGTTCGATGATTGCCTCGGGTCGCCTCTCCAGGAGGCGCTCGAACGTCTCGGCCTTGATCCCTCCCGGATAGCCGGAGTGCCGGTAGTAGATCTTCGACTGGCTCTTGTCGGAAGTGACCGCCACTTTTTCCGCATTCACAACCACGACATAGTCACCGCCGTCGACGTGAGGTGCGTAAGTGGGTTTGTTCTTTCCACGGAGAACCTGGGCTATCTCCGAGGCGAGACGTCCCAGTGGCAGGTCCGTGGCGTCGACAATCCACCAGGATCGCTCGACCTCGCCGGCCTTGGGCGTGTATGTCTTGTTTCTCTTCACTGAAAACTGCCTCCGCAGGTTGAATTCACCCTGAATGGTTTTTGGGTGCGTTTGGGGAACGGTTCCGCTGCGGGAACGCCCATATGGTAAGCGCGGGCTGTCTCAAAGGGAAATCGCCGGGTACCCGACTTCCCAAAGAGTGAGGCCGTGCGGCGGGGCGACCGTGCCCATCGTGGAGCGGTCCGCTCTCACGATGATTTCCTCGACCGAGTGCAGCGGAATGTGCCCCCGGGCGACGTCGTAGCACAGCCCCACCAGCGATCGAACCATCTGATGACAAAAGGCATTGGCGGTTATCCAGAAAGCGAACAGGTCATCCTCGAGCCTCTCCCACGATGCCTGCTCAACCCGGCGGACGTTGCTCTTTCCCGGCACGGACCGGCAAAACGACGTGAAATCCCGCTCCCCGATGAAATGGGGGGCCACCTCGTCGAGCAACTCGGGACGAACCGTCGCCGGAAACCTCCACACATAGTGCCTCAGCGCCGGATCGATGAAGGAAGCTGCGCTCGCCTGGTAGCGGTAAGTCCTCCGCTGAGCGGAGAACCTGGCATTGAAGCCCTCCGGCGCCTCCGAAAAGGTTCTCACCACGATCGCCCCGCCCAACATCGAATTGAGCGAGCGGGCCATCCTGTCAACATCGATCGGCCCGGCTTCGAATGAGACGACCTGGCCCCGGGCATGGACACCGGCGTCGGTCCTCCCCGCCACCGCCGTGGTCGGCACCTCTCCCAGAACCTTCCCAAGAGCCGTTTCGAGCTCTCCCTGAACAGTGCGTTGGTAGTCCTGGCGGGCATAGCCGCTGAACCCGGTTCCGTCGTACGACAGATCGAGCCGGTATACAGGCATTAGAAAATGGCGGAGAAGGCGGCGAAGGGCACCGCCAGCAGGGCGCGGAACAAGGCAGCAACCGCGAAGCCGATCAAAACCGATACTCCCGACTTCTTCAGGTCGAGGTCGGTTACTTCCTGGGTGGCAATCACCAGGAGCACTAGATACCAGACAAGCCCGATGGCTCCGACCAGCCGCGACCCGCCCAGATCGAGAAGCAGCGGGAGGACCGTGAGACCATGCACGCCGATCATGACCTGGGGCCGGGACTCGCTCTCAAACATCCACCGGGCCACGCCCCAGGTTGCAAATGCGAGGATGAGCCAGGAGACGACAGAGCCGATCACCACCGAGAGCAACCCCCGTACGTCAAATGCCGAGAGCGACGAAAGCAGGAAGAGTTGGCCCATGTAGACCACTCCCGCGACCAGGGCAACAAGTATTGCTCCGTCTGCCGGGGAGTCGTTGTCGAAGTACGCCTCTTTGAAGGCATCGCGACGTAACAGTGTCGCCCGGAACGCGCGATTGAAGATTCTGGTCACGGCGGAGCAGGTTAGCTCAGCGGCGGAGCCGTACCCGGGTCACCCTGTGATCACTCGCCTTCTCGAGGATGAGACTCGCCCGATCGCGGGTCGGCAGGATGTTTTCGACGAGGTTGGCCAGGTTTACCTCGCGCCAGATCTCCGACGCCACCTTGACTGCCTCCTCGTCGCTCAGGCCGGCGTACTTCCTGAAGTAGGCATCGGGGCGTGCGAAGGCGGTATCGCGGAGGCTGAGAAACCGCTCCAGATACCAGGACTCGATATCAGCCGGGCTGGCGTCGACGAAGATGGAGAAGTCGAAGTAGTCGGAGACAAACGCTCCTGACTCCCCCGCCTGGAGAACGTTGAGGCCCTCCACGATCAAGATGTCGGGGCGCTTGATCAGCCTGATCTTGTTGGGAATGATGTCGTAGGCGACATGAGAGTAGATGGGGATCTCCAGCTCATCCTCTCCGGCGGCGGATCGAGCGACAAACTCCAGCAACGCCTTCCTGTCATAACTCTCGGGGAAACCCTTGCGATCCATCAACCCCCGCGCCTCGAGCTCGACATTGGAGAGAAGGAATCCGTCGGTCGTCACCAACTCGACGACAGGGTGCTGCGGCCATCGCCCCAACAATGCCTGGAGCACACGTGAAATAGTCGACTTGCCGACCGCCACCGAACCGGCGACCCCGATGATGAACGGCGTGGCGACCGGCGGGGTGCCGAGAAAGGTCTCCGTGACAGCTCCCAGGTGAGAGTTCGCCTGGACATGGAGATTGAGCAGGCGTGACAATGGCAGGTAGGTGGCCTCGACCATGGCCATGTCGAGGTTTACCGTTATCCCCCTGATATCGTCCACGTCCTCCTCGGTGAGGGTCAGCGGGGTGTTTGCCCTCAGAGCGGACCAGGCGTCCTCGTCGAAATCGAGGTAGAACGGAGAGCTCACGTCAAGGGAGGATAGATCCAGAACCCTCCATAGAATGTTGACTGTGAAGAAAGTTCTCTCCTGGATCATCACGATCCCGTTCGCCATCGGATTCGGTGGTCTTCTGCTGATTTTCGATATCGCCGGCCGCCTGGTCCGCCCCTTCTCCTTCCGGGCTTTCGAATGGGTGATGGCAGGACTGCAGTGGTCGCTGCTCCGGCTCTTCGCGCTATTCGGCACCGACATCGAGATCGAACGGCCGCCCGACGTATCCCCTGGAACTGGATACGCGATCCTTTCGAATCACCAGAGCATCCTCGACATCCTGATGATCGGCGGGATCCTCGTCTCCAACTTCCCGAAGTACGTCGCCAAGAAGGAGTTGAGCAACTGGATCCCGTCGATATCGCTCAACTTGAAATGGGGAGGCAACGCGCTGATCGATCGAGACGATCCCAGGCAGGCGATCCGGGCAATCAGGGAGATGGCGCAGAGAGCCCAGGAACGAGGAGTGTCTGCCGTCATCTTCCCGGAGGGGAGCCGATCCACGGATGGGAACTTGCTGCCGTTCAAGACTGCCGGGGCGAAATCCCTGCTCAAGGCGGCCGATCGGCTTCCCGTGGTGCCTGCGGTTATCGCCGGTTCCTGGCAGCTGAACCGCCTGTTCCCGTTCACACCGGGGGTGAAGGTGCGGATCACTTTCGGGAGCCCCATCCCCCGCTCGCCCGGAGACGAAATGGACATTGTCCGCCAGGTGGAAGCGTGGATGCAGAGGCAATTGGCCCTTGTCTAGAAGCCCAACATTTCTGCTTAATCCATCGCTCAAGCATCCGATATAGACCGGGTGACACAATTTCAGGCATCCCTAATTGCCGCCGGCGACCCTGAGCCCTTGCCGACCGTCGTCGAGTTGGTCCAGGGCAAGCTCCTAATCCAGTCCAATGGACAGACCCTGGGAAAGTGGGACGTATCAGATCTCGAATTCGTCCGCATCGTCGGAGGGTTCCGGGTAACCCTGGACGGTGAGGTAACGGTTCTCAAACTCTCCGAATCCGACGAATTCAACGCCGAGCTCCGCCTCTTGAACGAAGCGGCGGCCGAAGTCGAGCCCCCGAAGAAGGAAAAGAAGCGGCGCCATCGCCACCAATCGGACGACTCCTCCGACTCGGGGGCGGTCGCCGTCGCCAAGCACTCTGCGGCAAAGGTGGCCGCACCCGCTCCCGAGCGGTCGGCAGAAGCCGCACCTGCTCCCGAGCGGTCGGCAGAAGCCGCCGATCCGGTGGGTCAGAGCTTCGTTCACAGGCTCGACGCCAGGCTCGAAGTGGCCGCCAAACGCTGGGGCCAATACGTTCCCGAGTGGGTCTTTACCAGAGGCGGCGTCGTTGTCGCATTTCTCTTCCTGGTAGCGGTGTTCGTGTTCCCCGGAGTCTTCTCCACCATTTTCTTGATCGTTGCCGCCATCGGCATGATCGCCAGCGCCACTGCCCTCATGGACCAGGTCATAGCCACCCGGATCTTCCGCGGCAAGTTCACCCCCATCCACGGGCTGATCGGGTCGCTTGCCCTGATCCTCATCGGACTCGTCCTCGCTTCTCTGTGACAAAGAACAGCGGGTGAGCCGAAGGGCTCTACACCAGTTCGATAATGGCTTCTTCGGTCGCGTCACCACGACGCGGTCCGAGTTTGGTGATCCGGGTGTAGCCGCCGGGGCGGTCGGCATAACGGGGCGCCACCTCGTCGAAAAGCTTTGAGACCGCCTCCCGATTGGTGATGTCCTTCAGAACCATCCTCTTGGCGTGGAGCTCACCTGAACGGGCCTTGGTGATCATCTTCTCGGCATAAGGGCGCACCGCCTTGGCCTTGGCGAAGGTGGTGGTCACCCGGCCGTGGATAATCAGGTCCGACGTCAGATTGGCCAGGATCTTCCTCTCATGGGAAGGCGATCCGCCTAGACGCGGGCCTTTCCGCGGCCGTGGCATCAGGAACTGCTTCCCGCGTCGGCAAGGCTGAGCCCGAGCTCGTCGAGCTTCGCTGCCACCTCATCGAGGCTCTTCTGGCCGAAGTTGGTGATGTTGAGCAGGTCGTCGGAGGTTCTCTCGACGAGTTCGCCGACGGTCTTGATCTGGGCACGGCGCAGGCAGTTGCGGGGGCGCTCCGAGAGATCGAGGGCTTCGATCGGCAGTTCGAGGTCGGGCGAACCCGAAGTCTCGATCTGAACCTCACCGAGCTCGAGTCCCTGGCCCTCGCCGATGTCAGCGAACAGGCCCATCAACTCACCGAGGGTCTTGCCCGCCGATGAGACCGCCTCAGCAGGTTGGATTGCACCATTGGTCTCGACATCGAGCACGAGCCGATCGAAGTTGGTCATCTGGCCAACCTGGGTGTTCTCGACCCGGTAAGAAACCTTGCGTACGGGTGAGAAGATCGAATCGACAGGTATTACCCCGATGGTCGATGAACCGCCCTTGTTGGAGTCCGCGGTGCGATATCCGACGCCGGGGGAGACCGACATCTCCATCTCGATACGACCCGAGGCACTCAATGTGGCGATATGAGTGTCGGGATTGACCACTTCGACACCGGCAGGAACCTTGAGATCACCCGCAGTCACCTCGCCGGCGCCTTTGGCCGACAGGTACAGCGTCTCGGTGTCATGGCCTTCCATGCGGATCACAATCCTCTTGATGTTGAGGATGATGTCGACGACGTCTTCGACTACGCCAGGGATGGTGGAGAACTCATGCTCGACACCCTCGATCTGTATCGAGGTAATCGCGGCACCCGGAATACGGGAGAGCAAAGTGCGGCGGAGCGTGTTACCGAGCGTGTACCCGAAACCCGGTTCCAGCGGTTCGACGATGATTCGGGAACGGACATCCGAAACCGGTTCTTCTTCTATTTGGGGACGCTGAACGATTAACAAGAGTTACCTCACTTAGAGTAGAGCTCGACGATCAACTGCTCGTTGATGGCCGTGTCTATTTGGTCCCGACGGGGATGGTCACTTACGACCACCTTCCGCTCACCGGGGTCCACCTGAATCCAGTCGGGGACGACACGATCCTGGGTGTCCACCGCGTGCTGGACGACAATTATGTTTTGGCTGCGGTCCTTGATGGTGACGACGTCGCCGGGACGGACCTGGTACGAGGGGATATCGACCTTCTTCCCGTTGACCCGGAAATGGCCGTGATTCACCAGTTGGCGGGCTTGGGGGCGGGTAGCAGTGAGACCAGAGCGCCATACGACGTTGTCGAGACGCTGCTCGAGGAGCTGGAGGAGGTTGTCACCGGTGATGCCCGGCCTGCGGGCCGCTTCCTCGTAGTAGCGACGGAACTGCCTTTCGAGGACGCCGTACATCGTGCGCAGCTTTTGCTTCTCGCGCAGCTGAATCAGGTAGTCGCTCTCCCGAATCCGACCACGACCGTGCTGACCGGGGGGATAGGGGCGACGATCAACCGGGCACTTCTTCGATTGGCACAACGGGGTGCGGGCGCGACGGCACGCCTTGTGCCGGGGACCGGTGTAGCGCGCCATCAGCCGCGCCTCCGCTTCTTGGGACGACAGCCGTTGTGCGGCAGCGGCGTGACATCTTTGATGAAGGTGACCTCCATGCCCATGTTCTGAAGTGTCCTCACAGCAGTGTCCCGACCGGAGCCGGTTCCGCTGACGATCACATCGAGCTTGCGGATGCCGTGCTCACCGGCACGGCGGGCAGCCTCTTCAGCTGCCACCTGGGCCGCATAGGGTGTCGACTTGCGCGAGCCCTTGTATCCCACCGAACCACCTGAGGTCCAGGCGACCGACCCGCCGTTGAGGTCGGTGATGTTGATGATCGTGTTGTTGAAACTTGCTTTGATGTGGGCCTGCCCGTGGGAGATGTTCTTTCTCTCACGTCGGCGAACCCGTTTGCTACCTGGTTGAGTCGCCACCGTTTACTCCTACTTCGTGACCTTTTTCTTGCCGGCAATAGCCACGCGACGCCCCTTGCGGGTGCGTGCGTTGGTGTGGGTTCGCTGGCCGCGGACCGGGAGCCCGCGACGGTGGCGGATCCCCTGATAACTGCCGATCTCGATCTTACGCTTGATGTTCTGCTGGACTTCCCGCCTCAGGTCACCCTCGACCCCGAAATTGGCCTCGATGTGGCGACGGATCCTCGCCACCTCGTCATCGGTAAGAGATCGAATCTTGGTGTCCGGGTCGATGTCGGTCTCCGAACACACCTGCCGGGCGCGGGTCGGGCCGATTCCATAGATGTACGTCAGCCCGATCTCTAGCCTCTTGTCACGTGGGAGGTCGACTCCCGCAATTCGTGCCACTAATGATCTCCATTGGAAATTTGGTCGGCTGTTAGGCCGAGGCAGTGGTGCTGCTCGCCAGGACGCAGGACGAAGGCGCACCCGGTGCGGTGCGTCGAGGACGAGGACGCCGCGAGCGGTGCCAATGTCCGGCGTAACGCCAGCGAATTTTCATTGGGGGTCATCTCTGATTCCTCATCCTTGACGCTGTTTATGACGGGGGTTTTCGCAGATCACCCAGACGCGGCCACGACGTCGGATGATCCGGCATTTCTCACACATTTTCTTGGTGGAAGGTCTTACTTTCATTGCTCTCTCCGAAAACTCTTGTCTCCCGCAGTGGTCAGGCGGAAAAGACCGTCATGGCGCGGGAATCACCGGGCCACACCCCATCGCTTCAAGCTGATTTCGGGAGGTGTCCCGGACCGAATAATTGAACTCCAACCCACAAAAAGGGGAGGAGACCCACAAATGTTAGCCATGACTCGCCGCCTCCTCAAATTCAACAGGAACCGGCTCATTTGCGGCAGTGAAGATCATGGGCCCGTCCGGGGTGATGGCAACGGTGTGCTCCCAGTGGGCGGATAAGCTCCCGTCGGCAGTGCGAACGGTCCAACCGTCCGGGTCGACCTTGGTGTGCCGACCGCCGATGTTGAACATAGGTTCGATGCAGAGCGCCATGCCCTTGCGCAGTTTCATCCCGGTGCCCGGCTCTCCGTAGTTTGGAACCTGGGGCTCTTCGTGCATTTGACGCCCGATTCCGTGGCCGACGTACTCCTCGACCACACCGTATCCGTGCTCGGAACCGATCCGGGCGACCGCTGCTCCTATGTCCCCGAGACGGTTCCCATGGCGGACCTGGCGGATCCCGGCCCACATCGCCTCCTCAGTCGTGTCGATGAGGTGCTTCGCCCCGTCACTGACCTCCCCGATGCCGATCGTGAACGCGGCGTCACCGTGGAAACCCTGATAGATGGCCCCTGCGTCGACACTCAGGATGTCGCCCTCTTCGAGTCGGTACTCCGAGGGGATCCCGTGAACGATGACATCATTCGGAGATAGGCACAGAGTCGCCGGGTACGAGCCGTGATAGTTGAGGAAAGATGATGTGCACCCGTGATCCGCGATGATCCGTGCCGAAATCGCCTCGAGGTCGAGCAATGAGGCCCCGAGCACCGCCGCTTCCCTGACCGCCCGATGGACCTCGGCGACGGTTGCACCGGCCTTTTCCATCTTGGCGAACTCGCGACGGCTTTTGATACTGATCAT
>DATKCM010000152.1:0-3524 GCA_035513195.1 Acidimicrobiia bacterium | reverse complement strand
TGACCTCTCGCGTGTGAGGCGAGCGCTCTAGCCGGACTGAGCTAACCGCCCGAAAGACGGAGATTACCGGCACAGCGGCGACAAGGTGACACCGACCCCGTGAGAGAATTCACCTGATGGATCGTTCCGAATTCGAAAGTGCAGTCGACGAGGTGCTGGAAAACCTACCCGATTGGGTGGTGGCCAAGATCGACAACCTCCATGTTCTCGTGGAGGAGGAGCCCCCCACCACCCTCGGCGACGCTCTCGGGGTATATGAAGGGGTCAGTCTCCAGGAACGTTCCGGTGATTATTGGGGCGCTCTCCCCGACCGAATCGTCATCTTCCGTCGCCCCCACCTGGACATGGGACTTTCCGAATCCGATCTGCGTGACGAGATTCGCAGGACCGTTCTCCATGAGCTGGGCCACCACCTCGGAATCGACGACGAACGGCTCACCGAGCTCGGCTGGGACTGATTCCACACGGGTTAAGCTGCTGGCGTGAAGGCCACCACTGTGGACGATACAGCACAGTCGTGACCGACCAACTCACAGCCGGCGAAACACCCGTAGTCGAAAGGCTCAGCTCTCTCGATCGTCTGCTCCCGGTCTGGATCGGGGCCGCGATGATCGGCGGGTTGCTCCTAGGTCGGCTCATCCCTGCCCTCAACGATGCCCTCGACACCGTGAAGGTCGGCAGCGTGTCGTTGCCAATAGCGATCGGCCTCATGGCGATGATGTACCCGGTCCTCGCCAAGGTGCGTTATTCAAAGATCGGCGAGGTGGCCACCGATCGCAGACTGATGACAGCCTCGTTGGTCCTCAATTGGATCGTTGGCCCCGCAATCATGTTCACCCTCGCCTGGCTTCTGCTTCCGGATCTGCCGGAGTACCGAACCGGCCTCATTGTGATCGGATTGGCGCGCTGCATCGCGATGGTGTTGATCTGGAACGATCTCGCATGCGGCGATCGGGAAGCGGCTGCGGTGTTGGTCACGATCAATTCCGTGTTCCAGATCGTGGCGTATGCACTGCTGGGGTATTTCTATCTCGAGCTGCTCCCCACCTGGCTGGGGCTTGACACTGCCACCCTCGATGTTTCCATGTGGGAGATTGCCAAGATAGTTCTCGTGTTTCTCGGGATCCCGCTCGTTGCCGGCTATTTGACGCGCCGTTGGGGAGAGAGGTCTCGGGGTGTCGACTGGTATGAAAACCGTTTCCTCCCCAAGATTGCGCCGTGGGCTCTCTACGGGCTTCTGTTCACAATCGTCATCCTCTTCGCTCTCCAGGGCGAGACGATCACTGCCCAGCCTCTCGATGTGCTCCGGATTGCATTACCGCTGCTGATCTACTTCATCTTGATGTGGGCGGTGTCCTTCGCCCTCGGACTGCGTCTGAAGCTGCCCTACCCCAAGAACACAGCGATGAGCTTCACCGCAGCGAGCAACAACTTCGAGCTTGCGATTGCTGTCGCCATAGGCGTGTTTGGCGTCACATCCGGTGAGGCCCTCGCCGGGGTCGTCGGACCTCTGATCGAAGTACCCGTCCTCGTCGGCTTGGTATATGTCGCGCTTTGGGCGCGACGACGATTCTACCCGTTAGCTGGCTAGTCGAGATCGACCATCTTCTCCGGTGTCATCAGTTCGAAGAACTCGATCCACGAGTCTTCGGTCAGCTCTCTCAGACGAGCACTCAACTCTGCGCCGCCCGGGAGAGCCGGCTCACCCCTTCCATAAGGGGACCGGAGAACCTCGTCGGTCCACTCCATGTAGACGATGTCCCGCTCACCGGGCAGCGTGGTGCCGTTGAAGTACGTGGTCACCTCCGATCGACGCCCGGCCTCGTGGTACATCTGACCGATCTTCGCGACCAGAGTCGCCGCTTCCCGGGCGACCCGTGGCTTGACCTTGTAGACGCGTCTGATGACGTACATTGCTGCTCCATCCTGGTTAGTGGGGCCGAAGTTAGACGATTCTCGTCGTCCTAGGTCAAACCAGCCTGCGTCACCAGCACTGACAGGACGAAGAGGATGATGAAGGCAGCCCCGCTGGCGGCGAACTCGGCTCGTCCCTGCCAGTGTGGGAGGTGGGCGCGGACCCGGCGGTGTACGTACATCGCAGTCAATACGTAAGCTGCCCAGACGAGCAGGGTCATGTCTTCTCTCCCGGTCTTCGTGGTTCACCCCTGCGGGGGATCTCTAGACCAACCTTACGCCATTCGCGCGGTTGTTGGCCCGCAGTTCTAGCTCTCTAAGACTTCGCTGATGGCATCGGCGAGGTCGGCGGGTCGGGTGAATTGGGGCCAGTGACCGGTGGGAAGATCCGGACAGGATCTGTCCGCAATCGTGGAGGAGGACTATCTTTTGTCGAGCGAAGAAAGTCGGTCGATGGCCTCTGCCAAGGTGGCCTCGTCCTTGCAGAAGGCGAATCTGACGAGGTCCTTGCCGCCACCGGGACGGTTGTAGAAGACACTCGGCGGGATGACCGCCACACCAGCCGCCTCCACCATATGCCGGGCAAATGCCCGGTCGTCGGCAAAGCCGAACGCTTCGAAGCCTGCCATGAGAAAGTAGGTGCCTTCGGGCAAACACACATCGAAACCGACGCCCGCAAGTCCTTCGGCAAGCAAGTCCCGTTTTGACTGGTAACTCTGCCGCAGGTCGTCGAAGAAAGTGGCTGGCGCCCCGAGGGCGGCGACTCCCCCGTGCTGCACCGGGGTGGGAGTGGTGAAAGTGAGGAACTGATGCGCCGACCGGATTCCGGCGGTCAGTGGGGCAGGGCCGATCGCCCATCCCAGCTTCCAGCCGGTCAAGGAGAACGTCTTGCCTAGGGATGAGAGAGTCAACGTCCGCTCCGACATCCCCGGCAACGTCGCGATCCTGAGGTGGGGCTCACCGAAGGTGATCTCCTCGTATACCTCGTCGGCGAGAACCATCGCATCGAATTCGAGGCAAAGATCGGCCACCATCTGGAGCTCCTCGTTGGAGAAGACTCTTCCCGTGGGATTGTGCGGAGTGTTGAGCACGATCGCTTTCGTCTTCTCTGAGAAGGCGGCACGCAACTCATCGGGGTCGAGGCGGAAATCGGGTGGCTGAAGCTGCACGAACCTGGGTATCGCTCCGGCCATCGCGGCACATGCCGGGTAGGAGTCGTAATAGGGCTCGATGAGGACGACCTCGTCGCCGGGATTCACCAGACCGAGAAAACTCGCTGCCAGCGCCTCGGTACATCCCGAAGTCACGGTCACCTCGACGGCCGGGTCGAGCTCACGGCCCAGCAGCGGCCCGTACTTCGCTGCAATCGCCTGACGCAGGGCTGGGACACCAGGACTCGGTGGGTACTGGTCGTGCTCGGCGCCAGCCATGGACCGGATGGCAGCCTCCTTGACGAAACCGGCACCCGCCCAATTGGGAAACCCCTGACCGAGATTGATCGCACCGTGCTCAACGGCGAGCGCGGTCATTTCGGTGAAGATGGTGACCCCGAAAGGCGCAAGGCGGTCTGCGGTCGACATGGAGGGCCACACTAACGCCCGTACCACACG
>DATKCM010000151.1:0-42524 GCA_035513195.1 Acidimicrobiia bacterium | reverse complement strand
TCGGCTGCCGCCCGCAAGCGGGTTAGAGGCCATGAGGAATATGGGTCTTACGCATCATGTAGCTCGTTCCTTTTGAGCCGAAGTCCTTTATGCCAAGTGGCCCTCTGAGAAAGACCTGGAAGCCTCCCTGCCCAGGTCTTTCTCGCGTCGGCATCCAGTACGGTTGTCGAATCCGCTGCTCCCTTATCAGCGACGGACCTCGGGTGCATCGGCGGTTTCCTCCCGGGGCCCGAAGGTGTCACGCCAGACAACGGTTGTGAACAGCCACAGGGCGGTTCCGACGATGAGAATCGGGAAGATTTGGGCGACTATCTTGTAGGCAGAGTCGTCCGATCCCAGAGATCCCAGCCAGCCACCGACCAGCGCACCAACGGGGAGGGTTGCCCATCCAATTGCCCTTGAAGCCGAGATGACGCGTCCCAGCATCGACCCGGTTGCGTAGTGCTGACGTATGGTCGCCAGCGAGACATTGATCAGGCCAATACCGAACATCCAACCCATTTGGAGGGCGAAGGCGACGATTCCGTACTCGGTCTGCATCACGGTGACGAGGCAGATTCCGGTGATTGACATTCCAATGGTCATCGTTTGACCGAGCCCGAGGCGGCGGATTATGTAGGGCGCCACTAACGCACCAATCAATCCGCCCACTCCGAAAGCTGCGAGGAGTATCCCCACCTGCGCCTCATTCTGTGCGTTGAAGACCACATACGCCATCACGACGAAGGTTGCTTCCACGAAGCCGAAGACGAAATTGGGAATTGCCGAGGCGATCGTTGTGATACGCAGCCTCGGCTCCGCCATGATGTATCGGATGCCGTTGGCGGCTTCGGTGAAAAACCCCTGCCTTTCGTCGGTGGCCGGTCTGTGGTGGACCACCCTGCCCACCCAGTACAGAGATATCGCTGAGACCAGGAACGTGAGACCGTTGATGAAGAGCCCGAGAGCGGGTGTTCCGGTGCTGAAGGCCAGGATGCCCGCGGCCAGAGGTCCAAGGGCGAAGTTGGCTTGTTGGCTCGCCGCGATCAGGCTGTTCGCCTGGGCGAGACGGTTTTCGGGGACGAGCCCCGGGATCATCGCGTACATAGCCCCGTCGAACAGCGTGTTCATGGACCCGACGAGAAACGCTACGACAAATACCGTGCCTACCCCGTAATTCCCGATCGTTGCCGCCAAATAGAAGAACGCCGACGCCCGAAGGAGGTCGGTTGCCACCATCATCGGGCGGAGATGCCAGCGGTCCAGCAGGACCCCGCCGACCAATCCTACGATCAGAGTAGGCCCCGTCTCCAGGGCATAAGTGATCGAAAAGTCGATAACTGAACCCTCTCCGGCCAGCTCATGGATGTAATCAACCAGCAGGGGGAGGCTCAAGTAAGCGACATAGGCGCCGAATTGGCTCACGGCCTGGCCGACCCAAAGGGCCAGGTACCGGGGGCCTAGGGAAGTCAGGGAACGGGCTTTGCTCACCGGGACTTCACCCTACCCTCGGTGAGCACTACGTCCAGCACTTGTTAGCCTTGCAATTGAAAGCGCATGGCAGACATAAAAGAGCTACCTCAACTGATTCGGGACCTGGTCGACATGTCGAGGGACTACCTTCGACAGGAAGTGATCGAGCCCATGAAAAATCTGGGCCGTCACGCCGGCATGGGCCTTGGCGGGGCCATCCTGTTCTCGCTGGGTGGGCTTCTAGCCCTGCTCGGTGTGTACTCGTTGATGAAGATGGTTCTGCCCGAGTCGGCGTGGTACGTGGTGCTTGCCCGTTTGATAACCGCAGTTGTCGGAGCCGCCTCAGCAGGACTGGTGGCATGGAGGATCAGCAGTGACAGTGTCTAGAGACGATATCGAGGCCAAAGCCCGCCAGATCGTGGGCACGGTTGAGGAAACCCGGGAATCCGTGCAGGACAAGGCGATGTTGGTTGGCGTTGCCATCGTTGGGGTGGTCGTGCTCGCATTTTTTCTCGGCGGCAGAAAAGCCAGGAAGAATAAATCGATTGTCGAGGTCTACAAGGTCTAGCGGCGGGCCACTAAGGCCTAATGACCTCAATCTTCGGATCACCTTTCTTCTTGTGGTGGATGACAAGAGCCGACCCTTCCGGAAGCCTCTTGCGGAAGATCAACTCCTTGTCGGTCGACTTCTGTCGCATGAGGGAGATCAGCGCCAGGGTGACACCCAGATAGAGATCGCGCCGGTCGCCGCGGCGCAAGCCTCTCAAGACACGACCGTACCCGGCCGTTTTCAGGTCGGTGCCGCCCAACAATGTGCGAAAGATCCTGTTCATCTTCTACCGTGGTCAAACCCTAGAACAGAAGCCCGGTATGCGAAACAAGAAGTTCGTCCAGATTGTCGTGTGGATCACCGTCATCGCGATGGTGCTCAGCCTGGCCATCGCGGCCATAAGCCTCTTCTGATGTCGTTTGCCGAGGGCGACCCCGCCCTCCTGATCGATTCAAAGGGCCGTCATTTCCTCCTCAAGCTCGACAGCACCCGAACCTTCCAGTACCACCAGGGCTCGATCCCGCACACCGAATTGATCGGCGCCGAGGACGGGACCTGGGTCGAATCGACCGGGGGAGGTGTACTCCTCCTCCTCAGCCCCCGCCTGGCCGACTACATCCTCAAGATGAAACGTGGCGCTCAGGTCGTGTACCCGAAGGACCTCGGCCCGATCCTGATATATGCCGACATCGCACCCGGGATGCGCGTGCTGGAAGCCGGCACCGGTAGCGGTTCGCTGACGATGGCTCTCGTCCGAGCCGTCGGGCCCACCGGATCGGTGGTTTCGGTGGATAGCCGCGAAGATCACTCGAACCACGCCAGGAAGTCGATCTCGCGATGGTTCGGTGGGGAGATTCCCGCGAACCTCGACCTTCGGGTCGGTGACGTCAGCGACGTTGTGGAAGAGGTCGACCCGGAGCGGCTGGTCCTCGACCTGCCCGAGCCCTGGGTCGTCCTCGACGCCGCGGCCAGTCACATGTCACCTGGCGGTGTCGTCTCCGCCTATCTGCCGACCGTCCCTCAGGTGCAGACAACGGTGGAGCGAGCAGCAAGCCTCGGGGTTTTTGCCGAGGTCGAAGTCTCCGAGTTCCTCATGCGGGAATGGAATGTCGCCGGGAGGAGTGTGCGCCCCGAGCACTCGATGGTCGGGCACACCGGATTCCTCGTCTTCATGCGGAAGGTCTCCGCCCGTTCCTGAATGCTCTCCTCACAGGTCCAGGAGGCCTATTCCGTTAAGACTCGAAGTAACTCAAGCTATTCGTATACTGCCTAGAGGCGACCAACCAGGAAAGGAAGCCGTGGACGACAGACGGATACAGGACGACGCTGCACAATTGCGGCGGCTGGTGCAGGCCCTCGAGGAAGAGGTGGCCATTCTGCGACGCCGCGCGTCCGGCGCCCCCGAACAGATCCGCCAGCTCGAATCCGACCTGGACCAGACCAAGGCGCGCCTCGAACGTGCGTCATCCCAGAACGACAAACTCGCCGCGGTTCTCGAAGAGGCAAGGCAGCAGTTGGGCGTTCTCCGGGAAGAAGTCGACAAGTTGACTGCCCCGCCCAACAACTTCGGCACTGTCCTCCAGGTGAACGTTGACGGGTCGATCGACGTTGCGACTGGCAACAGGAAGCTCAGGGTGGCCGCCCAGCCGAGCATTGAAGTCAAACAGCTCCAGGTCGGTCAGGAGGTGCTGCTGAACGAGGCCTTCAACATCATCGATGTCCGCGAATTCGAACAAGCCGGCGAGGTTGTTCGCGTGCGGGAGACCCTTGCCGACAACAGGGTGGTCATCATCGCCAGGGCCGACGAGGAAAGTGTTCTGTCCCGCTCCGACGTGATGAAAGATTTCTTCCTCCGCGCCGGCGACTACGTGAGGATCGACCCCAAGACACGTCTCATCCTCGAGAAGATGGAACGTCCCGAAGTCGAGGAGCTGGTACTCGAGGAAGTTCCGGATATTACCTACGCCGATGTCGGAGGCCTGGCCGACCAGATCGAACAGATCCGCGACACAGTCGAGCTGCCGTATCTCCACCGGGACCTCTTTCGGGAGTACGAACTGGAGCCGCCCAAGGGAATCCTCCTCTATGGCCCTCCCGGCTGCGGAAAGACGTTGATTGCAAAAGCGGTAGCCAACAGCCTCGCCAAGAAGGTGTCCGAGCGGACGGGAAGCCCAGATGTTCGTTCCTACTTCCTAAACATCAAAGGCCCCGAGTTGTTGAACAAGTGGGTCGGCGAGACCGAGCGTCAGATTCGGCTCATCTTCCAGCGCGCCAAGGAGAAGTCGGACGAAGGTGTGCCGGTAATCGTCTTCTTCGACGAGATGGATTCGCTTTTCCGCACCAGGGGCACGGGAATCAGTTCGGACGTTGAGTCGACGATTGTTCCGCAACTCCTCTCCGAGCTCGACGGTGTCGAGTCACTCAAGAATGTGGTGGTGATCGGTGCGTCCAACCGGGAGGATCTGATCGATCCCGCGATTCTGCGGCCCGGCCGCCTCGACGTAAAGATCAAGATCAATCGTCCCGAGCCCGACGCCGCACGGGAGATCTTCTCCATCTACATCGGGCCCAACACTCCCCTCGAGCCCGAGGGCTTGGCCAGTCATGGTGGCGATCGCCAGGCATATATCAAGCACATGATCGAGCTCACCGTCGAAGCCATGTACTCAGAGGACGACGACAACCGGTTCCTCGAAGTCACCTACGCGGGTGGCGATCGGGAAGTTCTCTACTTCAAGGATTTCGCTTCCGGTGCGATGATCGAGAATATTGTCCGGCGGGCGAAGAAGGATGCGATCAAGCGCCAGATTGCCGGCGGCGATCCAGGTGTCGGCGAGCATGATCTGATCGCGGCGATCAAACAAGAGTTCAGCGAGCAAGAAGACCTGCCCAACACCACCAACCCCGACGATTGGGCCAAGATCTCAGGCAAGAAGGGCGAGCGCATCGTCTATGTGAGAACGCTGACTGGCGGTGACGACGAGAGTCGCCTGATCGAGAGAGTCTCGGGCGGCCAGTACCTGTAATGGCTCTCCACAAGGTCCTCGGGACGGAGACCGAATACGGGATCACGGTAAAGGGCGAGCCCGGTTTCAATCCGGCGGTTGCCTCGTCGCTGATCGTCAACAGCTACCCGGGCAGACGGGTCCGGGTCCAGTGGTCATATGAAGAGGAAACCCCGGGCCGTGACGCCCGCGGTTTCGGGCACGAGACATACGGCCCCCTTGATCCCGAGGGCGCAGTGGTGAACTCGGTGCTGGCCAACGGGGCGCGGATGTATGTGGACCACGCCCACCCCGAGTATTCCGCCCCCGAGAGCTACGACCCGCTCGAGGCCGCCCTCTACGACAAGGCCGGTGAAGTGGTGATGCATCAGGCGGCTGTGGCAGCCGAGGAGCGATCCGGGAACATCGTGTCGCTCTACAAGAACAATTCCGACGGAAAGGGGAATTCGTACGGGGCACATGAGAATTACCTGCTCTCGCGGGAGACACCTTTCGGCGATGTGATCCGCTACGGAATGACTTTCCTCGTCACCCGTCAGATCTTCACCGGAGCGGGGAAGGTGGGTTCGGAGAACGACCGGCCCAAGGTGCCGTTCCAGATCACCCAGCGAGCGGACTTCTTCGAAGAGGAAGTCGGTCTCGAGACCACTCTGAAGCGTCCCATCATCAACACACGGGACGAACCCCACGGCGACCCCTCCAAGTACCGGCGTCTCCACGTGATCCTTGGGGATGCCAACCTCTCTGAGGTCCAGATTTTTCTCAAAGTGGGAACCACCGCCCTGATGCTTGCCGCCCTGGAAGACGGGGCAATCCCCGACCCTCTCGACCTCGCCGACCCGGTCGAGTCCTGCTGGCGGGTGAGTCACGATGTCGATCTCAACCGGCCCCTCGAGCTGGATGGCGGTGGAACCGCCACCGCGCTCGAGTTGCAGGGTCGCTTCCTCGAATGGCTATCGAAGTACGTCGAGAAGGAGCTTGATGATCCGGTATGGACCCGCCTGGTCGAAGAGTGGGAAAGGACACTCACGGCTCTCGAGAATGATGTGACATCGCTTTCCGACACACTGGACTGGGTGGCGAAGAAGCAGGTGTTCGACCGATTTATCGCCAGGGACGGGGTCGAGTGGGACAGCGCCAAATTGCGAGCCTTTGACCTGCAGTACCACGACGTTCACCCGGAGAAGGGGCTGTACAACCGGATGGCCGCATCGGGACGATTCCGGCGGCTATTCACCGATGAGGAGATACTGGCGGCCACCAGCTATCCGCCGGAGAGGACACGAGCGTTCTTCAGGGGGCGTTGCGTTGATCTATTCCGGGATTCCGTGGTCGCAGCCAACTGGGACTCGTTGGTTTTCGACATCGGCGAATCACACCTCAAACGCGTTCCTATGATGGAACCGCTGAGAGGTGCAGCCGACATCGTCGGTTCCATACTGGAAGAGTCGGAAGACGCTGCTGACCTTCTTCAGCGTCTAGGAGGTTAAAGAATGGCTGAACAGGAACGAGCCGGCGATCGCCGGAAGGGAAAGGAAGAGCACTCCGAGGAGGTCGACGAAGTCGTCGAGAGCGACACCGACCTCGAGGCACTCGACGACCTGCTCGACGAGATAGATGAAGTGCTTGAGGAGAATGCCGAGGAATTCGTCAAGAACTATGTTCAGAAAGGTGGAGAGTGATTCCCTCGGGGAACGGTCCTCTGCCTCTGGACGCACCTTCACCGGGATCGAGTTTCACCGACCTGCTCGACTCCATGGGTGCCCTCCCCACGGTCAACTTCACCGCCGCGGAGAAAGCACTGTCAGTGCCTGAGGGGACAACAGTCCTGGCGATGCGCTACAAAGAGGGCGTTGTGATGGCCGGCGACAGGCGGGCAACCGAGGGGCATCTGGTCGCGCACCGTCGAATCCGCAAGGTGTTTCCTGCTGACCGCTTTTCGGCAGTGGCCGTGGCCGGCACCGCAGGCCTCGCCATCGACATGGTCCGGCTGTTTCAAGTCGAGTTGGAACATTACGAGAAGATCGAAGGCGTGAGGCTGTCGCTCGACGGCAAAGCTTCCTTCCTGGCCCGTCTGGTGAGGAATCAGCTCCCGCTGGCCTTCCAGGGCCTGGCCGTGGTACCGATGTTCGCCGGCTACGACGAGAGCGAAGGCATAGGACGCCTCTACAGCTTCGATGTGGTGGGCGGCCGCTACGAAGAAGTCGACTTCGGAAGCACAGGCTCGGGATCACGGCTGGCAAAGTCGTACTTGAGAACGGTATACCGCGAGGAACTCGACGCCGACGAGGCCGCCGACTTTGCCGTCCGAGCCCTCGTGTCTGCCAGCCAGGAGGACACCGCGACCGGAGGCCCCGACCTCAAACGCGGGATCTACCCGAACGTCGCCCAGATCGACGTCAATGGCTTCGTCGAGCTTGGCGATGATGTGGTTGGTCCGCTTGCAGAGCAGGCGGTGGAGACGATCCGATGACAATTCCGTTCTATGTCGCCCCGGAACAACTCGTCCGGGACAAGGCCGAGTTCGCCCGGAAGGGAATCGCCCGGGGCCGGTCGATTCTGGCGGTCGATTATGACAACGGTGTCCTGCTTCTCGCCGAGAATCCGTCGACTGCGCTCCACAAGATCTCCGAGGTCTACGACCGCATTGCCTTCGCCGGAGTCGGCAAATACAACGAATTCGAAACTCTTAGGAAAGCCGGGATCCGTCAGGCCGACCTGATGGGGTATCTCTACTCGCGTGATGACGTGACAGCCATGGGGCTGGCCACGCAGTTCGCCCAGACGATGGGCGTGATTTTTACCCGCGATCCGAAGCCATTCGAAGTCGAGCTCCTGCTCGCCGAGATTTCACCTGATGGCAGCGAGCACCGCCTGTTCCGCATCACCTATGACGGGACCTTGTACGACGAACGCAATTTCGTGGCAATCGGCGGCAAATCGGAACAGTTGAGCGCTGCCCTCGCAGAGCTGTGGGCTCCGGACATGGATCTCGACTCGGCACTCGCCGCAGCGCAGGAAGCATTCAGGCAGGCCGAGGGGCGCGATTCGGAGGGGTGGGAAGCGGCTGTTCTCGACGCCACGAACGGGAGAAGAGCCTTCCGCCGTCTCGACTTCGGCGACGAAGCCGGGTCCACAGAGCGCGTGAAGCACCCCGAAGGGGAACAGTCGGTTTAGCCTGACCGGGTGGACCGAAGAATATTTGGGCTGGAAAACGAGTACGGGGTCACCTGCACCCTGCGGGGCCAGCGACGCCTCAGCCCCGACGAGGTAGCCCGATACCTGTTCCGGCGGGTCGTCTCCTGGGGGCGGTCGTCGAATGTCTTCCTGGAGAACGGCGCCCGACTCTATCTGGATGTCGGCTCACATCCCGAGTACGCAACACCCGAATGCGACGACCTGTACGACGTCGTCGCGCACGACAAGGCGGGAGAGCGCATCCTCGAGGGCCTGGTCCACGGCGCCGAGGAGCGTCTCGAGGAGGAAGGTATTCGCGGGGAGATCTTCGTCTTCAAGAACAACACCGACTCTGCCGGCAACTCCTACGGGTGTCACGAGAACTATCTGGTGAGCAGGCACAAGGACTTCCACCGAACCGTGGACGTTCTCATCCCGTTCCTCGTCACCCGCCAGATCTTCCTCGGAGCGGGGAAGCTAACCCAGACCCCCCGGGGTACGACCTATTCCATCTCCCAGCGCGCAGACCACATCTGGGAAGGTGTCTCCTCAGCCACCACCAGGTCGCGTCCGATCATCAACACCCGTGACGAGCCACACGCCGACGCTGAGAGGTACCGCAGGCTCCATGTCATCGCCGGTGACTCCAACATGAGCGAGTACGCAACATTCGTCAAGGTCGGGACCATGGTGGCGCTCCTCCAGATGGTCGAGAAGGATGTGGTGTTCCGCGATCTGACTCTCGAGAACCCGATCCGGGCAATCCGGGAAATCGCACACGACCCGACCTGTCGCCGCAAAATCAGGTTGATAAACGGACGCGAGCTGTCAGCCCTCGACATCCAATGGGAGTACCTCGACCGGGCGATGCGTTTCGCCCGCAGCCCTGGTTTCCCGGTTCAGGTCAAAGCGGCAGTCGACCGCTGGGAGACTCTACTGACTGGCCTGGAGAAGGACCCGATGACCCTCGACCGGGAAGTCGACTGGGTGGCGAAGTACAGGTTGTTGGAGCGTTACCAGAACCGCCGTAGCCTCCAGTTGTCAGACCCGCGTCTGGCGATGATGGACCTCTCGTACCACGATGTGAACCGGGATCGGGGGCTGTTCTACATGATGCAGGACAAGGGACTGATGGAGAGAGTGGTCAGTGACGAAAGCATCGCAAATGCTGTTCGCCGGCCTCCCCAGACCACAAGAGCCCGGCTGCGCGGCGAATTCATCAAGGCGGCGAAAGCAAAGAAGCGAGACTTCACCGTCGACTGGGTTCATCTCAAGCTGAACGACCAGGCTCAGCGCACCGTCATGTGCAAAGACCCTTTCCGGTCGGTTGATGATCGCGTCGACAAACTGATCGAAAGCCTTTGACAGGCCCGATCCGGCTGCGGGCATAGAATCGACCGACCATGAGGAATGTCGTCGAGCGCGTCCTGAACACGCTGATCTACCTGCTTCAATCGCCCCGGCCGGTGACGGCGGAGGACATCCGTCGCACGGTGCCCGGGTACTCACAGGACTCTGACGAAGCATTCCACAGGATGTTCGAACGGGACAAGGGGCTCCTCCGCCAACTCGGCGTGCCGCTCAAGCTGGTGGCCCTGGATGCCTGGGAGGTCGACCACGGCTATACGGTCGATCCCGAGGAGTACGCCATGGACGATCCGGGCTTGACCGCCGAAGAGCGTGCCGCTCTATCGCTCGCAGCGACGATGGTTCAGGTGGGCGGATCTCATTTCGGCCTCGATGGCCTGCGCAAACTTGGGGGAGCCGAGCGCGGGATCGCCTATGAGCCGTTCGGAGCCGACCTCGGCGCCGAAGGCGACCTCCTCGGGACGATCTTCGATGCGGTCGTGCAGAGAAGTCAGCTTGAGTTCGTCTACCGCGACAATCCGAGGACGGTGAGCCCCTACGGCATCGCTTTCCGGAGAGGTCATTGGTACCTCGTCGGCGGAGGCTCGGACGGGGAACGGATTTACCGGGTTGACAGGATCACCAATGTCTCTGCAGGAGAAGCCGGCTCGTTCCGGCGACCTGACAGTTTCGATCCTGATGCGGTGCTCCGTGCCCATCCGTGGGAGACCGGGGTTGATGACGTCATCGAAGCAAAGGTCACGTTCGACCCGGATGTGGCGTGGTGGGCGAGCAGGACCCTCGGCGTCGAATACAGCGAAGGCCCTCTCGAAGTTCCTCTTCCGGTATCGAACCGGGATGCCTTTATCGGGTGGATTCTCAGTTTCGGGCCGTCGGCTGAAATCGTCTCGCCTTCCGATCTACGAGATGAACTGGTGAACAGGGTCGAAGCCGCCGTTGCCGGGGCCAAGCGATGACGTCACAGCGGACAGTCTCGCGCTTGTCACGGATTCTCGGTCTTATCCCCTACGTCCTGGCGAACCCAGGCGTGGGGATCGAAGAAGTGATGGAAAGGTTCGGGTACAGCCGCGACGAGCTGACCCGTGACCTCAACGCTGTGTTCGTCTGTGGGCTTCCCGGTTACGGCCCCGGAGAATTGATGGAGGCCTACATCGACGACGACGAGGTAATCATCGATTCGGCGGACTACTTCAGCCGCGCCCCCCGCCTCTCACCGATCGAGGCCCTGGGCCTGCTCGCCGCAGCGTTGGCAGTCTCCGGTTCCGGTCAGGGCACACCGGCCCTGGATTCGGCAATCGAGAAGTTGAGCGTCGTGCTCCTTCCCGAGGCCGACGATGCCCTTGCGGTGGACCTGACCGCCACCTCCGACGAAGTGACCACCCTGCGCAGAGCCGCCAGCGAACATCGCGTGGCACACATTGTCTACCGGTCGTTGAGCAGGGAGGAGACGACCAACCGGGACATCGAGCCGTGGAGGGTGTTCTCGACTCTGGGCAACTGGTACGTGATGGGACACTGCCGTCTGGTCGATGACACACGGACCTTCCGCATCGACAGGATCAGAGAGGTGGCGGTGGGTGAAGAGTCGTTCGATCCCCCCGACGAAATCCCCGAGCCGGGTGTCGGGTACACCCCGTCGGATAACGACGTTCAGGCTGTCATCGAACTCCAATCGGCAGCGCGGTGGGTTCTCGAGTATTACCCGGTTGAGGTCATCAGCGAGAAGGGATCCGTGACGACCATCAGATTCTCGGCCACCGATGCAGAGTTGCCCGCCCGCCTGTTGTTGCGGCTGGGAGCTTCTGCATCTCTTGTCGACGGCGAGGAAGTGACAACCCGGGTCAAGGACCTCGGGGCTGCTCTCGGGGCTCGTTACCGATAGGGTCGCAAGACCTATCAAACAACCCTTCAGGTTCTCCGGCGATTTGCCGATCTACCCAGATATATGGGTGACCGGAGAATTGGAATGACAACCATCAAGACAACATGTGGCCACTGCGGCGACATACATCTCACACCGGACGATGTGGCGCTGGAGCTGCGTCCCGGAGGGAGGGAAGGCGACTACAGGTTCAAGTGTCCTACTTGCACTTCACAACAGCGCCGGCCCGCCAACTCCAGAGTTGTGAGCGTGCTTCTGGCAACGGGGGTGGCCTACGAGGTCGTCAATCCAGACCCGATCACTGAAGCCGAGATCGTTGCTTTCAGCACCGCCCTCGAGACAGAGGCTGATCCCCTCCGTCTCCTGGCCGGCTGATCTCGGCAAAGCCTCGACGGGCTTTCAGGGCAGAACCCCGTCGAATTGAAAAGTGGCGACTTCTGGGGGAGTCGCCACTTCTCTTTTGGGGGGCTTTACTATCGGTTCCATGCTCCAAGGTGG
This sequence comes from Acidimicrobiia bacterium, assembly GCA_035513195.1. GTDB lineage: Bacteria > Actinomycetota > Acidimicrobiia > Spongiisociales > ZC4RG35 > MA-ANB-1. Next base: position 30,592 of record DATKCM010000151.1, on the reverse strand, counting down.
CGAATTCATAATCATCCTGATTGTTGCGCTGGTAGTGCTGGGTCCATCCCGTCTACCCGATCTGGCGCGAAAGGCAGGGCAGTACGCCACGGAACTGCGTCGGGCGGCCCGTGAAGTGAGAGAGGGGCTCGAGGCCGAGGTCTCCGATCTCAAGGCCGCCGGGGATGAATTGCGGGCGGTTAATCGGGAGATCCGAAAGCCTTTTGAAGAAGCGCGCGAAAGCATCGATGAGGTCGGCGTGAGCCGCCTGGACTGGAAAGGTCCGAAACCGCTTTCCGGGCCGACTCCGGCCGACGCCATGGCCGATCTCGAAGAGATCGAGGCCCGCCAGAAGCTCGAAGAACAAGCCGATGACGACAATGAGGGTGATGAGGGCACAACGTGACCGCAGACCGGCCTCAGTCGATCCTCAGCCATCTGGAGGAGCTCCGCTGGCGTCTGGTCAAGATTGCGATCGCTGTGGTCGCCGCAGGAGCCGTAGCGCTCATATTCGCCGAACAGATCACCGAAATTCTTGAAGGACCCTTCGACCGCGCTGCACCCGATTCCAGCCTGCAGACCCTCGCCGTTGGTGAGCAATGGGGTGTGCTGATGCGGATCGGGTTGTTCGGCGGCATCCTCATCGGCAGCCCGGTGGTCCTCTACCAGATCTGGGCATTTGTCAACCCGGCGTTGACCAACAAGGAGCGGAAGTGGGCGATTCCAATCGTCGCTTCGCTGGTAGTCCTCTTCGTGGGTGGAGTGGGGTTCGGGTACTGGGCGCTGCCCCGGGGGTTGGAGTTTCTCCTCGATATCTTCCCTGGCGTCGAAACCGATCTCCAAATAGGCCAGTACTACTCGTTCACGCTCAGGTTCCTGCTTGCCTTCGGCCTCGCGTTCCTCTACCCGGTGTTTCTGTATGCTTCCGCCGCCGCCGGCGTCATCTCCGCAGAGCAGTTGGCGCGGGGCCGTCGCTGGGCGATTGTGATCATCGTCATCGGCGCCGCCTTGATCACACCCAGCGGCGACGCGTTCACCCTCCTGATCCTGTCCGGCCCGCTCTATCTGATGTATGAGGCCACGTATTGGCTCGTGCGGCTGACCTTACGGAAATGAGGGATCGGCTCACCGATTTCTGGGAGAGCCTGTCGCTGATACCTGACCAGTTCCAGATCGATGCCGGCCAGGCGATCGAAGACGGCCACTCGGTGGTGGTGACGGCCCCCACCGGCTCCGGGAAGACGCTGGTGGCTGACGCCGCGATCTACCTGGCGCTACTCGACGGGAAAAGGGTCTTCTACACGACCCCGATAAAGGCGCTGTCGAATCAGAAGTACGGAGACCTGGTGGCTGTACATGGCCCGGAGAGAGTCGGCCTGCTGACCGGGGACAACGTGATCAACGGCGATGCCGACATCGTCGTGATGACCACCGAGGTCCTCCGAAACATGATCTACGCCGACGCGACCAGGGTCGACCGTGTCTCATACGTGATCCTCGACGAGGTGCATTATCTGCAGGATCGGATGCGAGGCGCGGTATGGGAGGAGGTGATCGTCCATTGCCCCGAGCATGTGCAGCTTGTCTGTCTTTCAGCAACAGTGTCGAACAATGCGGAATTCGCGGCGTGGGTCGGCGAGCGCCGGGGATCGACCCGCCTCATCTCGACCGATCACAGGCCCGTGCCCCTCGAGTCGATGTACATGATCAAGGACAAAGTCGGCGCCCGTACGCTTCATCTCCTCCCCACCTTCGTCAGCCAGGATGGGCGCCATCGGCCGAATCCGAGGATCGAGCATATGTTGGGGCTGGAAAGGGGACGGAAGCAACGGTTCACGACGCCGAACCGGACCGAGACCATCGAGCGCCTCGCCGCAGAGCGCATGCTGCCCGCGATCTATTTCATCTTCAGTCGCGCCGGCTGCGATTCAGCTGCGAGGAGGCTTGCCGAGGCTGGCGTCCGATTGACCGACCCGGAGGAGCGGAAGGCGATTATCGAAATCGCAGAAACCAGAACTGCACACCTCGAGGATGACGATCTGAAAGTGCTCGGGTACAACGAGTGGGCGTTTGCCCTTGAACAAGGAATCGGGGCCCACCACGCGGGTCTGGTACCGGCATTCAAAGAGACCGTGGAGGAGCTTTTCGAATCCGGTCTGCTCAAGGTCGTGTTCGCCACTGAAACCCTTGCCCTGGGAATAAACATGCCTGCCCGGAGCGTGATCATCGAGAACCTGTCGAGGTACAACGGGGAAACTCACGAACTGCTGCGCCCCGGGGACTACACCCAGCTCACCGGACGCGCGGGCCGGCGGGGTATAGATGTCAAAGGCTACGGAGTCGTCCTCCACTCCCGGTTTGTTCGGTTTTCCAGTGTGACCGGGATAGCCGCGGTCGGGAGTCATGGGCTCACATCGAGTTTCCGCCCCACCTATAACATGACGGCAAACCTGGTTGCGAATTACGAGGAGGCGGAAGCCGAGGAACTGCTCGCCTCCTCTTTCGCCGCATATCAACGTGAGGGGGCAAGACACGAGGCAGCGAGAACGATCGATGCCCTCGAGTCACAGTACGCAACGGAAATCGATCGCTCACGATGCGAGCTTGGGTCGATCGACGAATACCTGGCTCTGGTCGAGTCGTCACAACCTTCACCCCATGCGGACAACATCGCATCCGGGCTCGGCGAGGGCTCGGTCGTCGACGTAGCGGGCGGTGGGCGCCAGGGACGATATGTGGTGCTGAAGCGACTACCCAAGAAGGACGGAGCCCGTTACCTCATTCTGTCTACTTCGGGACGGGTCTCAACAATTGGCTTCAGGGAGATTGTCGCCGGGAGTTCGCTCGCTGCCGATTTGGAGCTGGCTCGACCTATCCGTCCCAAGGACCGGAGGTTCATTCAGGACACCCTGCGCGCTCTGAGAAACCTTCCGGCGTCCAACCCCGGCAGGGGGACGGGCCGCGCCGAGCACTCCCACCCGGTGGCGAGTTGTCCCGATGCGCCCCGTCATCTCGCTGCGGCGCGGCGCGCCAAGAAGCTCGAACGCAAGCTCGAGCAGTATCGTGCCGCCCGCCGATCCAGCGGCTTCGGGCTGGTGGAGGAGTTTCACTCGATAACCTCCCTCTTGGAGGACATGGGGTATGTATCCGGTTGGAGCCTCACCCCGCGCGGGCAGCGATTGCGCGGTGTCTACAACGAATCAGATCTGTTGCTGACCGAATGCGTTGAGCAGGGAGTCTTCTACACGCTGGAGCCGAACGAGCTCGCTTCACTTCTCTCTTCGTTTGTCTACGAGCCTCGCAGTGATCAGGTCTCCCCGGCGGACTGGCCAAACCCGGAACTCGAGTCGCGCTGGAACCGGGTGGAAGAGATATGGGCAGATCTGGTCGAGCGGGAGCGAATGGCTCGCCTCACTCCAACGAGGCGGCCCGATCCCGGTTTCGCCCATCAGGCGTACAACTGGGTATCGGGGCATGGGTTCGAGTCGATATCGACGGGAGCGATGGCGCCAGGGGATTTTGTCCGGGTGAGCCGACAACTCGTCGACCTCCTGAAACAGATCCGTGACATCGCTCCCGACATGAACGAAGAGTGCCAGACAGCGTTGAAGGGGCTCGACAGGGGTGTGGTGGCTGCCCAGGGCGCCGGGTGAGACGCTGGCTGGTCGCCGTCAACCCGTGGGCCGGGCGCCACCGTGTGTCTCCGGGGGCAGTCCGCGATGCGGTGACCTTCGCCGGGGTCGAATTCGACATGGTCACTCCGGAAACACCGGCCGAGATGATCGAGATGCTGAAGTCGGAGGCCAAGGATGGCAGGACCCATTTCGCCCTCGTAGGTGGGGACGGGACGGTGAGCCTGGCGGTCGACACCCTGATGGCCCTCGACATCGGCGACAAACCCGTCATCGGTGTCCTCCCCGCAGGCACAGGATGTGACTTGCTCCGCACCTTCGGGATCTCGCAGAACCTGGGTGAGGCGGCCAGGCATCTGTCGGGTACTGAGATCTACGCGATCGATGTCCCGTTTCTGCAGGGGGAGTGGGGCCGGAGGTACTTCGTCAATGTGGCCCAATCCGGTGTCGGCGCAGCCGCAGCCCAAACCGCCCCTCGATTGAGCCGTCGCATGGGGTCTGCTCGGTATCCTCTTGCCTTCGCCGGTCGCCTCCCGAGATTTCCCAAGGCACAAATAACCCTTGTGACAGAGAAGAGAACGATCGAGAGTGAAGCGCTAGCGGTGATCTTTGCCAACGCACAGTTTTTCGCTGGTGGTTGGAATGTGGCGCCCCAAGCGACCCTGATAGACGGGGTGCTCGATGTGCAGATCATCAACACACCGAAGCGCAGTGCACCCGCTTTGGTGCCAAAGATGGTAAAAGGTACCCATCTCGGTGACAAAGCTGTACGGAGATTGGCGGTCGCCGAATTCGAGTTGACGGTGAGCCCGGTTTGGCCGGTGGAAGCAGACGGCGATTACCTCGGGAATACCGATATCTCCGGCCGGGTTATCCCGGCGGCAGTCAATCTCAAGATTTGATTTTACGTATACTCTCGGCGCCTCAAGAGGGGAAAAGCAATGGCCAAGAAGAAACCTGACACCAAAGTCGAGGAACTCGAATCGGTGGATGACGAGGATCTCGACCTCGACGACGCCGATATCGATGCCGAAGACCTCGACGAAGCCGAGCTCGACGTTGATTTAGAGGATGACATCGAAGAGCCGGACCTCGACGAGTTCGAAGACGACGTAGACGTCGATGCACCCGGCTACGACGCCGACGACGAGGATGACGACGACGACGAGGATGAGGAGACGACCGAGGCCCTCGAAGAACTCGAAACTCAGGAGCTTCAGCTCCTCGACGAGGAGAAGAACGACAACCTATTGGTCGATGAAGTGGAGGTTCTGAGGGCGATCAGGCGAGAAGAGCTGACCATGAACGTCGATACGCAATTGAAACGGGCAGATGAGTTCGTGTGCCAGTCCTGCTTCATGCTGAAACGGACCAGCCAGTTGGCCAACAAACGGAAGCAGCTCTGCGCTGATTGTGCCGACTGAGCGGGTAGTCGTTGTCATCCCGACGTATAACGAGAGAGAGAACCTCGCTCATATCGTCCCGGCGGTGACCCACCAGGGCTACCGGGTTTTGGTAGTCGACGACAATTCTCCCGACGGAACCGGCGACCTGGCAAGAAGGCTGAGCTCCAGCGACTCGAGGGTCTCGCTGCTGCAAAGACATGCCAAAGAGGGTCTGGGGCCCGCCTATGCCGCTGGTTTCGACCGGGCCATCGAAGACGGTGCAGAAGTCATCGTGGAGATGGATGCCGACTTCTCTCATGACCCCAAAGACCTGCCGCGGCTGGTCGAGGCAATCGACAACGGCGCCGACCTGGCGATCGGATCACGTTATGTTCCTGGAGGTTCGACGCCCGATTGGCCGTTACACAGGCGCCTGATCTCGCGGGGCGGAAACATATATGCCAGGTTCATGCTCGGCCTTGAGGTCAGGGACGCCACGGCTGGATTCCGCGCCTTCAAGACCGAAGCTTTGCAGCGTCTCCCTTACAGCTCCGCCGAGGCATCAGGTTACGGCTTCCAGGTCGAGATGGCATGGCGCGCTGCGCAGGCAGGACTCGAGATTGTCGAAGTGCCCATCGCGTTCAGGGATCGGGCGCAAGGGACTTCCAAGATGGGGCCTGACATCGTCAAGGAGGCAATGAGGCTGGTAACCCGGTGGGGTTATGCCAGATGGAAGCGTCGGTTAGCGTTCTGGAATAGATGATCACCGCAAGACTCGCCACCATTGACGACATTCCGGTCCTCGTTGAGCTTTATCGCGAGCTCGAGAAGGAAATGCTCGATCTCCACACCATGTGGCCGCTGGCTGACGGACTTCCGGAGCCTGTCGACGACGCCTTTGAGACTGCTCTCGCCGACGAAGACTCTCTGGTGATACTCGGGATGGTCTCCCGATACCCGTTTGGCTTCCTCCTCGCCCGTGTGGAGTCGCTGCTGCCCCAGGCGAAAGGGGAACGGATAGGTTCGGTCCGGCTTGTTTTCGTCGAGCTCGAGGCGCGACAGGTTTCTGTCGGCGAAGCGATGCGGGATCTCGCATTGGACATCCTGCGCGAGCGGGGCATCTCCAAATTCGATGCCCACGTCCTTCCCGGGCACCGGCTGGCGAAGAATTTCTTCGAAGCGGGCGGGTTCAGTGCCCGGTCGATCGTGATGCATCATGATGACAACCGTGAATGAGCGACCGGTTGTCGCCGCCGGAGTGGCGATCGTGGAGGGAGACGAGCTCCTCCTGATCAAACGTGCCCACCGGCCACACCGCGGGTTGTGGGCGGTTCCTGGCGGCAAGGTCGATCTCGGAGAATCTCTGGCGGAAGCCGCCACCAGGGAAGTCCGCGAGGAAACCGGGCTCCTGGTAAAGCTCGACGAGGTGATCTGGGTGGGGGAGTCGATCGAAGATGACCATCACCTCGTCCTGATCGACTTCCTGGGACAGGCGATCGGGGGCGAGCTCGCTCCCTCCGACGAGGCGATCGACGCGCAATGGTTCAACATCGAAGATGCCTACGACCTGGACATGCCAGCGACTATGTACCAACTGCTCGACGTCCTGGTCGAGATCAAGGATGAGGATGAGTCAGGTTATTGAGCTGTTGCAAACCCTGATTTCCAACGCCTGTGTCAACGACGGCTCCCCGACGAGCGGCAATGAGGCCAAGTCGGTGAAGACCTTGCAGGAGTTCTTCGGGGAGGACGGGGAAGTGATCGAGCCGATCCCGGGACGTCAGTCACTGGTCTACCGCGTAGCCGGGACGGATGCTGAAGCGCCATCACTTGCCTTTGCTCCTCATCTCGACGTGGTCCCGGTCAACCGCGATTCATGGTCTGTTGATCCCTTTGACGCGCCACTGAATGACGGTTGGGTCTTCGGACGGGGCGCACTCGACATGCTCAACGTGACCTCGGCGATGGCGGTGGCGGCGAAACCGTATATAACCGGTGAGAAACGGCCTGCCGGGGATCTGATATTCGCAGCAGTTGCCGACGAGGAGTCCGGCGGCAAGTACGGTGCGCAGGCCCTCGTCGAGAATCACTGGGGGCTTGTCGGTGCCGATTATCTACTGACCGAAGTTGCTTATCCACCTCTGCCTGGACCTGAGGGCGAAATGATCCCGGTGTCGATTGGCGAAAAGGGCCTGTTCTGGACCGTTCTCCGCACCGGCGGCACTCCGGGCCACGGCTCGGCTCCCTACGGCGCCGACAATGCACTGGAGAAGATGTCGTCGGCGCTACACGGGATCTTCCAGTCCGACACGCCCGTTTCGATCACACCGGAGTGGCGCGAGTTCGTCGAGTCACTCAGGATCGACCCAAACGTGGCCCGGCAGCTGGTCGACCCCGAGCAGGTCGACGAGGCGATCGACCGGCTGGCGGTGGCCGACCCGACCTTCGCCAGATACGCCCACGCCGCGACCCACCTCACCGTCTCGCCCAACCGGATGGTCGCCGGCACCAAGGCGAACACAATTGCCGACTCCGCTCGCGCCGAAGTTGACATCCGGGCACTTCCCGGCACCGGAAGGAACGACATCGATGTCTACCTGAACAAGGCGATGGGCTCTGCCTCCGACCACGTAAAGCTCGAACCGGTGATGGACTTCGATGCGAACTTCTCGCCCAGACCCTCAGATCTCTGGGAGGTAATTGCCAGCTCGGTGGAGGCAATCGAAGGACATCGCCGCCTGGTCCCGGCGATGATGACAGTCGTAACCGACGCGAGATTCTGGAGGGCGAAGGGAACCATCGCCTATGGAGTCGGTCTCTTTGACGAGCGTATGGCTTTCTCTGAGATGCTCGCCTTGTTCCACGGAAACGACGAGCGGGTCTCGGTGGCGGCGGTGGAGAAAACACTGACGCTCTACGTGCAGATTCTTGACAGATTCGGCCGCCAGTGACCGGACCGCAGTCTGCCGAGCGCCCGTCCATTATCTGCGATCTTGATGGTGTTGTTTACCGCGGTAACGTCGCTCTGCCGGGTGCAGCCGACGCGCTCGAGCGTCTCGACCGCTCCGGCTTCAGAACTCTATTTGTCACGAACAACTCGTCGCGCACCGAATCCCAGGTGGCAGACAAGCTCGAGGCTCTGGTCGGCCACAGGCCCGATCCTGAAAACGTCGTCACTTCGGCACGGGCAGCCGTCGCCCTCGTGCCGGACGGCCGGACGAAGTGTCTGGTTGTTGGTGGGGACGGCATCCGCGAGGCCCTTGAATCGGCAGATCTGGAAGTCGTTGCCGACGACTCCGCAGTCGACTGTGTTGTCGTCGGTCTGGACCGGCAATTCGACTACGGAGTGCTCGACCGGGCGGCCCGGGCGATACGTGATGGTGCTCTGTTCATCGCTACCAATGTGGACCCGACGTTTCCGGCTGCCCACGGCCGGATAATGCCCGGAGCTGGATCCATGGTTGCTGCGATTCAGAGCGCTTCGGGAGTGGATCCAGTCGTCGCCGGAAAACCACACAAGCCAATCACCGATCTCATTCGGAGCCGTGATGTGAACAGGGCGTGGGTGATAGGCGATCGTCCCGACACCGATATCGCCATGGCTGTCAACGAACCGGACTGGACCTCGGTCCTCGTCTTGACCGGGGTGACCGGAGCCGCCACCGATGCCCGGGGGGCCGACCATGTGGTCGAGAACCTAAGTGCCGCCGTCGATCTCGTAATCGCGTACGGAGATGAGCAATAATCAAACATGGACATTTCCGATGAGACCATCACCGAAATCGAGGAGAAGCTCCGGGAGATAGCCGAGCTCGACCCTGCCGATCTCCCCGAACCTGCCGCTGAGCTGGCGGAGATGCTCAGCGCATTGCTCGAAGAAGTGGATGGAGATTGAAGGTCCGTCTCCACGTTCGCCGCGGAAGCGCCGAAACCCGCGACTTCGCCGACCGGCTGGTGGCCGAGTTCGCGTCGCGCGGAGTTGGAGTCGATGACGAGGCGACCGGTGCGGACATGGTGGTGGCTGTGGGTGGAGACGGCACCATGCTGACAGCCGTGGCCAGCGCCGTGGAAATGGATGTGCCGGTTCTCGGCTTCAACCTCGGCACGATCGGCTTCCTGACCGCAGCCGAGCCTGACGACATCGCCGCGGTTGTGGACCGGTTGGCCGGCGGCGACTATGGAGTGGATATGCGGATGACGGTCGCTGCGACCATCGGCGATCGAACAGCGATCGGGGTCAATGACGTTGTGATCGAGAAGGTCGATAGTCAACGCCTCATCGAGCTCAATGTCAGGATCGGTTCGGTGGACTTTGTGAACTATCGGGCTGATGGGCTCATCGTTGCCACACCGACCGGTTCCACGGCATATTCCTTCTCAGCTGGAGGCCCGCTGGTCTCACCAGCATTGAAGGCATTCGTCTTGACCCCGGTGGCAGCCCATTCGCTCTTCTCACGGTCGATTGTCATCGAGCCCGACCAGGAGGTCGTGGTCAGGGTCACACGGGATCGGGCGGTGAAAGTGAGTGTCGACAAGACGGACCTGGGCCAAATCGGATCCGGGGACACGGTGGTCATCCGGCCGGGTGCGCGGGCCGCTCAATTTGTGACACTCGACTCGCAGTCGTTCGCGGCTCAGGTCAAGACCAAGTTCAGCCTGCCCTGATGCTGGAGCACCTGCGTGCGCGCAATCTCGGGCTCATCCGCGATGCAGAGATCGACCCCGGGCCAGGTTTGACAGTGATAACCGGTGAGACGGGTGCGGGGAAAACCCTGCTCCTGGGCGCCCTGCGACTCCTGCTTGGAGAGAACTCAGATGCAAGCGTCGTCGGGCCGTTCGGCGACAGCGCACAGGCCGACGGGCTGTTTGTCTCCGAGGGTGAACTTGGCGTAACCAGGATCGTGCCTGCTAGTGGTAGAAGCCGATCGTATCTCGACGGCACGGTTGCGTCAGTCGAGGCATTGGCGGGCCGCGTCGGCTCGCTGGTCGAGGTCGTCGGTCAGCACGACCAACTGGAGCTGAAGAAGCCAAGACACATTCTGTCAATGGTCGACTCGAATCTCGTCGGAGAGAGCCGGGAACTCCTTGACTCCTACCACGTTGCCTGGCGGACACTCCAGGAGAGACTCGAGGAGGCGGCGAAACTCGGTGGCTCCGGCGCGGAGCTGGCGCGCGAGCTCGACCTTCTGCATCACCAGCACAAAGAGATCACCGAAGGGGGGTTCGCGCCTGGTGACGATGACGTCCTTGAGCAAAAGGAGAAACGGCTGCGGAACGCCGCCGAGATCCGGGAGCACCTTGCCGCAGCGATCACCGCAGCTTCCAGCATTGACGACGCTTCGGGAGAATTGGTTTCCCGCATGCGAAAGATCGAATCGCTCGACGCCGGCGCCGTCTCCCTGGCTGCCGCTGCGGAGTCTCTTGCGATATCCGCAACAGACTTGAATCGTGAACTGGCCGGAAGTGTTGACGATCTCGAAGACGATTCGGGGTCTCTGGCGGTGATCGAGGAGCGACTGAACCTCCTCGGCAACCTCAAGCGGAAGTACGGTAAGACAGTCGACGAAATCATTGCGTTTGGGAGCAAGGCGGGGGAGCGGGCCATCGAAGTCGAAGGGCTGCTGGCAAGGGCGGAATCGATCAATCAAGAGATGGAAGACGCGCGGGCGATCGTTGACGAGCAGGCGAGAGCTCTCAGCATGATGCGTCACACTGTTGCCGATCGGATCTCGAAAGAGATGATGGCTCATCTCGGAGAAATAGGGCTCGATTCAGCGACCGTCAGAATCCACTTCGAGGATGTCGAGCCGGGGCCTTCCGGTGCCGATCGGGTAGAGATTCACTTTGCCTCCCATGTCGGCCTTCAGCCAGGGCCGCTGACGAAGGTGGCTTCCGGAGGCGAATTATCCCGGCTGATCCTCGCCATAAGCCTCTCGACGTCGACATCAGATGAGACAACGTTGGTGTTCGACGAGGTGGACACCGGGATCGGGGGAGCCACAGCCCTGGCGATGGGGCGCAAGCTGGCCGACCTGGCGGTGAGCAGGCAGGTCCTGTGCGTCACCCATCTTCCCCAGGTGGCTGCATTTGCTGACACCCATTATGTGATTGCCCGGACGGACGCGGAAGCATCAGTTGCCCGGGTGTCGGGCACAGGGCGCCTCGAGGAGCTGTCACGGATGATCGCAGGTCTGCCCGAGAGCGAACGCGGTCAGCAAGCGGCAGTCGAGCTCCTCGAACTGAGCGGGAAGTGACAAAGATGGTTTCTCCCGCGCTGCGTGCTACGCTGGCATCCCGTCATGGACGGGTCACTTTTTTCGGAAGAATCGGCGCCAACAATCCGCTCTGAGCACCAACCCTCCGACACCAAGTACATCTTCGTGACCGGTGGCGTCGTCTCGTCCCTCGGCAAAGGCATCGCTGCATCATCCCTCGGTCGATTGCTAAAAGCCCGTGGCTTGAACGTGGTCAATCAGAAGCTCGACCCCTACATCAATGTGGACCCCGGGACCATGAACCCGTTCCAGCACGGCGAGGTTTTCGTCACGGATGACGGAGGTGAAACTGACCTCGACCTCGGCCACTATGAGCGTTTCACCGGAGAGAATCTACGCCGTACGTCCAACGTGACCTCTGGATCGGTATACCTGAGCGTGATCCAGAAAGAGAGGCGGGGTGACTACCTCGGCGACACCGTCCAGGTCATACCTCACATCACCAACGAGATCAAGGACCGGATCCGTCGCGTTGGTGAGCAAAGCGACGTCGATGTTGTCATCACCGAAGTGGGCGGCACGGTTGGCGACATCGAAAGCCTCCCCTTCCTCGAAGCGATCAGGCAGTACGGCAACGACGTCGGACGTGCCAACGTGCTTTTCATCCATGTCACCCTGGTCCCCTACATATCGACCTCTGAGGAGTTGAAGACCAAGCCAACTCAGCACTCGGTTGCCGAATTGCGCAGCAAGGGCATCCATCCCGATGTGATAATTGTCCGCTCCGATCGGGAGATCGACGACAACGTCGTCAAGAAGATCAGCCTCTTTTGCGATGTGGACACGAACGCCGTCATCGCAGCCCCTGACGCTTCGGACATCTATGAGGTACCTCTGATTCTCCACGACGGGGGACTCGACGACGTTGTCTGTGATCGTCTTCGGCTTGTCACCGGGCCGCCCAATCTGGAGAACTGGAGGGCCATGGTGGAGAAGGCGCGAGGGGCGACCGAGATCATCCGGGTGGGTGTCGTGGGCAAGTATGTAGACCTACCCGATGCCTATCTCTCGGTGGCCGAGGCGTTGCGACACGGAGCGGCTTCAAATGGATTGAAGCTCGACCTCCGGTGGATTCCATCAGACGAGCTCACCGGCCTTCTTGCCGAGTCCTACCTCGAAGACCTCGATGCCATCGTCGTGCCGGGGGGATTCGGGTATCGGGGAGTCGAAGGGAAGATCCAGGCAATCCGTTACGCCCGTGAGAACAGAATTCCATTCCTGGGTCTCTGCCTCGGCCTTCAATGTGCCGTGATCGAGTTTGCCCGGGGAGTCCTGGGCTACGTCGACGCCAACTCGACCGAATTCGACGCCACCACTCCTCACCCGGTCATCGACCTCATGCAAAGCCAGGAGGATGTCGAGGACATGGGCGGGACGATGCGTCTCGGTCTTTACGCGGCGAAACTGGCGGAGGGATCGATTGTGCGCAAGCTGTACGGCGATTCGCTGGTTTACGAGCGGCACCGCCATAGGTGGGAAGTCAACAACAGATACCGCAAGGATCTGGAGTCGGCGGGGATGCGGCTTTCCGGGCTTTCTCCGGACGACCATCTTGTCGAGTACATCGAGTTGATCGATCATCCCTTCTTCGTGGCGACTCAAGCTCACCCGGAGTTCAGGTCGCGCCCTGACGACCCCCATCCCCTGTTTGCCGGTCTGGCGCAGGCTGCGGCGAAGGTTGCCGCCGGCAAGTTCCGCGTGGAGCCTTCGGAGGAAGTCGCAGTCGAATAGGCTTGTCGAGCCGGGTTCCAAAGTGTTCTCAAACCCGTCGTGGCAGAGTCGTTGGAGAGAGGATCGTCAGTTGATTGTCGGAGTTCCCAAAGAGATCAAGACCGCTGAGCACCGCGTCGCTCTGGCCCCGGTTGGGGCCCGTGAGTTGACCGAACGCGGTCATCGAGTTCTCGTCGAAAGCGGGGCCGGTGAAGGTTCGACGATCTCAGACGATGAGTTCCGGGAGCAGGGCGCCGAGGTCGTCACCAATGCCTCAGACGTATTCGAATCCGCCGACATGATCGTCAAGGTGAAAGAACCACAGGACAGCGAGATCGAGATGTTCCGCCAGGGCCAGGTTCTATTCACGTACCTGCACCTGGCTGCGTACCCGAACATGGCACAACGTCTCCTCAAGCGGGGGATTGTCGCGATCGCCTACGAGACTGTCCAACTCCCGGACCGGAGCCTCCCCCTTCTTGCCCCGATGTCTGAGATCGCAGGGCGAATGGCCACCCAGGCCGGAGCCTATTTCCTGGAGAAAGCCCACGGTGGGCGGGGGATACTCCTTGGTGGGGTGTCCGGCGTGACCCCGGCGAAGGTCGTCGTCATCGGTGGAGGAATTGCCGGATCGAATGCGGCGGTGATCGCGATGGGGATGCAGGCAGAGGTGATAGTTCTCGACAACGACCTCAACAAGCTGCGTCACCTGGACTCGCTGTACCAGGGGCGAATCGTGACGGTCCACTCGAACAAGCTGAACCTCGAACAGCAGGTCCTCGGTGCCGACCTGGTGATTGGCACAGTCCTCATCCCTGGTGCTGCCGCGCCGAAGTTGGTGACTGCGGACATGGTGCGACAGATGAGGAAGGGCTCCGTGCTGGTCGATGTCGCCATCGACCAGGGCGGCTGCTTCGAGACCTCGCGCGAGACCACCCACGCCGATCCGACCTACACCGTCGACGACGTCGTCCACTACGCCGTCGGGAATATCCCAGGGGCTGTGCCACACACATCGACCTACGCGCTGACCAACGCCACCCTCCGCTATGCGACCTCGCTGGCCGACAAGGGAGTTCGACAGGCGCTCGCCGATCATCCCGAGCTCGCACCCGGCGTCAACATCGTGGGGGACATGATCTGTCATGCCGGTGTTGCTGCCAGCCTCGAATCCGAATACACGCCCGTCAGCGAAGCGCTCGCCAGGCAGTGAGCTCCCGGGCGGCCTTCGCCTCAGGTATCGATGAGTATCTGGTTTCGCTTCGGGTCGAACGCGGCCTCGCCGCCAACACCATCGCTGCATACGAGAGCGACCTCGCTCAGTACCAGCAGTTCCTCGATGGCAGGGAACCTGACCAGGCGGCTGTCGAGCAATATGTGTCCGCGCTACGCCAGAGCGGATATGCGTCCACCAGCGTTGCCCGCAAGATCGCTGCGATCAAAGGGCTGCATCGGTTCCTGGTCGCAGAAGACATGAGGGAACAAGACCCCACTCTCTTGATCGACAGCCCGAAGCAGAGTGACCCGCTGCCAAAAGCCTTGACCATCGAGGAGGTCATCAAGCTGATCGAATCACCGGACACGAGCACTATCAAAGGAAGAAGAGACGCAGCACTCCTTGAGTTCCTCTACGGCACCGGCGCACGTGTTTCGGAGGCGGTTGCCCTCGATCTCACCAACATCGACCTCGAGGATCGGGTGGCTCTGGTCACCGGGAAGGGATCCAAACAGCGCCTGGTCCCCTTGGGGGGCAAAGCCGTTGAGGCGATTGCGCGCTGGCTCCCCGATCGGAGCGACGTCGTGAGCCGGAAGCAATCCGGCGATCCTCTGTTCACCAGCGTGCGCGGTCGCAGATTGAGCCGCCAGGCCGTGTTCAATGTTGTCCGCGACGCGGCGCGGAGCGGAGGTATCCGGATCGAGAAGGTGTCACCGCATGTCCTCCGGCATTCCGCCGCAACCCACATGGTCGAGGGCGGCGCAGACCTGAGAACCGTCCAAGAACTGCTGGGTCACGCTACGATCAGCACCACCCAGGTCTACACACGAGTGAGTTCGACTCATCTTGTGGAGATCTACATGGAAGCCCACCCGAGGAGCCGATGAGCACCTTCGACACATCTAAAGCAAAAACCCTCTTGATCGAGGAGCGCGTCCGGCTGGTCCACCAACTGGATGAGCTCGGCGCCGCCGAATCAGGCGACCTTCGTTCCGACCTCGACTTCGGGGACAGCTTCGCTGATGCCGGGTCGGTGACCGCTGAAAGAACCGAGGTTCTCGGCCTGGTCGACTCGATCAAAGGTCAGCTCGACGACGTGGATGCCGCTCTGGCGCGGATCGAGGCCGGGAAATACGGCATCTGTGCAAACTGCGGCAAGGAAATCGCTCAAGCCAGGCTCGAGGCACGGCCGGAATCCATTCTCTGCATCGATTGCAAGACAGCCTCGCGCTGAGGATGCCCGGGTCGTACGGTCACCTGGCTTCGCGGTTCTTCGATTACCTGAGGGCCCGGCCACTCGATGAAGTGGAGATACAGGATGTGAGGGCACTGCTGTCCGATGAGGAGGCCCGACTCTATTTCGATCAGAGCCCGAGGGACCAGGCGCACGGCTACGCAGCCGCGATGGTCGTCCGCGCTGCGAGCGTCGATCGGGAGGAAACATTGAAAGCCGCCCTCCTCCACGATGTCGGCAAGACACCAGCTCGGCTGGGCCTGCTCGGGAGGGTTCTGGCTTCGTTGATGATCAAGCTGAGAGTTCCGCTGAGCATGAGGATGGCCGCCTATCGAGACCATGGCCCGATGGGAGCGGCCGAGCTCAGCGAAGCGGGATCGGCGACCCTCGTAGTCGAGTTTGCCCGGAACCATCACGGCGCTCGCCCCGAGGCAGTTGGCGAAGAGGACTGGGATCTCCTGCAAAAGGCAGATGTTCCGGCAAACGCCAGGCTTGCTCGCAGGCGTCGATAACCTGTTCTCAGCTGATGACATACCAGGTTAAGACCGCTGTTTTCGAGGGTCCTCTCGACCTGCTGCTCCAACTGATCTCCAAACACCAGCTGGAGATATCGACGATCGGGCTCACCGACGTGGTCTCGGAGTATCTGGCATTTGTCGAAGAGATGCGCGAACTCGATCTCGAGGTCGCATCCGAGTTCCTACTCATCGCCGCCACCCTCGTTCAACTTAAAGCCCACTCACTTCTTCCGTCTCGTGGCGATCTCGATATCGACGACGAGTTGTTGCTCCTCGAGGAGAGAGATCGCCTGCTGTTCCGGTTGCTGGCGTGCGTCACTTTCAAGGATGTCGCAGCCGTCCTCGCCCGCCGTTTTCAGGAGGGAAACCGCTTCGTGCCCCGGATTTCGGGGATCGATCAGGTGATCCGACTCCAGCCGGCCGCGGTCCAGCTGCCCATCGATGCCGGCGCCCTGGCCACGATCGCTCTGCGCGTTTTCACCAGGACGCCTGACGAGCCGGACCTTGACCATCTCGAGCTGGACCTTCCGTCTGTGGAGGCGGCAATTGCAGAGCTCCGGGCGAGGGTTGCTGATGCGACGGTCTCCGACTTCGACACGCTGACCGAACACTGCCAGCGCCCAGTTGAGGTCGCCGCCTACTTCCTCGCTCTTCTCGAGATGGCGAGGTGGGGCCTTGTCGAAGTCCATCAGGACGACTGGCTCTCAGCCATCGAAGTCCGTCATCTCGGCTTCCCAGAAATCGACGCCACGTCGGAGTGGGCGTCGTGAAGGCCAGGTCCGCTATCGAAGCGATCCTGTTCGTCACGGAATCGCCGGTACCGAGCAACGAGCTTGCCGAAATACTCGAGATTCCGGCCGACCAGGTTGAGTCTTTGATCGATGAGCTGCGCAGCGACCTGGAGGATCGAGAATCCGGCCTGGTCGTCCGTTTTGCAGCAGGTGGATGGCGTCTCTACAGCCATTCAGACGCATATCCGTACCTGGAGCGGTTCAGTTCTACGGCCACAGCGCGGAAGTTGTCCCCGGCCGCCATCGAGACCCTTGCGGTAGTCGCCTATCGACAGCCGGTGGCACGCAGCCAGATCACCGAGATTCGGGGAGTCGACTCGGATTCGGCGGTGCGGACACTGGAGCGGCTCGGCTTCATAGAGGAGGTCGAGAGACTGAATCTGCCCGGAAACCCCGCGGTATACCGAACAACTCCGCTTTTCCTCGAGAAACTCGGAATCAACGCAGTATCCGACCTGCCTCCTCTCGCCGATCACGTTCCTCCCGCTCAGGCGCTTGAAGGACTCGAAGACTCACTCCGGCCGGGTCCCTGAAGCCGGAATGGCGGAACGAATCCGCGTGCAGAAAGCGATCGCCCACGCTGGATTGATGTCGCGGCGGGCGGCCGAAGAGGCAATATCAAAGGGCCGGATCGCGATCGATGGGCGTGTGGCTGTCCTCGGGGACCGTGTCGACGTTGACTCGGAGAGAGTGACCCTTGACGGGGCCCCGATTCCGATGAAACCGGACACGGAAACGCACTTGTTGTACAAGCCGTTGGGGGTGATCAGCACCGCAATCGACCCCCAGGGGCGCCAAACGGTGGTCGATCTAGTGAAGTCCGACATCCGTCTCTATCCGGTGGGCCGACTCGACTCCGACTCGGAAGGGCTCATTCTTGTCTCGAATGACGGCGACTTGACCGAGCGGGTCACCCATCCGAGGTACGGGATACACAAGAAGTACCTTGCCGAGGTCAAAGGGACGGCAAAGGTCTCAGACATGAGGAGGCTCGAGAGCGGAGTCGACCTCGACGATGGGCAGGCCCGCGCGGTGAGAGCCCGAATCGTCGACCAACACGGGGGTCGAACCCATGTGGAGCTGATATTGGAAGAGGGAAGAAACCGTGAGGTGCGGCGAATGCTCGAGGCCATTGGCTACCCGACTATCCGCCTGGTACGAACCGCGATAGGCCCGCTGACCGACCCCTCGCTGAAGCCGGGCGAGTCGAGGCGGCTGAGCAACGCCGAAGTGGTCGACCTGATGAGAGCCGCAAAGACTTGACGTCGATATCCATTTCACCGCCAACCAAGGCACCCGAAATGACTGCCAGACCACCGGGTTCCAAGTCGCACACGATCCGCTCCCTGTTTGCGGCCGGCGGAGCCCAGGGGACAAGCACACTCGCCGGTGCACTCGACTCCGAGGACACGAGACGTGCGCGGGAATGCCTTTCTGCCCTTGGCGTCGCCTTCGAGATTGACGAAGACAGCTGGCTGGTCGCAGGCGTGGACGGTGACTTCGGGGCCCCTGTAGAACCTCTCGAGGTCGGTGAATCGGGTCTCACCGCCCGGTTTCTGCTCGCCCTTTCACCAATGATTCCTGCACCATTGGAGCTGCGGGGACAGGGGCGGTTGCCCGAGCGACCGATGGAAGCGTTGTTCAGCAATCTCGAGCGACGTGGTGCGAAGGTGCTACGACCCTATCCGTGGCGTGTGGACGCGACCCGGGCAACCCGATCAGGCCGGTTCTCTGTCGATGCTTCGACGAGCAGCCAGGTGGTTTCGGCTCTGCTCCTTGCCGCCCCGCTTGCACCGGATCCGACGACACTGGTGGTAGAGAACCTGACCTCATCCTCGCGTTATGTGTCACTCACGACCGAAGTCATGCGCCATTTCGGCGCGGAGCTGACGGCCACGAGGGATGGGTATCGTGTCGACAGCGGCGGTTACAAGTGCTCGCGTTATTCCGTGCCCGTCGACGCATCGTCGGCGGTCTATCCAGCCTGTGCTGCAGCGGTGACCGGCGGGACCATAGAAATACTTGGTGATCCGGGCCAGCATCCGGATCGATTCATTCTCGAGGTTCTCGCGGAGATGGGCTGCGCCATTTCATCCACCGATGATGGTGTGGTCGTGAGAGGGCCCGCAAGCCTCTCGCCCGTGAATGTGGACATGTCGGAGGCGCCCGACGCAGCAGTCGCGCTTGCGGTCGTCTGCGCCCGCGCCCGCGGGCGAAGTCGGATATCCGGGCTCCACAGTCTCCGGCTGAAGGAGTCCGATCGCCTCGCTGCCTTATACGCGGAGCTGAGTAGGTTCGGGTCAACTGTTGCGATCGACCATGACTCTCTGGAGGTTGAACCGGGAAGGGAAGTCGAGGTCGAGTTCGACAGTCATAACGACCACCGCATCGCGATGAGCCTCGCACTGCTCGGCCTGGTCGCCGAGGGCATTTCCGTCAACAACCCCGACGTCGTTGACAAGACATGGCCCGGATACTGGGAATGGCTGGGTTCTACGGGGGCGATTCTCGCCAAATCTGAGTGATCACTCAAGAAGCCCACGGGATTGTACGCGCCCAACGGCCAGAGTTGCTATGTTTCTCAGCACGGAGAGGGCGTACCGGTTCATTGCCCCCATTGTCCAGACAACCCCCATCTAGGACGCCCCTGGGCCGGCCCCTCTCCATTTCTTCTTTCTGAGGTCTACTCTCGCAACCCGTGGACGCAGCCATCATCGCCATCGACGGTCCTGCAGGCACGGGGAAGAGCACGGTGTCACGTCTGGTGGCCCTTTCTCTCGAGATGCCCCACCTCGACACCGGGGCCTACTATCGGGCAGCCACGGTCGCGGGGCTCCGGAACGGGATCGATCCCCGAAGTGGTCCCGCCATGGCGGATCTCATCGAGCGAACTTCTTTCGACCAGGTCGGCGATCGAATGTATCTCGATGGCGAGGACGTGAGCGAGGCAATCCGGCTTCCCGAGGTGACAAACTCGGTGTCGATAGTTGCTGCTCATGCTGAAGTGAGGAGGGCCCTTGTGGAGCGGCAGCGGGGATGGGTGGCAACGCGCGAGGACCGGGCTGTCGTTGAGGGCAGGGACATCGGATCGATTGTCTTTCCCGAGGCGAACCTGAAGATCTACCTCGACGCGTCACCCGAAGTCAGAGCGAGGAGGCGGGCAGGAGAGACGGGCGAGAAGGTCTCGAAAGTGCGTGCCGAGCAAGAGCGGCGGGACACGATCGACTCGACGCGTACAGTGTCGCCGCTGATCGTTCCTGCGGACGCAATCGTCATCGACACAACGGACCTGTCAATCGATGGGGTGGTGGCCCGGATCGTCGATCTTGCCGGCCAGCCTTCCTCCCCATAAGACCTACCATGAGCGGGGAAATGACTGTTGAAAGGGTACTTCTCGCCGAGCCCAGGGGCTTTTGTGCAGGTGTCGAGATGGCAATCAAGGCTCTCACCTGGATGACGCGCATCTTCGAGCCCCCTGTCTACTGCTTTCACGAGATCGTCCATAACGAATGGGTGGTCAGGGCGTTCGAAAAAGTCGGCGTCATCTTCGTCGACGAAATCGACCAGGTGCCCCCGGGGTCGCCGGTGATGCTCTCTGCTCACGGTTCCGCTCCGGAAGTGGTTGCCGGTGCCTCCGAGCGAGCTGCCGTCGTTATCGATGCAGTTTGCCCCCTCGTGACGAAGGTCCACCACGAAGTGAAGCAGATGTCCGCCAAAGGCTATGAGATTCTCTATATCGGCCATCAGGGCCACGATGAGGCGGTGGGAACCGTGGCGGAGGCACCCGAGTCGATCACCCTTGTCGAGCCCGAGAACGGCCTGGGTGACTTCGAGGCGAGGGACGAGTCACGGGTCGCCTTGCTGGCGCAGACAACCCTCGGACTCCATGAGTGGCAGAAGGTCATGGCCGATGCAGCCGACCGTTTCCCCGAGTTGGCTACCGCTCGCAAGTCGGACCTCTGTTATGCGACCACTAATCGTCAAGAAGCCGTGAGCCAACTCAGTGCCGAATGTGATCTGATACTCGTCGTCGGCTCCCAGAATTCGTCCAACACGCAGGCACTGGTTCGGGTGGCCCTGGAGAGAGGCGTGGAAGCACACCGGATCGACTCGGCCGGTGACATCGACGTGGCCTGGCTGGAGGGTAAGAAGGTAGTGGGCCTGACCGCGGGAGCCAGCGCGCCCGACCACTTGATCGAAGAGGTCATCGACTTCATTGACCCGGAGCGGGGTTTCGAGCTGTGGCATGTCACAGAAGAGGCCGAATACTTCCCGTTGCCACCTCAGCTCCGCGCCTTTGTCACGACGCTGCAACACCTGGTCGAAGCGGGCGTGACCGCCCCAGGGCCCACCGGAACGGGCTACCTGGAACAGGACAGGACGTGGACGGCGTCTGAAGCGCTGAAACTGATTAGCGCCTGAAATGAGCGCCCTTCCAGTAGTCGCCATCGTCGGGCGACCCAATGTCGGGAAGTCCACCCTGGTCAACAGGATCATCGGATCGAGGACAGCGGTGGTCGAGGAAATGCCGGGGGTGACCAGGGACAGACGGCAGTTCGATGCGGATTGGGCAGGGCGCAATTTCATCGTGGTGGATACTGGTGGCTGGGAGTTGAAGCCGGACTCCGGCATTGACGAGTCGATAAAGCAGCAAGCCGAGGCGGCCCTCACCGGAGCTGATGTGGTCGTCTTTATCGTGGATGGCACTACAGATCTCTCCGACGACGACACCGGGGCAATTTCGACGCTCCGAGGGACGGGTGTGCCAGTGGTGTTGGCTGCCAATAAAATCGACAATGAGAAAGCCGAGGCCGAGATCGGGCGATTGTGGTCGCTCGGCCTGGATGAGCCATTCCCCATCAGTGCCTATCATGGCAGGGGAGTGGGCGAATTGCTCGACCGTGTGGTCTCTCTCCTTCCGGAACCGAGTGGCGAGCCGGAGCCAGCCCGTCGTCCCCGGCTGGCGATCGTGGGTAGGCCTAACGTCGGCAAATCGACTCTGCTCAATCGGCTGGTCGGAGAGCACCGCGTCATAGTCTCCGATGTGCCCGGGACAACCCGGGACCCAATCGATGTCGACGTGGAGATCGATGGCGTCGAATACACACTCGTCGACACTGCCGGCATCAGGCGCAAGACGCAGATCACCGAGGATGCCGATTTCTATGCGGTGGTGAGAGCAAGAGAAGCACTCAAGGACGCAGACGTGGCGATACTGATGATCGACGCCACCGACGGAGTCACCCACCAGGACCAGAGGATCGCAAGTGAGATCGTCGAGGCAGGCGTGGGTTTGGTGATCCTTCTCAACAAGTGGGATGCCCTCGACGAGGAGCAGAGGGAAATGACCGAGCGATCACTCCCGGATCGATTCGGTTTTGTCTCATGGGCACCGGTCCTCCGTCTCTCAGCCGCAACCGGTGCACGTCTCAACCGCCTCGGCGCAGCGGTATCCAAGGTGTTCGAGACGAGAGTGAACCGTGTGGGTACCGGTCAATTGAATCGGTTAATCAGAGATTGGACGTCGGCTCATCTGCCACCGGTGCGCAAGGGCCGCCGACCGAAGATCCACTATGCCGTGCAAGCCGGCACCGCACCACCAACCTTTGTGCTGTTCCATTCCGGTGGCGATCTCGGCGACGACTACCTGAGATTCCTCGAGAACCGGCTCAGGGATGCCTTCGATTTCACCGGAAACCCGATCCATATAGTCACCCGCAAGCGGGAGCGCGAGCGACAGTGACCGACCATCGGAACGAATCAGAAGCCGACGAGATGCCCACGCCCATCTTGTTCAAAGTGACCGTCGTCCTTGTGGTGGCGTATCTCGGCTGGAGACTGGTCCAGGGTGTCATCTGGCTGATCCAGGCACTCGGCGGATAGGCCGAGCACCAGGATCAGTCGGGCTGGGGAGATTTGAACTCCCGACCTCCGGTCCCCCAGACCGGCGCGCTAACCAAGCTGCGCCACAGCCCGGATGTCGGGGTGATGATAGTTCATATCCCGACCTCACTCATCATCGTTAAGTAGGGCCCCATTTGTGCCGATCACACAGGTGGGAGGTCCACCCGCTATGCCCAATCAATTTCTCAGAAGCCTTGGCGCAAGCATCATTGTGTTGGCTCTTGTGGTCGCCGGGGTGATCCAGGTAGCCAATCGTGACCCGGAAGCTGCCGTGGAGATCACGGAAACCGCGGATTCGGCTCCGGCCCCGGCTCCGGGCCCGACAGGATCCAACCTTGTCGCTGTGACCCAAGCCGTTGAGCCTCTCGTATACAAGGTAGGTCTGCTTGGCGCCCCAACCACGTTCAACTTCTGGGCTTTCTACGGACTTCCTCCGACCGTCTGGGATTCCTACGTGTTGAGCGCGACCAAGGGGAGTCTGTACCGGCTGGATTCTGAGTCGCTCACCCTGGTGCCGGACCTTGCTCACGAGGTGATCGCTCCCACCTGGGATGAGAATGGGTGGAAGGTGACGGTCCCGCTTCGACCCGGAAGTAGATGGAGCAATGGACAGGAGCTCACCGCCGACGACGTCGCGTTCACTTTCGACACGGTCCGTCGTCTTTCCCTGGGTGGGCAATGGGCGACAGCCTTCCCCGATGAAGTCATCTCGGTGACGGCCGCTGACCACCGGACCATCGAAGTGCGCTTCGCGGGGCGCCCGAGTCTCGATGTGTGGCCGTTCGGCCTGGGCACCGCGCCGATAATGTCGGCCGCTTACTGGGAAACACCTGCTGGTGCGGCTCAAGATGCGAGCGAGTTGTTTGCCCTCGGAGCCGACGGCGACCCGGCAAGCGGGCCTCTGGAGGTTTTGGAGTGGGACGAGTCAACCGTGGTCAGCCGGTCCAATCCCGGTTATCACGGCCGCCAGGGCCAAATCGTCGAATATGGCGTCTATTCCAGCACCGCGGAAGCATTGAGCGCCCTGGCGACGGGGAAAATCCACACAATGCTGTC
Source organism: Acidimicrobiia bacterium (assembly GCA_035513195.1). Taxonomy (GTDB): domain Bacteria; phylum Actinomycetota; class Acidimicrobiia; order Spongiisociales; family ZC4RG35; genus MA-ANB-1. Next base: position 6,892 of record DATKCM010000151.1, on the reverse strand, counting down.
GCCACGCGGATTGACGGTTGAGGAAAGCCAGCTTCTCGATGGTGTTGACGGCGTGACCACAATTGCCAGCCCGATGTTCGGTATCCGCTACCTGGCTTTCAACATGGACCGCAGCCCGATGAACAGCGTCGAGTTTCGCCGGACCGTTGCTCTGATGCTGGACAGAACCGAACTTGCGAGCCGAGTCGCAGGCTCGGAACCGGCCCGCACACTGCTTCCGCCCACCAACTCGACATGGAACGACAGCGAAAAGGCGGAGGCTATCGGAGAGCCAGCGGCAGATCTCTCGATTGGTCTGGCCGCCCAAATTGCAGCCCTCGAGGAGATCGGATACTCCTGGACGACCCGGCCATCGATTGTGGACGGCAGCCTCGTCGGAGGATCGGGGTTGACTTTGAGCGGTCAGACGGCGGCACCATTGACGATTCTGACATCGGGTGACTCATTTGATCCTGCCCGGGCGTCATACGCCGAGGAAGTAGCTTCAGTTGTCAGATTGCTCGGCTTCGAGGTGACCACGGTGACCACGGACTTCGATACCGTCATCGACCTCACCTTCACCAGAGGGGAGAGCGGCGCACTGCAGTACGACATGGCGTTGCTCGGCTGGTCGTTGGGGAACCCGGGCCTCCCATCCTTCTACGGTGACCTGCTCGGATCCGAGTCCGAGACCAACAACACCGGATACTCGAGTACGAGGATGGACGACCTGATCCGGCGCTACGAGAACGCCCACGACGTGGCCACGGCGCAGTCCTTGCTGTGGGAAATCGAGGCGTTGCAGGCCAGCGACCTTGCCTACCTCCCGCTCTATTCCAGCCAGATCGTCGAGGCATACCGCTCCGACGTTCTCACTTTTGGGTCCTTGCCCGGCCTCGGTGGAATACAAGGCTCTCTCGGGGCTTTCCATCTGATCTCGCCTGCGAGATGACGGCCTGACCCGGCCCGACCCTTCGCTACCCTAGATTGGTGGAGACAACAGCCAGCAACCGCATCCTGACCATCCCCAACGTGGTCTCTTTTATCAGGCTGCTCGGTGTTGGCGCCTTCTGGTGGGTGTTGATCGTCGACGACGATATCGTCCTGGCCGCGTGGCTGGTCTTCGCCATCGGCTGGACCGACTGGATCGATGGCTACCTGGCGAGGAAGCTGAACCAGGTCAGCAACCTGGGCAAGGCGCTCGACCCGGTGGCCGATCGCCTGATGATTGTCTCCGCCGTCGTCGGCGGGTTGATTGCCGGCGTCGTCCCGGCGGTGATCGCCATCCCCCTGCTCGTCCGTGAGGCAATTATGGGCCTGCTCACGGTCTATCTGGCGTCGAGGGGAGGCGGGACCCTCCAGGTTCGATACCTGGGGAAAGCAGCGACCTTCGCTCTTTACGGCGCGATTCCGGCGTTCTACCTGGCGGCCGCAGGGTTCCTCGAAGTCCTGATGTCAGGGCTCGCCTGGTTCTTCGGGGTCCTCGGTCTAATCCTGTACTGGTATGTCATGGTCGAATACATCGGAGACATCCGTACGGCACTTCTCCGAGTAGAGTCGCCTCACCAATCCGATGCAATCACCGAGGAGAATGATGCTGGTACCTGAGGATCTCAAGTACACCGACGAGCACGAATGGGTCAAGGAACTCGATGGTCGGATCCGTATCGGAATAACCGACTACGCACAGGATCAGCTCGGTGACATTGTCTATGTGGAGCTCCCCGAACTGGACAAGACAGTGGAGAAGGGGGACATCCTGGTGGAGGTCGAGTCAACCAAGTCGGTAGGAGAGGTGTACTCGCCCGTCTCGGGTTCGATTGTGGCGGTCAACGAGACGGTTTCTAACAATCCGGAACTGGTCAACTCGAGTCCGTATGAGGACGGGTGGCTCGTCGAGATCGAGTCCGCGGGTGAGCTCGATAGCTCGGCTCTCTTGGATGCAGCGGCGTACCGGGAGCTGACCGAGTAGTCATTCCAGGCTGGAGTACAATTTCTTCCTAACATCGGGGGCAAGATGAACGAGGAAAGCCGGAGCGAGGACGAACGCAACGTCGAGGTCGAGAACGACCCGACGGTCATCTACGTCCCTCTTAGCGGGCGATCCGAGCACCCGTTGACCAAGGACGAAGCTGCCCATGTGGGCGGATTCGAAGGATATGCCCTCGTGGTCGAGCAGGGCCCCCGGGCGGGTCTCACCTTTGTCCTTCACGACGGCAATACCACCGTCGGCCGCCACCCGGAGAGTGACATATTCCTCAACGATGTCACGGTGTCGAGGCACCATTGCCGCTTCGTGCTCAGCGGGGAGGAACTGAGCGTCGAAGACAGCGGCTCGACCAACGGCACCTATGTAAACGAGTCAAGAGTAGACGCAGCCACGCTGACACCCGGCGACGAGGTACTCGTCGGTCGGTTCCATTTCGTGGTCGCACACGGCGATGTCTGATACCGATCTCCTCAGCATCGGCGAGGTGATCAACGAGCTCCGGGACGAGTTCCCCGACGTGTCTGTCTCCAAGATCAGATTCCTCGAATCCCAAGGCCTTGTCGATCCGCATCGCACATCGAGTGGATACCGGCAATTCGGCATCGACGAGATGGCCAGGATCCGATTCATCCTCCAGCAGCAACGTGACCACTTCCTGCCGCTGAAGGTGATCAAGTCAAAGCTCACGTTGTGGGAGCGGGGTGAAGACGCCGCCACCGCTTCAGAGCACAGCGACGCCATTGAGCCGACGGGTGAACCACTCACCAGAGAGGATCTGCTGAAGCGGTCAAACCTCGATGAAACTCAACTTGATCAACTCATCGATGCGCGGATAATCAACCCAATTGACGGATCTGACGTCTTCCCGCCGGAGACCGGTGTGATCGGCTCCGAGGCGCGCCGGCTGCTCGAGCTGGGTCTGGAACCGCGTCATCTGCGGGCAGTCAAGCTCGCTGTGGAGCGTGAGAGCGAGCTACTTCGCCAGCTGGTCGATCCGTTGACACGTGCCAATAATGCAGAAGCACAAGAGAGAGCTCGTGACGTCCTGACGTTGTCCAACGATTCAGTGCAGGCGATGCACCGGGCGATGCTCAATGGTGAATTGCGGCGTTACCTGACCTCATGAAGCGGCTGATCCGTTTGACGGTCGCTGTTCTGGTGGCTTTCTCCGGCCTCTCCGCGCCAGCGGTGCAGGCCGCGCCGCTTACGTACCCGGTTCAGGTCTCCGACCCATGGCCCGTGCCCGACGCTCCGATTCCCACTGCGGCGAGCTGGGTGCTGTATGACGATGGTGCCGGCGCGACAATCGCCTCGCGTTCCGCAGGAGAGCGGAGATCGATGGCTTCAGTGACCAAGATCATGACCGGGCTGCTTGTCGTCGAGATGGCCGACTTCTCAGACGACGTGACCATATCTGCGGCCGCTGCGGCCACCGGGGAAAAGGAAATCGATCTGGTCGCAGGGGAGACTGTCAGTGTGGCGGACCTGTTCAAGGCACTAATGGTCCATTCTGCAAACGACGCGGCCACGGCTCTGGCCGAGCACATCGCCGGTTCGCTCCAAGGGTTCGTCGATCTGATGAATGCCCGGGCATCGTCGCTCGGTCTGACCAATACGAGCTTCGCCAACCCACACGGTCTCGACGCACCCAACCACTACACCTCGGCCAACGATCTCCTCGTGATAACGAAGGAGGCAATGCAACATCCGGCGTTCGCTGAAGCCGTGGGCTTGCAGTCATTCGCTTTTCCGCCCGACTCCGAAGGAATACCCCGCGTGGCCAGCACCACCAACCTTTTGCTTGGTGAGTATCCGGGGATGCTCGGTGTCAAGACTGGCTTCACCAACCAGGCCTTGCTCACCTTTGTTGCTGCGGCCGAGCGCGATGGGCGGCGGCTATATGTGGTCTTGCTCGGGTCCGATGGGCAGAGGGCTCACTTCTCAGACGCCCGCCTGCTGCTCGACTATGCCTTCGGCCAGATGCCCTATTACGAGATGCTGAGCAGCGGCAATCCATACGTCACCAGGTCCCCGCGGTTGGATCCATCGCCGATGACGGTCTCGCGGGATGCCGAGGCATACGTCCATCTCGCCGCCCAGGGGGTGTTCCTCGATCCGCCAGCGAATTTCGCAGGGTCGGAGACACCCGAACCGGGCCCGATTGTGGAGACCATTGTCCGTCCCAGCACAAGTCCACAGTCGCTCTGGGACTCCATCACGTTCTGGTTCAGCGGCAGCTGATGCGCAGCTACAGCTTCGCCTCCGAGGTGATCAGCACCGAGGAGATCCAGTCGAGAGTTGCGGAGCTTGGGAGAGCGATATCGGCCGACTACCAGGGTCGCGACCCGGTATTCGTTTCGGTACTGACCGGATCGGTGCTCTTCTCAGCCGATCTGATCCGAAGCGTGGCTCTGCATAGCGAGATCGACTTCCTTGCCTTGAACAGGTTCGGGGCAAGCGGTCGGATCTCGGTATCGATGGATACATCGGGTCCGCTGTTCGATCGAGACGTGATCATCATCGAGGAGATTGTCGACACCGGGCTGACATTGAAGGTGCTGCGCCAGATGATGCATAACCGCGGTGCGAGGTCGGTCGCGACCGTGGGCCTTCTGGACAAGGCGCGGAGGCGGGTGACCGACGTGCCAATCGAATACCGCGGGTTCGAGGTTGGTGACGAATTCCTCGTTGGATACGGGCTCGACTGGGAGGGGCTTTACAGGAATCTTCCTTCGATGTGGGCAATTCTCGACATCGAGGCCTTCGTCGCCGACAGGATGATCCTTGCCCGGGAGTTGTTCGACGAGGGCTGAGTCTCCGGTGGTGATAACCTCAACGTATGCCCGAAAAGAGCGACCTGATCGAGATGGAGATCGTGGGAGTTCGCGTCGAGCTGCCGTCGAATCAGCCGATCGTGCTTCTCAAAGAAGCCAATGGGCCTCGATACCTTCCGATTTGGATAGGTGGGGACGTCGCTACGGCCATCGCCACCGCCCTCGAGGGGGTGGTGCCACCGCGACCGCTCACCCACGACCTGCTGCGATCAGTCCTCGACGCAGTCGGCGCGTTGGCGACCCGGGTGACCATCACGGAGATGCGAGACTCGGTCTACTTCGCCGATATCGAACTCGATGCTGGGGGGCGAGAGGTTCACATCTCGTCGCGACCGTCCGACGCAATTGCTCTGGCGGCGCGAACGGGCACACCCGTCTTTGCCCTTGATTCGGTGATGGAAGATGCGGGAGTCGAGTTCGAGGAGGACGACGAGGACGCTGAAGTCAACCGGTTCAGGGAATTGCTCGAAGAGGTCACTGTCGAAGACTTCCTCGGAGACGATCCGACCTGATCCCGGATCCGAACATTCAGAGTTTTCCACAGGAAAGCGTTGACCCGGCACCCCGAAGCGGGTACCTTTCTCACAACGGCGAAATTACGTCCTTGTAAGCCGGAGGAGTCTTATGTCAGAAGAGCGGGAATTCGGGTATCGCGCGCCCCAGGTATGCAACCTGGTTGGGATCACATACCGTCAACTGGATTATTGGGCTCGGACCGAACTGATAACACCCTCCTTGCAGCGGGCCACAGGTTCGGGTTCACAGCGTTTGTATTCTTTCTCGGATGTGGTACAGCTCAAGGTGATCAAGCGGCTACTGGATGCAGGGATGAGCCTCAAGAAGATCCGTCAGGCGGTTGAAATCCTTCGCGAGCAGATGGAGTCCGACCGACCACTTGCTGACGTCACGTTGTTGAGCGACGGCCAGACCATATACGCGGCCCACTCCGAGGAAGAAGTGGTAGATGTGTTCCGAAGGGGCCAGGGCGTTTTCGGAATCGCAATCGGCCCGGTCGAATCCGAGGTCCAGGGCGACATCCATCAGCTCTACCCCGAGCAGAAAGAGTACGCCGGGGCTGTCGAGGCGGGCGCACCCTGAACACGGAGCACTTGAACGCCCACGCGGTCCAATTCGCTCACAACAGTGAGCGACAGTTCGCACTCCTTCTTGATTTCTATGGTGTGCCCTGGGAGTACGAACCGCGCTCTTTTCCGATTGCGTGGGATAAAGACGACGAACCCACCCAATTCTTCACACCCGATTTCTACCTTCCCGAAGATGACCTGTTCATAGAGATCACGACCATGAACCAGAAGCTCGTCACAAAGAAGAACAAGAAAGTGCGCCGTATCGCCGAGCTCTATCCCGATGTGAACTGCAAGGTATTCTATCAACGCGACTATCTCCACCTGGTCGTCAAGTACGGGCTCGAAGAACCGGAGAGTCTCGATGATGTAACCACCCCGACGCGGATTCCGGGACGCCCGAACATTGTCCGACTGGAGGACCGCGGGGAACGCCTGACCGGATGAACCAGTCTCCGCTCCACGACTTCAACGTCGAGCACGGAGGCCGGTTGGTCGACTTCGGAGGATGGGAGATGCCCGTCCAGTACGAGTCGGTACTCGCCGAGCACAGGGCCGTGCGTACTTCGGTCGGCTTTTTCGACGTCTCCCATCTCGGACGGTTCGCGTTGATGGGGCCCGGGTCCGCCCGCGCGTTATCGCGGATCCTGTGCAACAACCTCGACCGCATCGAGCCAGGTCGCGCCCAGTACGCGATGATGCTCAACGATTCTGGCGGGATCGTCGACGACATGATCGTCTGGTGGCTATCCGAAGACGAGTATTGGGTCATGCCGAACGCGGTAAACCAGAATTCTGTGATGACCGCTTTCGCCCGGAGCGACGGGGTGGAGGTGACAGACCTCCAGCGCACCACGGCAATGATCGCCGTTCAGGGCCCTGACTCGGCTGACACTCTCGACGCGGTGCTCGATCAACATGTCGGGCGATTCCGGACCACACACTTCCAATGGGGTGGCGGTCCGATCTGGATGGCGGGCACCGGCTATACGGGGGAGAAGGGG
>DATKCM010000150.1:0-8540 GCA_035513195.1 Acidimicrobiia bacterium | reverse complement strand
CTGACCTGTGTCGGCACGAGGAGACGTTGACCACGATCACCGGTGGTCTACAGCGGATCGTCTGTGAATCTTGCGGTCATGTCAGTATCCGATACATCCGGCCGATTGCAGGACCGATCGACCGGAAGAGATTCGCCCGTCAGGCCGATCTCATCCACGAGATGATGGCCGAAGCGGAAGCGATCAAGCAAGGCAGCGATGGCTCCGGCTACTCCTACTCACCGGTCGGAGTCTCAGTTCCAAGGAATTAGTTCCGATTCGGAATCGCGCCATGATCACCCTGCCGCTCCTCGCCGGTTGGCCCGCAACTCGGTCAGAACCGGGGAACCGTCCGCCGGGAGAGAACGTCAAGAGGTAGCCCCGGTTCCAGAGTCCCGTACTGCATGCCGTGTCTTTCGTCGAGGCGCGAAGCCGCAAAGGCCCCGAGTAGCTCGTCATCTTCGTGTCTGGCGCAGAGTGTCCCCGCCCAGGCCAGCGCAACAGCCTCGACGATTCGGCGTGCCTCCGCCTCAGGATCCCGCACGCCGGACACCGCCTCCCTGGCCTTGGTTACGGCGTCATCCAGGGTCTTGTTGCCCGCGGTATTCGCCTCCAGGTCGGCAAAGAAGGTTTCGAGGCTGGCCGGTTCACGGTTAGCAGCCCGGAGGAAGTCAAGGGCGATCACATTTCCCGATCCCTCCCAGATCGCGTTGAGAGGCGATTCGCGAAACAAGCGCGGGAGGATCGACTCTTCGACATACCCGTTGCCGCCCAGGCATTCCATCGCCTCTCGCACCACCGCCGTCGTTTGCTTGGTGAGCCAGTACTTGGCGATTGGCAACGCAATACGCCTGAAGGCTGCTTCGTCGGCGTCGAGCTCCGCACGGTCGAATGCTCCTGCCAACCGGACCATCATCAACGTGGCGGTCTCGGTCTCGATCTCCAGGTCGGCCAGGACGTTTTGCATGAGTGGTTTGTCGATCAGTGGAGATCCGAACGCATTACGGTGCGCCACATGCCATCCCGCTTGAGCGACAGCCTGTCGCATAAGGGCAACCGAGCCCATGACGCAGTCGAGCCGTGTCCCGTTGACCATCTCGATGATCGTCTGGACGCCACGCCCTTCCTCGCCGAGCAGGAGGGCATAGGCATCGATAAATTCCACCTCGCTCGAAGCGTTGGAACGATTCCCGAGCTTGTCCTTGAGTCGTTGGATCTGAAAACCGTTGAGATTCCCGTCCGGGGTCCAGCGGGGGAGCAAGAAACAAGATAGACCTCCGGGTGCCTGGGCAAGCACCAGGAAAGCGTCACACATCGGTGCAGAGGTGAACCATTTGTGTCCCGTTATTGAATATTCCCCTCCTTGCCTTCCACCGCTGCGCGGCGCAGCCGTCGTGGTGTTCGACCTGACATCGGATCCGCCCTGTTTCTCGGTCATCCCCATGCCGATCAGAGTGCCCGACTTCTCCGGACTCGGCCGGAACGAGGGGTCATACGAGCGGCGGACGATCCGGGGTACCCACTCGCTCGCGATGGAGGGGGTGGCCCTGAGTGCAGGTACTGCCGCAGTGGTCATCGAGATTGGGCAAAAGTGACCGGCCTCGACCTGTGAAGACATGTAGAGGAGAGCGGTTCGGGTCAACTGGCCGCTGTCACCCCCATCCTCTTCCCATGGAATTGAATGCAGTCCGTTGGAGACCGCAAGGTCCATGAGGGAATGCCAGGAGGGGTGGAACTCGACTTCGTCGATCCGATTGCCGTAACGGTCGTGCGTCTTGAGAACGGGGTCATTCGTATTGGCGAGGAAGCCCCATTCGAAAACCTCGGCTGAGCCGACCCGTTCGCCGAACCTGACGAGGGTGTCGCGTGATTCCTTGCCTCCCTCGGAGGCAATGGCGCGGTCGAGGACGGGGTCGGTGAGATAGAGGTTGTAGTCCTCTAGAGGGGGCGGTTGGTTCAGTACATCGTGTGTACGGGACATACTTTGAGAGTACTCGTGCTTACGACAGGGAGGGCCAGGGGTGCGAATCAGCCGGTAGCCCAGGACTCGTTCTCACCGAGGATGTCGTCTGCTTCTGGGGGCCCCCAGGAGCCGCGGTCGTACCGGAATGCGGGTTTGTCGTCTTCGAGCAGCCCTTCGACAACCCTCCACGCTTCCATCACCTCGTCCTGACGGGCAAAGAGCGTCTGATCTCCCCGCAAGGCGTCCTCGATGAGTCGGTCGTACGGGTCGCGTCCTCGAGTCCGGTCGTGCTGGAGGTGCAGTTCGACCGGGCCGCTCACCATGTCGGGACCAGGGGTTTTGGCCTGGAGTGACAGGTTTATCTCCACGTCGGGTGCGGTCCGAAAAGTGAGGCGATTCGGTCCGGGCTGGTCCTCGCTCGCGGCGAAGAGGAGCCGCGGTGGGCGTCCGAACTCCACCACCGCCTCTGTGACCGTCGATTTCAAGCCTTTGCCGGCGCGGATCGTCCAGGGCACACCAGCCCATCGCCACGAGTCGACCTGGAGCCGGACCGCCGCGTAGGTCGCGGTATCGGATTCGGGCGCAACGCCCCGCTCGCCCCGGTAGCCGTCATACTGCCCCCGGACCATCTGGTCGGGACCCAAGGCGGGGATGGCAGCAAGCACCTTCACCCGCTCGCCGCGAAGGGCGTCGGCGTTTCCCGATGCAGGAGGCTCCATGGCAAGTATCGAGAGCACCTGGAGTAGATGATTCTGGATCACGTCTCGAACCACACCGACGTCGTCATAGAACGATCCCCTGCCTTCGACTCCGAAGTCCTCGGCGAGAGTGATCTGGACGCCACTCACGTAGTGACGGTTCCAAACGGGCTCGAGGATTGTGTTGGCGAATCGAAAGACCATCAGGTTTTGTACCGCCTCTTTGCCGAGAAAGTGGTCAATGCGGAAAACCCGTTCTTCTGGATAGTGGGTGTGGACGATCCGGTTCAGCTCGGATGCGGATGCCGTATCGCGCCCGAACGGTTTTTCGAGGACCAGGCGGCCATCGCGGTTCAGCCCAACGGAGGCGAGACCGGTCACCACGTCGTCGAAGTAATCCGGTGGGATCGCCAGGTAAGCCACACTGCACGTCGTATTCCCGAGCTCGGATGCGAGCCGGTCGAATGTGGAACTGTCGCGGTAATCTCCCGACACGTAGCCGAGATTCGAAGCCAGACGGTCGAAGACCTCCTCATCGATGTCGGTGCCGGCGGCTTCGAGAGCTTCCCGCGCCCTACCACGCAGCTCGTCGACGGTAAGCGCACTCGACGCCACACCGACCACGCGCATGTTGAGTTTCCCGGCCGCGGTCAGTTCGTAGAGAGCGGAGAACAGGTGCCTGCGGGCGAGGTCCCCGGTGATTCCGAAGAGGATGAGGGCATCTGCGGTGATCATCTACAGGACTCTATGGCGGTTGTGAGTCAAACTCTCAAGCTCAAGCCACGACGACGGTCTTGGCGTTGAGGAATTCCTTCATGCCGAGATCGGCGAGCTCACGACCGTAACCGGACATCTTCACGCCGCCGAAGGGCAATCTCGGGTCGGAGGCCACGAAGGCGTTGACGAAGCAGGCGCCTGCCTCCAGTCGGTCCCGCGCGATCTGCTCACCCTTGTCGACGTCCGAAGTGAAGATGGCTGCTCCCAATCCGAAATCTGAGTCGTTGGCGATGGCTATTGCCTCGTCCACGTCTTCGGCCTCGATCACCGAGGCAACCGGACCGAATGTCTCTTCCCGGTATACGGGCATCCCTTGGGTTACCCCCGCGAGCAAAGTCGGGGGGTAGAACGCACCTGGTCCGTCTGGCTTTGTGCCGCCCATCAAGAGCTTTGCTCCCGCGTCGACACTTGCACGCACCTGATCGTGGAGCTCATCGCGCAGGTCGACCCTGGCCATCGGCCCCATGGTCGTGTCGTCGTTCCTGGGGTCGCCAACCACGGCTTTGCCCAGCTCGGCGGCGAAGAGCTCGGTGAATTCGTCGATGACAGGTGACTCGACGATGAAACGCTTCGCAGAGATGCACGACTGCCCCCCGTTGATCAGGCGCGACGTGGCGCACGTCGCAGCGGCCTTCTCGAGATCGGCGTCAGCGAGGACCAGGTAGGGGTCCGATCCCCCGAGCTCGAGAACTGTCTTCTTGAGAAGGCTCCCGGCTTTCTTGGCGACGGCTCGCCCGGCCGGGTCCGAGCCGGTGAGGGTGGCGGCAACGATCCCGGGGTGCTCCAGTACTTCGTCGACCCGTGATGAGGGGAGGACAAGGGTGCGGAAGAGCCCGTCGGGAAAGCCGGCTTGGGTGAAAATCCTGTCGATTTCCAGAGCACAGCCGGTCACGTTGGATGCATGCTTCAAGATCCCACCGTTGCCTGCCATCAGTGCCGGTGCCGCGAACCGGAAAACCTGCCAGAGCGGAAAGTTCCACGGCATCACCGCGAGAACGACCCCAAGTGGGCGGTACGCGATGTAGCTTTTCGAGCGGTCTGCCTCGATCTCGATGTCGGAGAGGATCTTCTCGGTGTTCTCGGCGTAATGACGGCAAACCCACGCGCACTTGTCCACTTCGCCCCGAGCCTGGCTCACCGGCTTGCCCATCTCGTCGGCCATCAGGACTGCGAGGTCGTCACGAGACTCTTCGAGGAGCGCGGCGGCTTGCAACATGTGAGGCGCCCGTTCCGTGATCGGAACCCCGGCCCAATCCGTCTGTTGGGCAGCCGCAGTCTCGATGTGTCGTCGAACCTCGTCGGGCGGGGTTTCGTCGTAAGAGGCGACAACTCGCCCATCCGTGGGGCTGATTGATTGGATCACTTGTGCTCCGGCTCCTATCTAGTTCCTGGTCAGTCTGATCGTAGAGGTCCATCGAGAAGTTGTTTACGGCACCGGAGCCGTTGGGATCGATTTAGGCTCACGATCATGGCCAATTTCCTCGGTTTCGGCGGGTACGTCCCGGAGCACATCATGACGAATGACGACTGGTCCCAGTTGTTGGACACTTCGGACGAGTGGATAACCCAGCGGACGGGTATCAAGAGGCGCAGGGTTGCCGCCCCGGACGAGACCACGCTGACTCTCGCTAACGACGCCGCCGTGATCGCCCTGGCTGATGCCTCCCTGGACCCGAACGACATCGACGAGATCATCCTCGCCACCGACACGCCTGAAATGTACACGCCCGACACGGCTGCTCTTCTCCAGGAGTCGCTTCACTGCCGCCATGTCCCGACGTACGACCTGGGCGGAAGCGGGTGCGCCGGGTTTATTCAGGCCCTCGATATTGCCCGCGCCCGGATCGCCTTCGATCCGAAGAACATTCTCGTTGTCGGGGTCGAGCTTCTCACCAGGATGGTCGACTGGAAGGATCGTTCCACCGCGGTCCTCTTCGGCGACGGTGCGGGCGCCGTTGTCCTCGGGCCAAATCCCGGCCGTGGCCACCTCCTTGACGTCGTCAGTGGCACCGAAGGGCGTTTTGCGGAGATCCTGACCCTGGCCAGCGGGGGAACCCGCAATCCCTTCAGTGAGGTGACGCTGGCGTCGGGAGAATACAACCGGGTGATCATGGACGGGCGCCGGGTATTCACCGAGGCGGTGAGAAGGATGTCCGAGGCGGCGATGCAGGTTCTGGAAAGGATCGGAAAGAACATCTCCGACGTCTCGCTCGTAATTCCGCATCAGGCAAACCTGCGGATCATTGAGGCGGTGAGAAAGCGGCTCGGCCTCGAAGAAGAGCGTGTGTACGTCAATGTGCATGAATACGGGAACACCGGCTCGGCGACCGTCCCCTTCGCCATGTATGAGGCGATGAAGAACGGCAGGATCAAGCAGGGGGATCTCGTGTTGCTCACTGCCTTCGGTGCCGGATTCCATTGGGCCGCGGCCGCGGTCCAGTTCTAGTGGCCCGTCGCACCGGCCGACCGGGTCGGCGATCGGCCCGAATTGCCGCCCCGGGTGGAAGGCCCCATCGCGGGGTTGTGGCGATCGGCTGAATTGGGGAGATCCCATGAAGCCTGAGCAATGTGTCTCGCCTAGTGTCCATCGATCTCGGCGCGGGCGGCATTCCAACCGCACATGCCGTGGGTTCCTGCCCCCGGCGGAGTTGAGGACGAACAGAGATACAGTCGATGCCCGATGCGATACGGGTTCTTCACGCTGGGGAGAAAACGGCCTACGGCAAAGGCTCCTCCTCCGATGTCACCACCGACGTAGTTGGCGTTGTAACCCTCGAAACCAACAGCGGTCCGGACGTGTCTGGTCACCACGCGATCCGCGAAGCCGGGCGCGAAACGCTCGATCTGGGCTTCGATGGCGTCGGTCATATCGCGGTCGGATCCGTTGGGAACATGACAATACGCCCAACCCGTTCTCTTTCCTGGTGGGGCGCGCCGGGAATCAAAATCCGACTGCTGCGCCAGGAGAACAAACGGGCGGTCGGGATGATCCCCCTTACTGACAGCCTCTTCTGCCGCTGCGATCTCTTCGAAGGTGCCGCCGATGTGGACGGTGCCGGCGCGGGGGCTGATGGGATCTGCCCAGGGGATGGGTGCGTCGAGCGCATAGTCGACTTTGAAGACGCCCGCGCCCGGCTTCCACTTTCCCAGGGTCATGATGTCCGAAGGATTCATCCGGGTTCGGGCCAGCGTTTTTGCCGCCAGGGGGTTCAGGTCCAGGAATACGGCCGACTCGCCGAACTCGTCAATCGAGGAAACATTACGCCCGGTTTCTATCTCGCCCCCGCCCTCTCTGATGATCGAGGCCAGCGCCTCTGCGATGTTCTGAGACCCGCCCCTGACAATCGGCCAGCCCCGGGCGTTGCCAATCGCGGCGAGGAGCAAAGCCACTCCAGCCGTGAACTGACGGTCCAAGGGTGCGATGGCGTGAGCTCCCAGGCCGGCAATCAGTGCCCGCGCCTCGATCGATCGAAACCGACCTGCCAGAGTTATCGCCGAGCGGGCACCGTGGAGCGAAAAGGTACGGACAGCTCTCGAGAAAGGGTTAGGCGTGATCCTGGCGGCCAGGAAAGTCTCAACCACGGCATCCAGATCGCCGACCAGCGGCTCAACCAATCCTGCCCAGCGAGCCCCATCGGCAGCGCCGAGTCCGTCCGCCGTCTCTTTGACATTGTTGAACAGCCCGACTGCCCGGCCCCCATCGAGCGGGTGGGAAAGCGCCACCGGTGGGGTTATCCAATTCACGCTCGGTTGCAATGAGCGGTAGGCGGGCGAAACCACCCCAAAGGGGTGGATGGCGGAGCACACATCGTGACTGAAGCCGGGCTCTGTCAGCGGAGAGGTACGCGCACCCCCTCCTATGGTGTCGGATCCCTCAAGCACCAGGACCTTCTTCCCGGCCCTGGCCAGTCTCGCTGCCGCAGTTAATCCGTTGGGGCCGGATCCGACAATGACGGCATCCGGAGGGGCCATCGGTGTCTATTCGCCCTTGAACTCGGGCATACGCTTCTGGGTGAATGCAGAAATTGCCTCGAAGAGATCGTTAGAGAGCAAGTTGGCACTGTTCCAGTGCGCAACGTAATCCAGAGCCTCGTCGATTGAACGGCTCCGATTGGCTTCGAGAACCCGTTTGATCCCCTCGACAACGAGCGGCGAATTGTCCGAGATCTGTCTTGCTAGGCCCCGCGCTGCCCTCATGAGGGATTCGCGGTCGGGTTCGACACGATTGACCAGACCGATCTCGGCGGCACGTGTGGCGTCGACGTCGACACCGGTGAAAGCCAACTCCGCCACATGGCCTGACCCGATAATCCCCGGGAGCCGTTGAAGTGTCCCTACGTCTGCGACCAATCCCATCCGTGTCTCCCGTATCGAGAAGACGGCATCGCCGGAGCAAATGCGAATGTCACAAGCCGTGATCAGGTCCATACCGGCGCCGAGACAGTACCCATGTACGGCTGCGATAACCGGTGTGGCCGATCGCGCCAACACCGAAGCCGTTTCCTGGAGGTCTTTGATCTTCTTGTAGAGGATCCGATTGGAAGCCGCCCTCGATGGCCCATCCGGGCCAAGGCTCGCCAGCATTTCGATATCGATACCGACTGTGAACGCGTCTCCTTGTCCGGCCAACACGACCACTCTGACCTCGGGGTCGGTGTCCAGTTCCTCCATCGCACGGGGGATGTCCGTCCACATATCCGCTGACAATGCGTTGAGTTTATCCGGCCGGTTGAGCCAGATCGTGGCTATGTGATCGTCCTTCTCTACCAGAAGATGTTGATACGTCACTTACCCACGCTCCGGCATGATGGACCCCAACCCGTTGGGATCTTGCAGGTCCATCTGGACGGCACAGCCGCGATCTACCTCAAACGAACAGTTATCGAGTGCCACGACGTCCCCGTACCGCTTTGAAAGCGAGCCAATCCTGAGCATGAGGGGTGAACGCTAACCACGCTCGGCGGATGTCTGAAATTCCCGTGGTCACCAGCGGGATCAGAACTCGAGTTGTGGCCGGAAGAGCTTGTCCCAGGTAGTGAGGGCGAATCTGTCGGTCATCCCCGCGACGTAGTCGATCGCCGCGGTCAAGGCGTCTGAGCCCGGCACCGCGAAGGTCGCCGGCA
>DATKCM010000149.1:0-9755 GCA_035513195.1 Acidimicrobiia bacterium | reverse complement strand
CGCCCGGGCATGGGACATCACCCGAACGGAGAAATGGCGGGAAATGGTGAGGAAGGCTGCTCTCTGGTTCCTCGGCGACAACGATCGCGGGGCTGTCATGTACGACCGGAAAACCGGTGGCGGCTATGACGGTCTCACCCCCGCTGGAGCAAACCTGAACCAGGGCGCTGAATCAACGATCGCCGCCTTGAGCACATTGCAGAGGGCTAGGGCCCTCGAAGACTGACCTTGCCGCTACCGGAGCTTTCCGTCCCGTGACAGTGGAAGAAATGGTGTGATCACTCCGATGAGGAGTGGGGCAAGGGCCGCCCACATGAGCACCGGGACATACGAACCTGAAGAATCAAACCCAAGTGCGAGCAGCAGGGGGCCCGCTGCAGTGCCAGCGATTGTGATCGTGGTTGCGAAGCCCTTGATCGCCGCGATGTGCAGGCGATGAGGCCCGTTCCGATGGCTGCGGTCAGGAATCCACCTGTTATGTACAGCCAGAGAGTGAGGGTGCGGCGCGCCTCCTTGACCTGGTAGTGGATCTCGGCGTTTTGGGGCCGTATGGGCTTGCGGTGGCTGTCGGGAAGGAGTCCATAGACCTCGGGCCGGAAGCGGAACAGCCCGCCTCCGACCGGCACGACAATGGCGACCACAGCAGCTCCCAACAGGACGTAGGCCCATCGCCAGTCAAAGCTCCCGATCAGTGCTTCGATAACACCGGGGACGACCGCCGTAGCCAGGGCGAAACCGATTCCGGCCAATCCGACTGCCAGCCCCCGCCTCCGCACAAACCAGATGTTGATGGCGTGGACACTCACCAAGCCGAGGGCGCCCTGGCCCAAGCCGCGGATCAGGGTGAATCCGACGAGGAGTGTCAACAGTCCGCTGCCCACGCCCATGAACGCGCAGGCGAGACCGAAGGCGATGGCGATGAGAATCACTGATCTGCGTGGGCCGTGTCTGTCAATCGCTCTCCCCACGAAGGGAAGGGCGAGCGAGCCGATGACGGTGCCGCCCATATACACAGCCGACACAGCCGAGCGACCGACGCCGAGATCAGTGATTATTGGGTCGAGGAAGACAGAAACCCCAACGGTCTGGCCGGGGATGGTCATCGCCATTCCCACCATCGATGCAGCAAGCACCACCCAGCTGTAATGGAAGGGTATTCGATCGATGAGGCGGCTGGATAGGCCGCCGGGATCAGGAGGATGCGATGAGCCAGGCAACGTCACCACAGTAGATGCAACCCGGGATACTTGACGTCAACCCGATCTGCGATTTCAACTCTCCCGTAACGTAAGGTTAGAATCTTGGTGTCGGCGGAGTATCAGTATCGAATCTCTCTCAACCCGTCCGACGAGGATCCTCACCGTGATCGAACAACACCAGATCGGCAAGGTTGCCGACGTCGTCGGCTTGTCCTTGCGGACTATCCGTTACTACGAAGAGATCGGGCTGGTCAGTCCTTCAGGTCGGACCGAAGGTGGGTTCAGGTTGTACACCGACCCCGACATCGATCGGCTACGCCTTCTCAAAGCCCTGAAGCCAATCGGGATGTCTTTAGAGACGATGGGCGAGATTCTGGAGATGAGCGACCAGCTTGCCCGCGGTGACGGAGACAGAACGGCCGCTGAGAGAAAGTTCGAATCTGCGCTGGCCCGCGCCCTCGACAGTTGTGACCGGATGGAGACAGCCCTGCTTGTCGCGCGCCAGGCACTCCAACAGCTTTCCGTGCCAGCACGTCAGGGGATCCGATGACCGCCCCGATTCTGGAGGAAGCCAACAGGCGCCGCACCTTTGCGATCATTTCCCATCCCGACGCGGGTAAGACGACTCTTACCGAAAAGCTGTTGCTCTACTCAGGTGCGATCGAGGAGGCGGGCGCGGTACGGGCCCGTGCCGGGCGGCAACGTGATGTCACTTCGGATTGGATGGAGATGGAACGGCAACGCGGGATATCGATCACCTCGACAGTTCTCCAGTTCCCCCACGGCGATCTCTTGTTCAACCTTCTCGATACACCGGGACACCGCGACTTCTCCGAAGACACATATCGGGTGCTTTCGGCGGTCGATGCTGCCGTAATCGTCCTCGATGCGGCCCGCGGGATCGAATCCCAGACGCTGAAGTTGTTCAAGGTTGCCCAGGCCCGCGGACTTCCCCTAATCACGTTTGTCAACAAGATGGATCGGCCCGGACTCGGCCCTCTCACCCTCATCGACGACATCGAGAGACAGCTCGGAATCGTTGCGACACCGGTGACCTGGCCGGTGGGCGGTGGAGTTGACTTCGAAGGTGTCGTAGACCGTCGCGACGGGGTGTTTTGGACGGTGGAACGGACCCCGGGAGGTCGTCAGATAGGGGCCGCGCAAAAAGGCCGACTGGATTCGATGGAGATGACCCCCATGCGGTCCCAGGCGGTCCAGGAGTTGGGAATTCTCGAGGCGGTCGAAGCCGATCACTCCCACAAGCGATTTCTCGCGGGCGAGTCGACGCCGGTCTTCTTCGGTTCGGCTCTGTGGAATTTTGGTGTGCGGCTCTTGCTCGACGCAATCGCCGAACTGGCCCCGGCCCCGAGCTCGAGACTGACCATCGGTGGCAATCCTGTTCCTCTCGACGATGACCTGTCGGGTTTCGTGTTCAAGATCCAGGCGAATCTCGACGCCCGGCATCGTGACCGGATCGCGTTCATGAGGGTCTGTTCGGGACGGTTCGAGAGGGGTATGACCCTCACCAATCACCGCACCGGCCGGACATTCTCAACCAAGTACGCACATCACGTCTTCGGCAGGGACCGGGAGACGGTCGACGTGGCGTTTCCAGGTGATGTGGTGGGCCTGGTCAACGCAACCGAGCTGCGGATCGGGGACAGCCTCAGTGTCGACGGCATCGTCGAGTTCCCGCCGATTCCGACCTTCGCACCGGAGCATTTCAGGGTTGCCCGCAACCTCGACACCGCCCGCTATAAGCAATTCCGCAAAGGCATCGCACAGCTCGACGAGGAGGGAGTTGTTCAGTCGCTTCAGACAAGGGATGGTGGTGAGCGAATGCCGATTCTGGCTGCAGTCGGTGAGCTGCAATTCGAAGTCGCGATGTATCGCCTCCGGACTGAGTTCAGCGCTGAGCCGCTGTTCGAACCTGCTCCTTATACCCTGGCGCGGCGCACCGACGAGGACGGGCGGGCGAAGCTATCAGGGAGGCGCGGTGTGGAGATCGCGACGCGCGCCGATGGCACGATTCTCGCTCTCTTCCTCAACGAGGCATGGCTTGAGGGCACCCGTCGCGACCACCCCGGCATTCTTCTCGACACCCTGGTCGGGTTGTAGGGCAAGGCCAATATGGACCGGGATACTGGGACGCAGGGCGAAAGCCGACCAGCCGGTTCGCTTGTTGTCTCATATATGAGTGAGCCCCATTATCACCGCAGCCTTGATGAGGACGATCTCCGCCCTACTTGTCAGCCAAACCGAATCCGCGGGGTTCTGGCGATCCGGAGACAAGCCGAACAACGCGGCCAGACCCCTTGCCCTCACTGCTGGCCACCTGGCTGACCTGAAATGCCTTTGGAGATCGCGTGCCCGATGTGCGGTGAATCAGACGATCTCACCGGTGTCCGCTCCGACGACCGGATCTCGATCACCTGCGGAAGCTGTGGTCAGACTTGGGATCGCTCAACTTCACCGGCGTGCCCGTCGTGTGGCGGAGACGATCTCCAGCCCGTCCCCCTGGCGATTGTGGAGAAGTCACGGGGCACACAATTGTCAGTTGTAGGAATCCGAATCGTTCACCTCTGTATGGTGTGCGAGGCTGACGATATCGAACGGTGGCAGAAGTATCGTCCGAACCCCCTCCTCCCCAAGGAGCTGCCGACTGTGGGTGATGTCTCTGATTGACCGGGAGGAAGATCTCGGGGACTCGAACCCGTTTGACCTCCACCTCATTGGTGGACTCATTCGAGGACCAAGGCGACGATCGCTTTGGTGAGCCCGGCATTATCACGGCGACGACTCCCACAACTCGTTCCTGTCCGGGGAATGCGTACGCCCCGACCGTCAGCGCGATTGCCGCAAGGCTTGCAGTCTTTCCGACCACAAAAGACCAGCCTGCGAGGTAACCCCAGATGGGCCCGAGCCGTTCGCGGCCGTAAACGTAGGTGCCTCCTGCTTCGGGGTAGACAGCCGCAAGCTGGGCTGACGACGTTGCGTTGGCGTATGCCACCACGGCGGCGATTGCCAGCCCGATCAACAATCCGGAGCCCGCCACATCGGCGGCCGGACCTATCGCAGCGAACACTCCAGCCCCAATCATCGAGCCCAGACCGAGCACGACAGCGTCGCCCAGGCCGAGCCGACGGGCTAGCCGTTGCTCATCGTTCATACGGCAGGTTCAAGCAGTTGTGGGCGCAGGTACACGTCGAAGAAGATAGTGAATCGAGAGACCTGGACTGACCCGGTAGACGGTCAAATCGAATTCGCGGGGCAGGGATTCGGTCTGCGTCGCGACGTGGGTGTGGTCTGACGGACTGTTAACAAGCCGGAAACGAATTGGCAACATCGCTCCCATAACTTGACGCATATGGGGACTGAGAAACCGAGCCATCGCCGCTCGATTCGGGCCAAGGCTTGTACGCGACATCAGCAGCGTGCGATGGAGGTTGCCAGTCGTGGCCCGGTCCGCCGGTGAGTGGCGCCGGCTCCGTGAGGAGTGCCACAGTCGCCGATGCGGCGGGAGTGCTCACCATATATAGGCCGGTTGTCCAAGAGACCGCGATCTCCTTCGAGCTTGAGCCCCCGGGGATCGAGGAATTCGCCGATCGGATGAGGTCAGTGATGCAGGACAATCCCTGGCTCGTCACCGAAGACAACGGGATGATCACCGGATACGCGTACTCAACACTCTTCCGAAGCCGGGCTGCCTATACCCACACCCGTGAGACCTCGGTTTACGTCCACCCTGCCTACCACCGTCGCGGTCTTGGCCGGACGCTGATGCAGGCAATCACCGACGAGTTGGCCTCTAGGGGTGTGCACCGGGTGGTTGCCGGGGCGACAATGCCCAATCCGGCCAGCGCAGCATTGCACGAAAGCCTCGGCTTTCGATATGTGGGGACCTTTCACCAGGTAGGGCGCAAATTCGACACCTGGCACGACGTCGGCTTCTGGGAGCTCGACCTCGTGTAACGCGCTCGGTGCGATTCCAACTGGGCCAGGGCATTCTTCGGAACGCTGATTGTCGTGGTCGGCACTCTGTTGTCACTGGACAATCTGGACGTTATCGACTCAAGCTAGACAGCAAGCCGGACCGGATAGGCGCATGAGCCGGGTCGGTGCGCAATCCGATACTCTTGTCGGGATGGACTACGACGCCACAACCGCGCTGATCGTGGTTGATGTCCAGAACGACTTCGCCAGCCCTTCCGGGAGTCTGTCGGTCCCCGGGGGGGAGTCGGTGATCCCTTTCATCAATGATCAGCTGAGAGCTGCCACTGGTGCCGGTGCGCAAATTGTCTACACCCAGGACTGGCATCCGGCATCGACGCCACACTTCGAAAAGGATGGCGGGATCTGGCCGGTGCATTGCGTCGGGGGTACGCCGGGAGCCGAGTTTCACCCTGGTCTCGATGTTGTGGACGACGCCTTGATGATCAAAAAGGGCGTTGGTGGAGAGGACGGGTATTCGGCGTTCAATATCCGGGACCCTGAGTCCGGAGTCGACGCCGCTACCGGTCTCTCCGACCGACTCCATGAGCTCAATGTGGCAAAGGTCGGGGTTCTCGGCCTAGCGCTCGACTACTGCGTCAAGGAAACTGCCCTGGACGCTGTGGCCGGGGGATTCGAGACGTTGGTTCTCGCCGATGGCACCAGCGCAGTGAACTTGTCTCCTGGTGACGGATCACGCGCCGTCGCCCAGCTCGTCGAGGCGGGCGTATCGGTCGAGTAGCGTCAGACGCCTTCTCCGAGGGCCTTGGCGACCAGGTCGCGCTGGAGCGTCTTCATGCCGGGGGTAAGGGACACGTGATAGATGTGCGGATTGACGAGACGGCGGACCCCGGTGTCGAGGCGGGCCAGGTCGGCCACCCGTCGCCTTCGGAGCTCACCGATTCCCTCACCCCGGTCGCGCCGCTTTCCGTTTTCGAAAACCGTCCGCATCAGCTCTTCGACTTCGGATAGATCCGAGGTGTCCAGGATCCGGTGGGCATCGCGATGAGGGTGGAAAAGCTCGAGTAGACCTGTCGTCGGGATCTCCTCGTCGGCAAGCGCTACCACGTCGGCTGTTGCCAGACCTCGATCGTCGTAGAGCCGATAGACGGTCTTGTCGCCCGGGATCGGGATTTTCTCGACATCCTCCGAGACCTTGATGGCCGGAGCCCAACCTCCTTGTCCGTCTCCGACGGCGACCAGCTTGTACACGCCGCCCAGGGCGGGGTCGCCATGCGAAGTTATGAGACGTGTGCCAACGCCGAACATGAGACGATCTATCAGCGAGGACGCAAGGATGTCATATCGAGGTGCTTCCGTCTCGATCTGATAGAGGATCTGCCAGATCACAAGTTCGTCCAGGTCAGAAGAGAGGACTATCGGCACCTTCCCGAAACCGGCATCATCCAACAAGATTGCTGACTGTATCGCCAGATAGGCGAGATCGCCGGAGTCAATCCGGATCCCCGCCGGCTTGTGCCCCCCGGCCACAAGCTCTTCGAAAATCGCGATCGCGTTCGGCACTCCCGACGTGAGCACATCGACGGTGTCAACCAGGAGGACGCACTCCTCGGGATAGGCCGCGGCGAACCTTCGGAAGGCCTCGAGCTCGCCCATGCCCAACGCCAGGTAGACCTGGACCAGGGAGTGGGCGTGGGTCCCTTTCGGGTCGAGATCCACCGCGTGGGATAGAGCTACGTTGGAAGTGGAGTCACATCCCCCGATCAAGGCCGCACGTCCTCCGGCGTCAGCGCCGGAAGCCGGCCCGCGGCGCATACCGAACTCGAGCACGGGTCTGTCACGGGCCGCTTCTTTCACCCGTGACGCCTTGGTCGCGATAAGCGTCGGGTAGTTGAGACGGTTGAGGAAGGGGGTTTCCAGGATCTGGGCCATGGCAAGGGGTCCGGTGACCGTCGCGACCGGTATGTTCGCGTGGACGACTCGACCTTCGGGCACGGCGTCAACAGCTATCGACCCGAAAGTCCCGTTCTCGGCCAACCACCGGATGAACCCCTCGTCGAAGCGGCGGGAGCCCTGCGGGGTGGTTTGGTTCCGGAGAGCGTCGAGTTCGGGCTCCCCGAAGCGGGCACCCTCCATCCAGTCGAGCAGCCAGCCCAACCCTGCCGTTATGCAGTATCCCGCCTGGTGGGTCCCATAGTCGGGGTAGCCTCGGAAGAAGTAGTCGAACTGGGCCGGAAGGTCGGCCAGTCCTTCCTTCCAGTACATCTGGGCCATGGTCAGCTGGTACTGGTCGGTCGAAAGAATCCCGCCGAGGAGCGGGTCCCGACCGTCAGTAGGGCGCTCGCTACCGCCGCTCATCTTGGACGTCCCATCAGATCAGACCACGAAGCCCGAATCTGATCGCAGCGCGAATGGAAAGCACAGAATCGAAGAGTCCTACCTTCGCTCTTCTTCCTCGTCTTCGAGATACAGGTCTCCGGAAAGCGACTCCTCGCCCGGGCTCCCATCCTTGATTGCGGACGGGTGCAGCGTCGCGTCGGGATTCTCGAAGACCTCGATGCCTTCGGCCTCTTCCCGCTCCCTCTCCAGCGCTCGATCGCGAGAGTCGTGGACTTCAACCCCCTCGGCGTCCTCCAGGGCGCGCTCGAGAGCCCTATCTTTGTCAGTTCCACCACTCATCATGGACCTCCATATGTTTACGCTCTTTGGACCATCAGACTGTGCCTGGCGGTAAACAATCCTCGCCAGACTCTGTCGCCAAACGTGAAGATAGTCCGATAGGTCCCGGTCCCGTGCGGTCTCCGAGAGTCTCGGGCGTCCGGTATCAGCGAATCAATCGCCTGTTCCGATGTCGACACTGTATGCGTCGTAGACGAGCTCGGCGCCGCGCTGGCGGTGGAGGGCAAGACGTCCCAGCAGAGATGTGACACGTCGTCTCACCACGTCCGGGTCGGGCCGGCCGGGCTGTCTGAGGGTTGCTAGCGCTCGGAACCGCGCCGCGCTGAGCTGCTGGTGTTCCTCCTTCAGGGACGCTACCTCCGCGGCGAGATGGGGAGTCTCGTCGACAACTCTGGACAGCAAGCCTTCCCCGCCTTCGACGTCTTGGATATGGGCCTCCAGAGAGGCCCCCAAATCAGAGAGGGCTTTCTCGAGGTCATGACGCCAGCTGTCCGAACCAGATGCTCTGGCGAGCTGGGTTTCAAGACGGGTCATGGCGTCGTGCAATTCGAGGCGGCGAAGCCGCGCTCGTTCGACGTGGACAGGTTCCGACAGCTCGGAGTCAACCCCGGGGCCCGTGGAACGCTCGGAAAGGTTGATAGGGCTCATAACCACAAC
Organism: Acidimicrobiia bacterium; assembly: GCA_035513195.1. GTDB lineage: Bacteria > Actinomycetota > Acidimicrobiia > Spongiisociales > ZC4RG35 > MA-ANB-1. The sequence continues at coordinate 1,269 of DATKCM010000149.1, read as the reverse complement.
TGTGTGTCGTGGACGAACGCTCCGATAGGGTCTTAATACCCGGCTTATAGGGGCGTTCATCATCGGGAGTTTGGCCCGGTGGCCCTGGTCCCCATCGCGCAGGACTGCATAATCTGACGACAAAGGAGACGAGATGATTGTTGTTGTAGGAGTGGACGGCTCTCCGGTGTCGCGGTTGGTTCTTGAGAAGGCGGCTGAGCAGGCGACGTGGCGAGGCGGGGAACTCCACATTGTCCACGTCGCCCAACGCCCTGTTGTCTACTCGGAAGTTCCCATCGACCTCACCGGGATGATCGAGGCAGAAAGACAAGCAGTTTGGGAGCAGCTCGAGCCGGCGATTTCAGCTATCAAGGTTGCCGTGGAACGCGTCGACCTCGATGGCTACCCGCCGGACCTTCTCCCCGGATACTCCAACCAAGCGGGCGCGGGCCTGATAGTTGTTGGAACCCGGGGGAGGGGAGATCTCGCTTCACTGATTCTCGGCAGCACGAGCCACCGCACAATCCAGTTGGCCGATTGCGACGTCCTGGTGGTGAAGCCCACCGACGCCTGATCTCTGTCAACCGGGACCGAGGGACTATATCCGGCTCGGGCGTGACTCAATCCCCTGGGCAGGATGCTCCGACACCGACATGCTTTCAGAGTCGGTGCTCTGGTAGCCGTCGATGACGCCACATCACCACCGAGGAAGTGGAGACATAGTCCGTGAGCGATCGTGCCACGAATTCGATCAAGCTGTTTCTCGTCGACGACCATGAGGTGGTGAGGGCCGGCATCAAGTCTGTGCTCGACGGACAGCCAGACCTGGTTGTGGTCGGCGAAGCCGGGAACGTTGCAGAGGCATTGGCAACGATCGGCGAGGTGAACCCCGATGTTTTGATTCTGGACGCACGGCTACCAGACGGGAATGGGATCGAGATTTGCGCCGCGGTCATGGATCGGTACACGGGCATCGCAAGCCTCATCTTCACGTCGATCGCAGATGAGCGCCTCCTGCGTGAGGCAGTTGCGGCCGGCGCCCGGGGATCCGTTCTAAAGCGGGCACGCACCGAAGGCTTGATTGCTGCTGTCCATCGGCGAAACCCGAACCTTCACGAACTCTGACCCCGGCGCCGCCACAAGACCTGGTTACGAGTAGGTCTCCTGGACCTCTCGACCGATTCTCGCCAGCTCGTCCCGGAGCTCCGGAGGAGACTCCGCCTCCAACGGGAAGGGAAGGTTCAGGAGGAATCTGGCCAGCCAGGTGACATCGTCGGCGCCTATATACAG
>DATKCM010000148.1:0-2358 GCA_035513195.1 Acidimicrobiia bacterium | reverse complement strand
GAGGTGGGGCTGGGCCATGCGCAGGATCGCCCAGCCCAGCGAGTGGATGGTGCGGATCCGGGAGCGGAGGCTGGCCGGGAGGCGTTCGGCCATCTCGTCGGCGGCCCGTTTGTTGTAGGCGACGGCGGTGATGATCTCCGGCTCGATCTCGCGAGCTTCCACCAGATGGCGCATCCGGGCGGTGAGGACCCGGGTCTTCCCCGAACCGGCCGGGGCGATGATCCGTGCCGGCCCCGCACCATGGGACACCGCCGCCAGCTGATCGGCAGCGAGAGTCTCGGAAGGTGCGGAGGGCGGGGGAACCCGGGTAGTCCGTCCCAGTTCCACGGTTTCATGGTGCACGACGTCGAGGTCGAGCGGTTGGCGGGGACCTCCGTCGATCCACACCGGTGTCCCGTCGGGGAGCACCACATCGGCGGGACCTTCGACCCGGGCCCCGACCAGGGTTTCGGCTTTGTGTGACCACCACCAGATCAGCTCACCGCCGGTGGCGTCGTATGAGTTGTGCCAGACCGCTTTGGTCAGCCGCTCCCGGAGGAAGGTGAAGTCACTGCCCAACTCGACCGGGTCGGTGTCGATGCTCTCGGTCCGGTTCAACTCCTCGACCGGCACCCCGAGCTCGTAGACGGTCGGGGTCCTCTGCACGTAACGACGTTGCGCATCGACGACAGCGGCTTCGAGGAGTTCGGGGTCAGCGAGCAGGGTCGCGTCGATGGTCACCCGATCGGCGCCATCCCACACCGCAGGTACGGGAGAACCTGGCTTGACCACCACCGACCGACCCAGAACTGCAGGTCCCGGGAAATTGATACTCACACTCCCGCCGACGGTAGCGACGCTCTGTGACAGACCTGTCGCCGTTGCTCGCGAAGGACAATTGGATCGACGACAGTGACTCTGGACACAGCCTTCAGGCGCTATCCGTACCCTGGGCCGATCTTCGGGATATATTCAGATCATTGAAATGGATGACCGGATGAGCCCGTCGCCCTCGCCCGAAATCGAAGCCGTGGTCCGTCGGGTGTTGGCCGCATGGCAGCGGCGTGACGTTGAGACGATGTCGAACCTCTTCTCCGCGGACGCCGCGCTTCGCGTCACGGGCTTCGACGACGACGAACGTTGGGTAGGACCCGATCTCTTCCTTTCCGTCTTCAGGACACAGGCGGAGGAGTGGCCCGATTGGAAAGAGGACGTCGAGAGAGTCGAGGCTTTCGAAGACGGCTCATTCGGGTGGGCATCGCTCTTCGGGACGATGATTACCCCCGAAACCCAAAGCCCCATCCGTCACACCGCTGTCTTGAGGTTGGAGTTGGGGGCGTGGCGCATCATTCAGTGGATGAACGCCATACCTGTTCCCAACCACCAGATCTTTGGGGTGGAACTGACCACTACGTTGGATCATTTGGTGGCCTCTATCCTCGACGACGGCGTCGACTTCCTCTCTATGGCAGGAGCGGAGGGAACCATGACGCTCGTATTCACCGATATTGTGAACTCGACCGCCCTCGCCGAGTCGATGGGGGACAACACCTGGACTGAGACGGTCCGGGAACATGAGTCCGCCATTCGGCGGATCACCACATCCGGAGGTGGAAGGGTGGTCAAGCTGCTCGGTGATGGCTCCATGTTGGCGTTCGGATCGGCACGGGGAGCAGTGCGGGCGGCGATCGAGATCCAGGCGTCGACTCAACGGGGGCCCTTTGCCGTCCGGATCGGCGCCCACACCGGCGATGTGATTCGCACCGGTTCCGACTTCTTCGGCACGACCGTGAACAAGGCGGCACGCATCGCGGCGACCGCAGGTGCGGGCGAGATCATGGTCTCTTCGACTACCGCCGAGATGATTGGATCCATGGAGGGAATCCGGGTGGAAGACGTGGGACTCGTGGCCCTCAAGGGCCTGTCGGGCTCCCACCACGTATTCGCCGTCCACTGGTGATAATTCACACGCCTCCCCGCACCCGGAACATGTGGACTGGCACATCGCGATCGAGGCAAGCTAGTTCGAATCTGGTGCCAGGACGCGGATGGTGAGGAGTTTGCCTTCGATCGAGACGTGCCACTCGTTTCCTTCGTAGTCCCAGGAGGTGCTGAGCCCGGTAGCGGCCAGGTCTTCTAGGCTCTGGCCGCCGAGACCGATGGCGAAGTAGTTGTCGATGCACTCGGGGGAGAACGGACTAACCAGGTGACACATGTGTAGATAAAGGGTGGAGACGTCGGGGTGGTCGAGGCTGGCGCGGGCGACAAGGGCGGTCAGGTAGTCGTCGCTGTCGCGGTAGGCGCCGATCAACTCGGCTGAGGAGTCGAAGCCGTGCCGGAAGCTGTCGAGCTCCCCGTTCTCCAGGGTTCGCCGCAGAT
>DATKCM010000147.1:0-19915 GCA_035513195.1 Acidimicrobiia bacterium | reverse complement strand
ATCGCCGTTCAGGGCCCTGACTCGGCTGACACTCTCGACGCGGTGCTCGATCAACATGTCGGGCGATTCCGGACCACACACTTCCAATGGGGTGGCGGTCCGATCTGGATGGCGGGCACCGGCTATACGGGGGAGAAGGGGACTGAGCTAATCACCGACCCCAGGACCGCTCGCGAAGTGGCTAAAGCCCTGGTGAGGCAGGGGGTACGCCCTTGCGGACTCGGATCGCGCGATACTCTCAGGCTCGAAGCCGGGTTGCCTCTGTGGGGTCAGGACCTGGACGAGACGGTGACCCCGTTCGAGGCCGATCTTGGTTTTGCAGTCGACTTCGAACACGACTTCGTCGGGAAGCAGGCGTTGAAGGAACAGCAGGAGAACGGTGTGGAGAATCGACTATCAGGGTTCGTGCTCGACGAACGGGGAGTACCCCGTCACGGGCACAAGGCGCGAAGCGGCGACAGCACGGGCGTGGTCACATCGGGGAACATGAGCCCCAGCCTCGACGCCGGCATCGGCCTCGCCCGTATGTCCCCGCCGGCGGGGGAGGGAGAGCCGTTCGAAGTGGAGATACGCGATCGGTGGGTCAAGGGACACATCCGGAAGCCACCGTTCCACCGGCCATGAGACACACAGGCGCGGGAACAACCCGCACGATACCCAACGAGAAATACGGGCACGAATTGGTCCGCTCATGGTTTCCCGCAGCAGATCCGGCGGCGCGGATCGTCGCCCTGCACGGGGGAGCCGAATACAGCGGCCGTTATGAGGTGACCGGCGAGCTCCTCGCCGGAGCCGGATTCGAGGTTCACTGCCCGGACCTATTCGGGTTCGGCGAGAGCGGCGGCGCCAGACGGGCCTACGTGGAGGAATGGAACGACTACTTCGACCAGGTACAGGCCCATATCGAAGAGGCAGCCGGAGCGAAGCCAGAGACGCCTGTGGTCCTGTTCGGCCACTCCATGGGTGGCCTGATCGCTCTCGGCTACCTGTTCTCCGAGCGCCCTCAACCCGATCTTGTGGTGTTGAGCGCACCTTTCCTCCACGGTGGGGCGGCGTGGCAGAGATTGCTAGCGGGGCCGCTTGCGGCCATCGCTCCAACCGTGGCCCTGCCCAACAATCTGAATGGTTCGTGGCTCAGCCGGGACCCCGAGGTTGCCGAGCTCTACTTCGCTGATCCGCTCGTGATTACCAGCACCACCGCTCGTCTGGGAAATTACATGTTCAAAGCCCAGAAGGCGGCCCGCGAGACGCTGGACAGGTTGAGGGTCCCCACCCTCGTGGTCCAGGGTGGCGCCGACCGGATTGTGTCACCGGAATCAACGGCCGTATTAGGTGACCTGCCCTCGGTGGAACGACGTCTCTACCCGAAGCTACGCCACGAGATCTTCAATGAGTCGGAGGGACCGGACTTGGTCGAGGAGGTCGTCGAATGGCTTCGAGGACAGCTCGCCTGACTCAGTCCCAGATAATCAGGACCTTGCCGGACTCGTCGGAACCGGCCACCGCAAAAGCCTCTTCGTATTCGCTCACACCGAACCGGTGCGTGATGACGGGGGAGAGGTCCAGCCCCGATTCGATGAACACGTTCATCTTGTACCACGTGTCAAACATCTGCCGCCCGTAGATCCCCTTGAGGTTGAGCATGTTGAAGATCACAACACTCCAGTCGATTGCAAACGCCTCGCCAGGTATCCCCAGCAAGGCCACATTTGCACCATGGATCGTGTTCTCGAGAATGTCGGCATATGCCGCGGGGCTTCCCGACATCTCGAGGGCGACATCGAAACCCTCGAGCATGCCCAGCTCTCTCTGGACCGACTCCAGGTCCGAGTGACGGCGGTCCACGGTCCGGGTCGCTCCCATCGCCTCTGCGATCGCAAGCCGGTAGGGGATGATGTCGGTGATCACCGTGTTGCGTGCTCCGGCATGTGCGACAACTGCGGCCGCCATAATGCCGATCGGCCCTGCTCCCGTTATCAGGACGTCCTCGCCCAGGACGGGGAACTTGAGTGCGGTGTGAACTGCGTTTCCAAAGGGATCGAATATTGCGGCGATGTTCGGAGGGATCCCGGGAGTGTGGCGCCAGACGTTCGATTTGGGTACGACGATGTAGTCGGCGAAGGCGCCCGGAATATTGACCCCGATCCCCCGGGTTTCGTTGCAAAGGTGTCTGCGGCCCGCGAGGCAGTTCCGGCAGACGTTGCATACAACGTGGCCCTCGGCGCCGACGAGCTCTCCAGTCTCGAATCCCGACACCGACGAGCCCAACGTCTCGATGGTCCCGGAGAATTCATGGCCGACCGTCATCGGTGCGGGCACATTCTCACTTGCCCAGCGATTCCACTCGAAAATATGCAGGTCCGTGCCGCAAATACCGGTGGCGTGCACACGAATCAGAATCTCCTCGGGACCGGGTTGAGGTACCGGAACCTCGGACAACCGGAGTCCTTTCTCATCGGGATACTTCACAAGTGCGCGCATTGTCATTCCGCGTCGCCTTCGAGATGGCCGCCAGCGAGCTCGAATCCGGGCACTATTCGTTTCAACCAAACCTCCGACGTGAGCCGCTTCGATGCCCTGGCCAGATCAATTAGCGTTCCCGACCTGAGGCCTCCATCAAGGTGATCGTGAAGAAGCACAGACGGCACAGGCACGGGCATACCGTAACAAGACGCCCCGATGAGCGTGTCCCGCGGTGAGCAATCGGGGCAAACTGCTCGTGGCGTCGCCTTTGCTTCTCGAGCCGGTTTTCCACCGATCTGTGATTCTTCTCCTCGAGGACAATGACGAGGGGGCGTTTGGGCTCGTCCTCAACCGCGAGTCCGATGAGCATGTCGAAGCTCATCTTCCCGGCTGGGGGCCTCTGGCGGCAGGCTCGGGGATGATCCACATCGGCGGCCCGGTGGAGCCTGCGGTAGGCCTCGCCCTGGCGCAAGCACGTTCAGGCGACGACGCCACCCTGCCTGGCCTCACGATGGTCGACCTGGAGTCAGAACCCGCGGCCGGCCTCACGTCCGTCCGTATTTATGCCGGATACTCCGGATGGGCGCCTGGACAACTCGACTTCGAACTGGAAGAGGGATCGTGGTACGTGATCCCCGCCGCGCCAGACGATCCGTTCGACGACCCCGAAGGGCAGTGGGCTCGAGTTCTCCGGCGTCAGCCCGGATTGCTGGCATGGTTGGCAACGTTCCCTGAGGATCCAGATCTGAACTAGCCGCTCCTACCGCAGAGATGTCCCTCCATCTGCCTACCCTGTAGCCGATGACGATTCAAGCGGCTCCCCGCCTGCGGCCCTCACTGAGGCGCAAGTCGCCCGGGCTCACCGAAGAGAAAGCTCTGTGGAACCTGGGGGCTTCGGTGGTCGTCGGTATCGACGAGGTCGGTCGCGGCTCATGGGCGGGCCCTCTGACAGTGGGCGCAGCCGTGGTGCCAAACGACCGGCGTGTCTACAAGATCCGCGATTCCAAGATGCTCAATGAGCCCGAGCGCGAAGTCTTGTTCGACCGCATCGCCGATTGGGTCACTGACTGGTCCGTGGGGCATGCCTCACCGCAAGAGTGTGACCAGCTCGGCATGTCCGAAGCACAACGTCTCGCGGGCAGGAGAGCGATTGCGGGCCTGCAACGTCCTCCCGACCGGGTGCTCCTCGATGGAAAGTGGGATTTCATCGGTGGTGCGAAGACCATCGTCCGCGGCGACGCCACTTCGTTGTCGATCGCCGCTGCATCGATACTTGCCAAGGTAAGCCGGGATCGCATGATGCGCGGCATCGCCGACGAGTACCCGGGCTACAACTTCGAGGCAAACAAGGGTTACCCTTGTCCGATTCACAAAGCTGCTCTTCAGGCTTGGGGGCCCAGCGCCATCCATCGTCGGTCGTGGGTGTTCATGGATCACCTGGTCTGGACCGGCCTCGAGCGCTACCACCGGCCCGAAGCGCAAATGGAGTTGCCGCTGGAGCCATGACGGAGGCGATAGACCACTCGTGGAGCTTTCCTTTACCGACCAAGCCATGCTCGCCGGCGACCACGGTGATGGCGTCGCCTTTGCGATGGAGCTTGTGGTCAAGCTGGCCGAGGTGTCGGATGCCCCTCGCCTGATCGACATCACCTCTGCGCACATCGATGGCTGCCTCTACCACGGAGAAGCAGGAACGGACTTCGTTGAGCGGATGGTAAACGGGGGAGCCTCGGTTTCGGTACCAACGACCCTCAACGTCTCGTCGCTCGACCTCCTCCACCCCGAGCTTTACCGTGGCAGCCCCGAAACGGCCGCCGCGGCCCGCCGGTTGATGGACCTTCATGTTGCTCTCGGCTGCGAGGCGACTTGGACATGTGCCCCCTACCAGTTGGCGGTCCGCCCATCGCTCGGAGAACAAGTTGCCTGGGGAGAGTCGAATGCGATCGTGTTCGCCAACTCGGTGCTCGGAGCCAGAACCAACAGGTACGGGGACTTCGCCGATCTTGCCTGCGCTATCACCGGCCGGGCCCCCTTAGCGGGACTCCACACGGATGCCGGCCGTGCTGCCACGGTCCTGGTCAAGCTAGACCTAGATGGCAAATGGATCGAAAACGAGCTTCTGTATCCGCTGCTCGGGCATTGGATCGGATCGCGGTGCGGAAGCGCCATCCCCGCGATTGTCGGGCTCGACACTCGCACGACCGAAGATGAGCTCAAGGCCCTCGGTGCCGCTGCCGCATCGTCAGGAGCCACTGCCATGTTCCACGCTGTAGGTGTCACTCCTGAAGCCGGGACCGTCGTACAGGCAACCCGGTCACAAGATGTCCCGGAACTGGAGGTGTCAGAATCCGAGCTGATCGAAATCAGAGCAGGCTTTGGAACCGGACAAGGCCGGTTGGGTGCAGTCTCGGTCGGGACACCCCACATGTCAGCGGCTGAGATGACCCGGCTCGCGGCTCTGACGGGCGGAAAGCAGACGTCGGTCCCTTTCTACGTCAACACTTCACGTTCGATGTTGGGCTCCCTTCCTCATGAAGTCGTTGACCGGTTATCGACTTTCGGGGCAACGGTGGTGACCGACACGTGCACCTACATAACCCCGATCATGGGCGAAGTTGAGGGTACGGTCCTTACCAACTCGGCCAAATGGGCCTACTACGCTCCCGGCAACCTGGGAGTCGGAGTCGCTCTCGGAAGCCTGACCGAATGTGTCAGCTCGGCTGTTGCGGGAAGGGTCGAGCTCGACGACCCCTTCCCAGGAGCCCGTTGAACAATGCATGTCACCCAACGGCATTATCCAAAGGACTCCGCATGACAAGAGTCCTGGTCGACGGCGAGGCTTCGGGACACCTCCTGGTGCTCAGGGAGCCGCTGTCCTTCTGGGGCGGGGGTCGATCCCGGATCCGGACGGATCATCGACCGATCTCATCATGCGGTCGGCGAGTCTGTCACCGGCAAGATCCTGTTCATGCCCCACGGCCGGGGGAGCAGCTCTTCGGCAAGTGTGATCGCAGAGACCATTCGCATCGGTGTCGGGGCTGTCGGCTTCATCCTCGCCGAGCCCGATGACATCGTCGTCACGGCTGTATTTGTCGCGAACCACCTCTACGGGACTTCTGTTCCGGTCATCATCACCAATCTCCCTGAGAACCCAGGTAGAACCGTTCATCTCAGTGCCCGAGGTGCCCGCAACCTCGAAGGCGAGTAAGGTCGGCGGACCGATGCATTACGGGCTGGCTGGCACCTATGGGATATGGATATGTCGCGCGTCCGCGATCTAAGCGAGTTTTTCGAGAATCTACCCGTTCCCTTGTACCGGAGTGCGCCTGACGGCGCCCTGCTGGCGGGCAATCTCGCCCTGGCCCAAATCCTCGGCTTCGAGTCGATGGAGGAGCTTAGGGCCCACACCGGCACCGTGAACGACTTCTACCCCGACCCAACGGCACGGGACGTCTGGCTCGACACCATCCTGGCGGAAGGTACCGCTCACGACTTCGATGTCGAGCTGCGGCGGCAAGATGGCCAGGTTGTCTGGGTACGGGACACGGCGCGAGCGGTCTACGACGAGGATGGGAACCTCCGGTACTTCGAGGGTTGCCTTTTCGATGTAACCGACCGCATCAAGCTGGAACGCTCCCGCGACCAGTTCATCGCCACCGTCTCCCACGAGCTGCGCAGCCCGATCACGGCGATATTCGGGCTGAGCACCGAAATGAAGAACGCCTACGCGAGTTTCGAAGAGGAGGAGCGGGAACAGATGATCGCCCTAGTCGCCAGCGAGGCCGAAGAAGCCTCCTGGCTCATCGAGGATCTTCTGGTCGCCCACCGGGCCGACTTCGCCGACGTCACCATCTCCACCGAGTCATTTCGACTCATCGACGAGGTCAAGCGGGTCGCAGACAGCGTGAACAGCGATTTCGTCATTCATGGAGACGATGACATCCTCGTTTTCGGAGATCCTCTGCGCGCCCGTCAGATCATCAGGAACCTGTTGACGAATGCCATCCGTTACGGAGGTTCCGAGATGTCGATCGAATTCGATCGACATGGCGACCGGGTGGACATCGCGGTGTGCGACTCAGGAGACCCCATTGATGAGTCCACACTGGAGTACATCTTCGAACCGTTCGTCGGGACCCCACGGTACAGCCAATCCGTTGGTTTGGGTCTTTGGATCTCCCGACGACTCTCCGAGCTCATGGGGGGATCGATCCGGTACGAACACGACGGGCAGCGTTCTAAGTTTGTCCTCACCCTTCGCGCGGGTTGACTCCAGGCCTCTCCTAACCTGATCGAATGCGCGTTCTCGTAACCGGCGGTGCCGGATTCATCGGCAGTCATGCAGTTGTGGAGCTGATCAGGGCCGGGCATGAGCCTATCGTCGTCGACAGCCTTGCCAACTCTGACGAATCGGTGATCGGGCGCATCGGCGAAATCACGGGGACCACGCCCGAGTTCCATCGCGACGACATCCGCAATGTCGAGGCGATGGTTGAGATCGCTGGCTCGGATATCGACGCCTGCATCCATTTCGCCGCCCTCAAGGCCGTCGGAGAATCGGTTGAGGAGCCGTTGAAGTACTACGACAACAACGTCGGCGGCACCATAGCCCTCCTAACAGCCCTCGAGACCACAGGGGTGAAGAACATAGTGTTTAGTTCCTCGTGCACTGTGTACGGAGACCCTCGATCCCTGCCTCTGGTGGAGTCGATGCCCGTCGGGGAGGCAACAAATCCATACGGTTGGACGAAGATCATGATGGAGCAGGTCCTCCGCGACCTCCACACCAGCAACGCCGAGTGGAGCATAAGCCTTCTCCGCTATTTCAATCCGGTTGGCGCCCACCAGTCCGGCATGATCGGAGAGGACCCCAGGGGAATTCCGAATAATTTGATGCCCTCCGTTGCCCTGGTTGCCGCCGGCGAGCTCGAAAAAGTCAATGTATACGGAGGCGACTATCCAACACCGGACGGAACGGGTGTCCGGGATTATGTCCATGTCGTTGATCTGGCGGTGGGCCATATCCGCGCCCTGGATGTGCACACCGGCGACCCGGGGGTTCACACCTATAACCTCGGGACCGGGAGAGGCCACAGTGTGCTCGAGGTGATAAAGGAATACGAGTCGGTGAGTGGCCGAACCGTCCCGTACGAAATAGTCGATCGCCGACCCGGAGATGTCGCCTCGAGCTGGGCGGACGTGCAGAAAGCTTATGCCAAGCTGGGATGGTCAGCCGAGTACGACCTGGCAGACATGTGCGCCGACTCATGGAACTGGATCAGCAAGGCGCCGCGATGACCGACCTCGCCGACCGGGCGAGGATTTGGGCCGAGAGAGACCCCGACCCGACCACTGCCGCCGAATTGGCAGCAATTAGCGAGAGCGGCGATGTGGACGCTCTCGGCGAGGCGATGGGGCTACCCCTCGAATTCGGAACTGCAGGGATCCGGGGCAAAGTGGGCCCGGGTCCAGGCCACATGAACCGCGCCGTGGTCATTCGCACCACCCGCGGCGTTGCCGACTACCTCCTGGGCAAGCCGTCGCCTCGAGGGGACGTGATAATCGGCTTCGACGCCCGCCCGACCAGCCGGCAGTTCGCCGAAGATGCAGCCGGAGTGCTCGTCGCCGCGGGGATCGGCGTTCGGTATTTCCCTGACTATGCCCCCACTCCTCTCGTCGCCTTCGCCGCCAAGCACTACCGGGCGGAAGCCGCAATCGTGGTGACCGCCAGCCACAACCCTCCCGCCGACAACGGGTACAAGGTATATGACTCGAACGCGGCGCAGATCATCCCTCCCACCGACGCTGCGATATCAGATGCAATCAAGGAGGTGGGCGGTGCGAGCGAGGTTCCGCGGCTCGAGTCCGCCTTCTCCTCCGATCACGCCCTTATCGAACCTGTCCCTTCAGCGATAGTCGACGATTATTGGGCGGAGATAGACCTGACCCGTCCCGTGAAGCCCGAATCCACGATCTCCATTGTCTACACCCCGCTGCATGGAGTGGGTGGAAAGACCTTGCTCGACATCTTCAGCCGAACGGTGCACTCACGGGTGACTCCGGTGGCGGCCCAGTTCGAGCCCGACGGAACCTTCCCCACAGTGGCCTTCCCCAACCCTGAGGAGGAGGGTGCTCTGGACCTTGCCCTCGAGACCGGCCGGGAAGAAGGGGCCACCCTGGTCATCGGCAACGACCCGGACGCCGACAGGCTGGCGGCGGCGATTCCCGATGATGGGCAGTGGAGATTGCTCACCGGAAATGAGCTGGGCGTGATCCTCGGATCGCACATCCTGCGTCATTGGAACAAGTCCGAAACGCCGATCACCGCATGTTCGGTGGTGTCAAGTCCGATGCTGTCCGCCATCGCCCGGAATTCAGGTGCACACCATCTCACCACCCTCACCGGCTTCAAATGGATTTCAAACGCCGGTCTGGCCGCCGAAGCGAACGGCGAAGGCGTGTTCGCCTTCGGATACGAAGAAGCTCTCGGTTACACGGTAGGCCGCACCGTGAGGGACAAAGATGGGATCTCGGCCGCGGTCTTGCTGGCCGATGTTGCAGCCCTCGAAGCCGCCGCCGGGCGCACCCTGCTCGACACTCTCGCCGACCTGTGGGACGAATACGGGATCTGGGTGAGCACCCAGGAGTCCATAGTCAGGCCAGGGGAGGAAGGTCAGTCCGAAATACTGGCCGCTGTCGACCATGTCGCAACCAACCCTCCGGGGAAGATTGGTGGCCATGACGTGACGGATCTGACCGATTACCGCCTGGGAGCAGAGAACAGACCGCCCTGGCTAGGAGAGCAACACCTCGTTGAAATGAGCATCGGGGAGGCGGGTCGGGTGTTGGTTCGCCCCAGCGGAACGGAGCCCAAACTCAAAGTGTATGTGGACCTGCGAGCCCCAACCTCATTTCGCGACAGGATCCACGATGAACGCGACCGACTACTGGCTTCAGCGGAAAAAGCAGCCCGGGAGATGTCAGGCATCCTGACCCGCGTCATCGAAACCTGACTCGTGCCCCTTATGGCCCGCGGCGTTCAGGCGATTTGGCGTAGAGGTAGAGCCAGCCCGCTCCGTGCACGGCAACGCCTGCCAGCAGAACCCCGCCAGCGACCGGGGAGCCGACCACAAACGCTGCGATCGAAGCCGCTGCTGCCGCTACGACGAGGGCGACACGGACTCCATTGAGCGGGCCAAACATGGAGGAGACGTTACCGTACGACCGTGGTTTCCAATCACCAGGAGCGGCACGGCGAGATGGTCAGAGGCCCGGGTACACCGCAACGCGACATCGTGGTCGTGGCACTCATCGCTTTGGTCCTGGCCTCATGTTCGCTGGCGTCGACGACCCCACCTGTTTCAAGAGATTTCGCCGTGTCAATCGCAACAACGACATCCACCGAACCGGTCACAACCACGACGACCATCTCCGCTGAGCCGGCACCCCCGAACTCTCTGCCAGCGGCTGCAAGTGTGCTCGTTACTCCCTCCGGGGTGGTTGTTGCCCTGCTCGACCAGAATGGCGGCCAATTCCTGATACGAACGCCGTGTGGCTTGGAGACCACGATTGACGAGGGCACACCTGTCAGCGGGGTGCAGGTCGTGATCGACCCGGGTCACGGAGGGGCCCCGGATCCGGGAGCGGTTGGGGCCAACGGGTTGACCGAAGAGCGGATCAATCTGAGGGTTTCCCGGATGGTTCAGCAGCTGCTCGGAGAGCGCGGGGTCAGGTCGATTCTGACCAGGACCGGTGACTACACGACCACGCTCGGGGTGCGGACAGCCCTTGCCGACCATACGGGCGCGGATCTGATGGTGTCGATCCACCACAACGCCCCGACGGCCAACCTGGGGTCCGAACCGGGTACTGAGGTCTTCGTGCAGAGTACGTCTGCCGATTCCCGGAGGCTTGGCGGCCTCCTCTATGAGAGCGTCGTGGATGCTCTCGAGGGCTTTGACATCGTGTGGTCCAGGGCACCAGACGCAGGTGTCCTCGAAGTGTTGAACACCAGGGGCGCCGATGCCTACGGCATGATCCGGAACCCCGAAACCGTGTCGGCTCTGGCCGAGCTTGCGTACATCTCCAACCGGGCAGAGGCGGAGCTCTTCTCCACCGACGAGTATGTTTCGGTTGCCGCAAGTGCTGTTGCTGACGCCGTTGAGCGCTACCTGGACACCGACGACCCGGGCTCGGGATTCATCGCTGAGCCCAGGGTCTTCATTCCCAACCGCGGGATCAGCGGCAGCGTATGTGAGGATCCCAGCCTTAGCTGAAGCTAGTGGCCCGTTAGCCTCGGGTTCAACGTGTAGGTGCCGGTGATGGCCGCCGAGCCCAGCGTATGGCCCTCCGCTGCCTGTTTGACATCTTCGGCGGTGAAGTCACCGGAGAGGCCGAGTGACTCCACATCGAGGGCGTAAACGGTGAAGTGATAACGATGGACCAACGAGTCGTTCCAGGGCGGGCACGGCCCGTCGTACCCCTTGTAGATGCCGTCCAAATCGGGGTCGCCGACAAACCAGCCCGTGTAATCGTTGACCCCTTCGGAGGGACGTCCCGAGCGGCCCGGTTTCCCGCGGTTCGTCACGCCCTCGGAGAAGGCGCCACGCTGCAACGTCGTGGTATCGGGGTCGAGGTCGACCAAAACCCAGTGACTGAAATCGGTCCGGGGGAGATCCTCGGGCACCTCACGGCCTTCCTGGTTGACATCGTCCCGGGAGGACGGCGCGTCGACGTCGATCACCAGCAGAGTGAACGATTTCACGCCTTCGGGACCATCGCCCCACTCGAGATGTGGGTTCAGGTTTGATGCGAATGTGATATGAGTATGAGGGTCGATCACACTCAGGGCGTTCTCCCCGGGGATCGGCTCGCCGTCGGTGAAGTCGTCGCTGCGTATCCACATGACCCAATCGTAACGAATGAAGTGGCTCGCCTCAGCATCGCGTCAAAAAGTGAAGTGCTTGATGGCCTCACCCTCACCCGAGATGTCACTCATGGCGGAGATCCCGAGATCGAGGTGGACCTCTGACCAGTCCGCAGTCACCTTCTTGTCGCTCTCCTCGGTTTTGACCCCGTCGGGAGTGGTGGGGACGTCTGAGACGAGGAGCAATGCGCCCCGCGAGATCTGGTTGTGGTGACCGACGATGAAGATAGTGGCTGTCTCCATGTCGATGGCAATAGCGGTCAAGCGGCGGAGCCGCTCGAGGAACTCAAGGTCGTGCTCCCAGAGTCGGCGATTGGCGGTGTACACGACGCCGGTCCTGTATTCGAGACCCCGTTCGACGATCTTCTCAGAGACGAATTTGTGCAGTTTGAAGGAGGGAAGTGCCGGCACCTCGGGAGGGAAGTAGTCGTCCGAGGTCCCTTCACCCCTTATCGCCGCGATGGGAAGGATGAAGTGGCCGATTTCGGTTGACTGTTTCAGACCACCGCATTTACCCAGGAAGAGAACACCCTCCGGTCCACGCGCCACCAGCAGGTCCATGATGGTTGCTGCGTTTGCGGTCCCGATCCCGAAGTTGACGATGGTGAGACCCTCGCCGTTGCTGGCTGCCTGCATCGGGCGGTCCCTTCCCCGTACCTCGCAGTCGAATCGAGCCGCAAAAGTCTCGATGTAGCTCTTGAAGTTGGTGAGCAGGATGTAGTCGCCGAAGTCGGCGACGGGCATCCCGGTGTATCTGGACAGCCAGTCCGCGGCGATGGTCTCCTTGGTGAGTGCAGATTCCATTCCGGGGACACGGTAGTGCCACGGCCAGCAACGTTCGTGGTCTGGGCACCCGGGGCGAGAGGGGATCGCGCAGGTATTCAGCGGGCTCCGGGGACAGTGTCGATCATCGCCGCTGCCGCCAGGGCACTGATGAATTCGACAGCGGAAATGCCTGCAGCGTGGCTCGGCCATCCGTACGTCAGGATCGCAATCAGATAGCCTTCTTCGGGGCCCGGTGGGTCGACCCATCCCACGGAATTGATGATCTTGCCCGCGAAGCCGTTCTTCTGTGCGACGGTCCATGACTTAGGGACACCCGCGGTTATTCCCCAGGTTTGGTCGGCCACCACCGAGGTCATCAATTCGAAGGCGAGCTGACGGGAGTCTTCGTCGAGCGGCCCCCAATCGCCGAGAAGCACCTGGCGGAGCAGGTGGACCTGGTCGGCAGCGGAGGTCCTGGTCGCACCCCAGGCGCTGCCACCATCTGCCGTTATGGATGTCTCGGACAGGGCGAACGTCGCGCCGGTCTCGCGGAACCAGGGCGAACCCCCGAACGACCTCCACAGAGCGCGAACCGGCCAGTTGGCGGACTCGGTGATCATCGGCATCAGACGCGCCATCTCAGATTCGTTGATATCACGATCGCTCTGCTGAGCCTCGAGGAGGGTGCCGGCCATCACCAACACCTTGAACACCGAAGCCGTGCTCTGGCGATTTTCGGGGTTGAGTGAGTACTCACACCCGGTTCCGATGTCGTAGATGTGTGCCGTCAGGTCACGGCCCGGGTAACGACGCCCGAGGTCTCCTGGCGCCGAGCCAGCGAAGGGATCCGGGCGACATGCACCAGTTGCGGCGCCCGGGTACGGCTCAGGAGCCTCCAGCAGAGTTGTGGAGGTCGTGGATCGGGCGGTGGTGGGTGGGTTCGCGATCGTTGTGGACGTGGATGCGGATGGCTCCGTCGTCTCGGGAGACTGTTCCGGCAGTGCCCCGTCAGTTGTGCATGCTCCAATAGCGACCGCCACGAGCAGCCAGAGCGCCCACCTCATCCGGATCCCCCCGGCGTCAGGTGGTGCCGCGCTGCCATGAGTCGAAGAGCCGTCCGTACACGCCGCCCTGGACAACGAGGTCGGCGTGAGTCCCGTCCTGGACGACCCGTCCCCGATCGAACACCAGGACACGATCGGCTCTCTCCGCCGTGGAGATCCTGTGTGCAATCGTCACCACCGTTCGACCTACGGCCAGCTCCTTGAGGGTTCTGCTGATCCTCACTTCGGTGGCGGGGTCGACGGCAGAGGTAGCCTCGTCGAGAACGAGAAGGTCTGGGGCTGCAATCGAGGAACGGACCAGCGTGACCAGCTGACGTTCTCCCACGGACAGTGCGCTTCCCCGTTCACCAACGGGGGTGTCTAACCCGTCCGCAAGCTCGGCGAGCCACTCGCCGAGGCCGAGGCGGTCGAAGGTTGCGATCAACTCCCCATCGGTGGCGCTGGGTTTTCCCATTCGCACATTGTCGGCGATTGTTCCCCGGAACAGCCCTCCTTCCTGGGGGACCATCACCACACGCTCCCGTAGAGAGTCGAACCTGATGTGGCGGACATCGGTGCCCGCGATGCTCACTGATCCCTCGGTGGGGTCCATCAGCCTGGTGAGCAACTTGGCGAAGGTGGTCTTACCTGACCCCGTTTCACCAACGATGGCCACGCTTTGCTCAGGTTCGATGGCGACATCGGTTCTGTACAAGGCTGGCTCGGCGAGCGCCTCGATGGCGATCTGGCCGGGGCGAGGATATCGGAACACCACACCGTCGAACCGGGCGCCGAGTGCCTGGTGGGGCAACTCCACGCCGGCTTCGCCCGGATCCGCAACGTCGGGGGCAATGTCGAGTATGTCGAGTACCCGCCGCCACCCGGCGACAGCCGTCTGGGCTTCGTTGACGGCTTCACCAAGCATCTGCACCGGTTGAACGAAAAGCTGGACGAGAAACATGAAGGCGATGACCGTTCCTACCGTTGTGATGTCGTTGACTGCAAGGATCGTGCCCACAATTACAACGGCGGCCACGACCACTGCCGAAGACACTTCCGCTGCACCCGAGAAGACCGCTGAGAGGGTCCCGGCTTTTACTGCTGTCGCTCGGTGACCTTCGATCGCTTCCTCCAGTTGCCCCCTGGTCCGCTCTTCGACCCCATATGCACGGATTACTGGAGCGCCGACCACGGTTTCGGCTAACAGGGCAAGCATCCTGCCCACCTTTTCCCGCACCGTCAGATAAGCGACCTCAAGGCGGCTCTGGAACCACTTGATCATCAGGGCGATGAAAGGTACGAGGACAACCACCACGAGCCCGAGATGAACCGAAAGCACCATCATCACCGCGATGGCGAGAAGGGCCTGCCCTCCGTTGGTGAGCAGCATCAGACCGCCCCATTGCATGAACCGGCTTATCTGGTCGACGTCAGACGTGACTCGCGAGACAAGAACCCCGCGCTGTTCCGATGCCTGGTGAAGCATGGAAAGATCGTGGATATGGCGGAATGCCCTGATTCGCAGACCGGAGAGAGCAGTCTCGGCGACCTTGGCTAGGCGGAGGTGCATCCACCCGGTGGCACCCGCCGTCACAACAACCGCGGCGAGAGCAATCATCGTCATCTGAATGACAAACGTCATGTCGACACGGTCACTGCTGAGCCCTCCGTCGATTATCTGTTGGATCACTACCGGGACAATGACACGCCCGGCCGTCGCCACCAGGGCAATGACAAGAGTCCCGGGTAGTCCCCGTCTCAGCTCGGGGGAGAGACTCAACCCTCTTCGCAGGGTGCGCAGAGCCCCATGGGAACGTCGCGCCTTTACTTCTGCCCTCACCTCGGTTGTGGTCACGCCGGCTCCTCCAGCTGTCCGTAGGCTTCGATCAGACCCCGATATCCAGGCACAGACTGATACAGCTGATCATGGGTCCCCCGGGCGACCACGCGACCGTCCTCGATGTAGATGACCTCGTCAGCCACGACTATCGACGACCGCCGGTAAGCAACTATCACCACCGTGGTGTCGAGTTCCGCCAACCCCGCCAGAATCTCGCCTTCGACGGCGGGGTCGACCGCCGACGTCGCGTCGTCGAGAACCAGGAGTCTCGGCCGCCGCACCAATGCCCGGGCGAGGGCGATCCTCTGTCTCTGGCCCCCGGATAGTGAGGCTCCTCGCTCACCGACCACTGTTGAGTACTGGTCATCGAGATCGATTATGAAGTCGTGGGCGCGGGCCAGATCGGCTGCCGCAAATACCTCCTCGGGCGCGAAGGGCTCTCCCAGCGTGATGTTCTCGTATACCGACTCGTTGAAGAGAAATGTCTCCTGAAACACGATGCTCACTGACTCGGCAAGGGCACCGCGTTCGAGGTCGACCAGGCCGTGCCCGTCCAGAGACACGACTCCGCTGTCAGGATCGAAGAGGCGAACCAGGAGGTGTGCGATCGTCGATTTGCCCGATCCAGTGGGCCCGACCAGCGCTACGGTCTTGCCGGCACGGACGCTGAGGGTAATATCGCCCACCCCCCGCTTGGCGCTGTCGTCGCTCTGAACAGGAGCGACGGGACCCCCCGAGGAGAGGTCGTGGTGGGCGGTGTCGGGATAGAGATATCCAACAGCCTCGGCGCTGGTCGACGCACCGCCGCCGTTATTGGGTGCTCGTCGCCCGTACTCGACCTCGCCCCTCTCAGCCAGGACTGTTTCCACCCGGTCGAGCCCGACGACAGCACGGGGAAGCTCTCCGAGCAGCCAGCCGAAGACTCGCATTGGCAGTGCGATTAGCCTGAATAGATAGGCGAATGTCACCAGGTCTCCCGGCGTGAGAATCCCCTGATCGACGCGGAGAGCACCGACCGCGAGAACCGCCAGAATCCCGATACTGGGAAGAGCTTCGATAACCGGGTCGAAGACGGCGCGCAGACGCCCAACCTCGACCATTCGGTCCCGGAGGGCGTCGGATCGCTCACCAAACCGACCGACTTCGGCATCCTCGCGTCCAAGAGTCTTGACGACAAGAGCGGCATCGAACGACTCGTGGGCGATGTCGGCCACTTCTCCTCGAATTCGCTGTGCCTTCGCCGCCACAAAGCGCATCCGGCGCTGATATATGTAGTTGGCGATCATCAGCGCCGGGCCGACCATGAAACCGATCAGGGCGAGGAACGGGTCGGTGAGTACAAGAAGTATGGCGGTGATGATCAGCATCAGGACAACGCCGAAAGCCATCGGCAGGGGAGCGGCGATAAAGGACGCCGCTTCGACATCCTCATTGGCGTTGGCCAGGAGCTGGCCGGTTGAGTGTTTCCGGTGCCACTCGATCGGGAGCTTCAGATAGCGGTCGGTGACTTCGATTCGATCCCGGTACTGAAGCCTGAATTGAGCCTGGTAGGCGCCGAGACGACGGAGTGTGATCCCGGCAGCCCGGAGAAGCGAAACACCCAGAATGGCTGCCGCGGCCCCGGCGAGGGAGGCAGCCGCGACGTCTCCGGATGCGATCGACGGGATCAGCACGTCGTCGGTGATCCACCCCAGAACATATGACGAGCCGATCGTCATCACTGCATACAAAACGGTGCCTACGCCCCCAACCGTGAACTCTTTGGGGGCACGACGGAGCTGGCGGCGGATGAGAGCCAACCCCTCGCCCAGTCTTTCGGATACGACCGGGGCTAGGGGATCGGGAATTGGCATCGAGCTACAAGGCTACGCTCCCCGAGCGCCAAGACCAATACACAGACATTATGAGGCGACGGTTCAGCCGTTCACGGCGGGGATCACCGACTCCCCGTACATCTCGAGAGTGGCGTCCTTCTCGTCGTGCATCAGGTAAATGCCGAACTGGTCGACACCGAGCTCTTCGAGCAGCTTCAGCTTCTCGACGTGCTGCTCCACGGTTCCGAGGACACAGAAGCGATCAACGATCTCATCCGGGACGAATTCGGTGGACTCGTTCCCAGACTTCCCATGATGGGAATAGTCATATCCTTCGCGGGCCTTTATGTAGTCGGTGAGGGCCTGGGGCACAGCTTCCGAATCGGCGCCGTACCGGTTGACCAGATCGTGGACGTGGTTGCCCACCATGCCACCGAACCACCGCAATTGGTCACGCTGATGCTGGATGTTGTCACCGACGTAGGCAGGTGCCACCACACAGATGTCAATGCTCGCTGGATCGCGCCCCGCTGCCTCTGCGGCCCGTCGCACCGCCCCCATGGTCCACTCCAGGATCTGCGGATCGGCGAGCTGGAGGATGAAGCCATCGGCGTGCTCGCCGACGGTCGCCAGTGCCTTGGGGCCATATCCGGCCATCCAGACCGGAAGATCCCAGCCCTTGTCGATCCACGGAATTCGCAAGGGGTGGTTGTCGTATCGAACCTCTTCGCCGGCGACAAGGCCCTTGACGATCCTCGCCGCCTCCACCATTTCGGCGAGTGACTTCGGCTCTTTGCCGATGTAGCGCAGCGCCGAGTCACCCCTGCCGATGCCACAGATCGTCCTGTCGCCAAACATGTCGTTGAGCGTGGCGAACAGTGAAGCGAGCACTGTCACATCGCGGGTCCCGGGATTGGTAACCATCGGGCCCACCACCATCCGCTCGGTGGCCGCCAGCATCTCGGCGAAGATGACAAACGGTTCCTGCCACAGAACATGGGAATCGAAGGTCCAGCCGTGGCTGAAACCCAGGTCCTCGGCCTTCTTCGCCAGCCTGACCACTTCACTCGCAGGCGGATCTGTTTGCAGAACGACCCCGAAGTCCATGAGCTATTGGCCGTGCTGGGGAAAGCCGAGGTCGACACCGCGGTGGATCGGGTCGGGCCAACGGCTGATGATCACCTTCTGCTTCGTGTAGAAATGAACACCCTCGGGCCCATAGATGGCATGCGAGCCGAATATCGAGCTCTTCCAGCCGCCAAAGCTGTAAAAGGCGAGGGGGACCGGGATCGGGACGTTGATGCCAACCATGCCCACCTGGATCTCGTTCTGGAACTTGCGTGCGGTGCCACCGTCGTTGGTGAATACCGCGGTGCCGTTCCCGTAAGGGTTTTCGTTGACCATTTTGATGGCGTCTTCGTAGTGCTCGGTTCTCACAACCGATAGAACAGGCCCGAATATCTCGTCGGTGTAGATGCTCATGTCCGTGTTGACATTGTCGAACAGGGTCGGCCCGATGAAGAAACCGTCCTCGTGACCGGGGACTCGAAGTGGGCGCCCGTCTTCGAGCAGTGAGGCACCGGCCACCTCGCCGGCGTCGACGTAACCGGCCACCTTGTCTCTGTGCTCTTTGGTGACGAGAGGGCCCATCTGAACGCCTTCTTCGAAGGAGGGTCCGACCTTGAGCTCGCCAATCCGCTCTCTTATTTTCGGGATCAGCCGGTCGGCCGCGTCGCCGACAGTGGTGACCACCGAAATCGCCATGCACCGTTCACCCGCTGAGCCGTAGGCCGCGGATACTGCGCTATCTGCTGCCAGGTCCATGTCGGCGTCCGGCAAGACAACCATGTGATTCTTGGCGCCACCGAGAGCCTGGACCCGCTTGCCGCTTGCTGTCCCGGTTTCGTATATGTAGCGAGCGATCGGGGTCGATCCGACGAAGGACACCGCAGCGATGTCATCGTGTCCGAGGATCGCGTCGACGGCCACCTTGTCGCCGTGAACGACATTCAATACCCCGTCGGGCAGGCCCGCTTCTGCAAGCCACTCCGCGGCAAGCAGCGACGTCGACGGGTCCTTCTCCGAGGGCTTGAGGATGAAAGTGTTGCCGCAGGCAATGGCGATCGGGTACATCCACATCGGGACCATCGCCGGGAAGTTGAATGGCGTGATCCCGGCGACCACACCCAGGGGCTGGCGGATGGTGTAGGTGTCGACGCTGGTCGAGACCTGCTCCGAATACTCGCCCTTGAGCATATGGGCGATATTGCAGGCGAACTCGATGACCTCGAGTCCTCGCTGCACCTCACCCCGAGCATCGTCAAAGGTCTTCCCGTGTTCCTCACTGAGGAGCCGCGCCATCTCGTCCTTGCGCGCCACGACGATTTCCCGATACGCGAACATGATGTTCTGGCGTCGGGTGAGCGCCGAATCACGCCACGTCTCGAAGGCGTTTTTGGCGGTGCGGACCGCGAGGTCGACGATGTCAGATGTGGCCATCGCCACCTCGGCCCGCTGTTTGCCGGTCGCGGGGTCGTAAACAGCGCCGTTGCGCTCCGGAGTCCCGGTCACGGGCTCTCCGTTGATCCAATGGGTGATCAACCTCATAAGAACCTCCTTGGAGTCTGTTGGATGATGCCGTTACATGTATCGTTCAACAGGCTCCTAGATCAGATACTGGTTGGAGCCGCGGCGGAGGTAGGAGCCGTCGCCGGGGCTCCCCAGGTACTCGTTGTCTGCAACGACGGTCTTGCCTTTTGAAAGCACCACATCTACCTTTCCGGCGAGCTCAAAGCCCTCATACGCCGAATAGTCGACATTCATATGATGGGTGTCCACCGAGATCACGGTACTGGCATTCGGGTCGAAAACGACGATGTCGGCGTCGGAGCCGACCGCAACCGTGCCCTTCTGCGGGTACATTCCGAACATCCGGGCCGGAGTGGTGGCGACGATCTCGACGAACCGGTTGACCGAGATCCGGCCTTCTGCGACTCCGCCGTTGTAGATCAGCCCGAACCTGTTCTCAACGCCGGGCATCCCATTGGGAATCTTGGAGAAGTCG
>DATKCM010000146.1:0-9428 GCA_035513195.1 Acidimicrobiia bacterium | reverse complement strand
ATGGGCGAACTCGGCGAGGGCGACGGCACCCACCTTCATCGACTTGTTGGATTGGCCCGAAGCGAATTCGGCTCCTCCGTAAGAGACCTGAACAATGCCGTCGGACTCCGCCTCGGAGAATCCCTCGAAGGCGGCGAGCATTGTCGTCGAGGACGTGACGTTGATCGCGGGGAGGGCCCAACGGCCGACGCGGGCTGAGTCGAGCATCTCGCGATACTTAGCTGGTGATGATATGGGCACAGGCAGATACTAAAACGTCGCGGGAGGGAACACCGACGGACCCCCTCTGTTCCCCCGGAGGCGAAGCCGAACGGGGGAAAGGTTCCGCCGGCCCAGAAGGTAAGGGGGCTTGAAACTCTCCAAGTTGAGGGCGGTCGCGTCCCAAACAACGTCGGCGGGAACGTCCCACCCTCCCCTCCGACCTAGCGGTCGGAGGTACTCCCTCCGCAAGCGGAGGGAGAGTCGCATGCGGTGGAAGAGATGGTCCAAGGTCCCGAATCTGGTAGAAACCCGGGATGCGTCTTGTCATTGCCCGGTGCACGGTTGACTACTCGGGTCGGTTGACGGCGCATCTCCCCGAAGCGGTTCGGCTGATCATGGTCAAGGCCGACGGCACCCTTGCCATCCACTCAGACGGAAATGCCTCTAAGCCGCTCAACTGGATGGTTGCCCCCAACATCCTGGCCATCGAAGAAGAGCGGTGGGTTATCTCAAACAGGAAGGGGGAGGAGCTGGTCATCACGATCGCCGAAGTGCTTGAGGATGTCACCCACGATCTGGGGGACGACCCAGGTCTGATGAAAGACGGCGTCGAAGAGCACCTCCAGGCACTCCTCGCCGGCAAGCCCTGGGTGCTGGAGGACGGTCTGACATTGATCAGGCGCGAGTACCAAACCGACATCGGCCCGGTCGACCTCCTCTGCGCCGGTCGTGCCGGGGGAACGGTTGCTGTCGAGATCAAGCGGCGTGGCGACATCGACGGTGTTGAGCAGCTCGCCCGGTATCTCGAACGGCTCAACCTCGATCCACGTCTGAGCCCGGTTCGGGGAATCCTTGCCGCCCAGGTGATCGCACCGCAGGCGAGGGTTCTCGCCGAGTCGAGGGGTATCGACGCAGTCGAAGTCGACTACGACGGGCTACGCGAGATCGAGGACACCGAGATGCGGCTGTTCGACATCCGCTGATGTTCTCGATCGTCTTCTTTGAACCTGAGATCCCGCCCAACACCGGCAACGCGATGCGCCTGGCTGCGGTTACGGGATGCCGACTCCACCTGATCGAGCCTCTTGGCTACGAGATGGACGATGCCCGACTCCGCCGGGCGGGCATGGACTACCGCGACAGGGCCGTGGTCAAGGTCCATTCCGACCTCGAGTCGTGGAGGGCAGCCGAGATACCATCGAGAGTGTTCGCCTTCACCGTCGATGGGACATCCAACTACACCGACATCGACTACCAACCGGGTGATTCCCTGCTCTTCGGGCCGGAGTCTGTCGGTCTCCCCGGCCGGGTCCAGGCTCTCCCGTGGCTCACGGGGAGCGCGCGGATACCCATGGTTTCGGGCGTTCGCTCGATCAACCTGTCCAACGCCGCCGCCATCGTGGTCTACGAGGCATGGCGGCAGCTGGGCTTTCAAGGAGCGGAGCGACCTTCCGCCCCGGGTGTCTAGTGCGCGGCCACCAACGAGAATGCAACCGCCTCCGCAAGCACCGAGCGCTCGAGGTCTCCCAGGTCTTGGCTCTCGTTCGGGGCATGGATCGCAGACGTTGGGTCTCCGCAACCTGTGACGAGAATCGGAGCCCCGGGGAAGAGCTCGGCGAAGGTGGCGATGAACGGAATCGAGCCTCCGGCACCCATGTGGACCGGTTCGTTGTCGAACGCCTCCCGGAAAGCGTCCTCCCACAGCTTGACGACTCGATGATCGGTGTCGAGGACTGAGGCCTCGCCGAATTCTTCGTGTAGGAAGCTGATCGATGACCCCCAGGGAGCATTGTCGGTGAGATGCGCCTTCAGCTTGTCGAGGGCCTCCCTTGCATCCTGGCCGGGGGCGGTGCGGAGGCTCACCTTGGCCCGTGTGACGGGGACCAGCTGATTGATCGCCTCGCTGACCGGCGGGGAGTCAATGGCCAGCACCGAGACGGATGGTCTGGTCCAGAGGCGGGACGGGATTGACCCGGTCCCTATCTCCTCCACTCCATCAAGTGCCCCGGCTAGTTCGCGGGCGAGATCGGCAGGGAAGTCCAGACCGTCATCCTCGTACCACACGAGGCCCTCGATGGCGACATTGCCGTCGTCGTTGTAGAGCGTGGCCAGGAGCCTGGCGAGGGCCGAGAGTGCATCGGGGTACACGCCCCCGTACTGCCCGGAGTGGACCGCCGCCTTCAACGTTCTCAACTCGAACGACACGGCGGCCAGGCCCCGGAGCGAGGTTAGTAGCGCAGGCACACCCACAGCCCAATTCCCTCCGTCACCGATCACGATGATGTCGGGTTTCAGGAGATGGGAGTGCTCATCGAGGAGGCCGACGAGAGAAGACGAGCCCGCCTCCTCTTCGCCCTCGAAAAAGACCTGCACGCCGACGGGCAAATCTTCGCCATGGGCAGCGACAGCTCCCAGGTGCATGACGATCCCGGCCTTGTCATCCGACGCTCCCCGGCCGTACAGCCGCCCGTCCTTCTCATGGGGCTCGAACGGCCCGGTTTCCCATTCGGCAATGGGTCCGGGTGGCTGCACGTCGTAGTGGGCATACAGGAGGACGGTCGGGGCGCCTTCCGGTGCCGGGATCTCACCGAAGATCGCGGGGTTGCCGTCGGCAGGCTCGAGGAGCTGGACGTTTTCGAACCCGGCTTGCTCGAGTAGCACGATGATGTGCTCTGCGGCGGTGCGTACGTTGGCGCGGTCGTACCCGGGTGCGCTAACGGACGGGATTCGGACGAGGTCGGCGAGGGTCGCCTGGAGGCGGGGGAGGTCGGCTCTGACCGCTTCCCGGAGATGGCTGTATGGCATGTCGGCCACGTTAAACCGGGTCGCCGGATACCACCCTGTTGTGAGTGTCCAGCGACACTCTGTGTAGGTAGACACTCACAGAACGGTTCGGGTTTCCCGCTCTTGTGCTCACGTCTCTCCCCAGTTGGGCCATTATGGGGGTCCTCTTGAGATTCAAACTTGCCGGGATCCCCATCGAAGTCAGGCCATCGTTTCTCCTGATTGCGGTTCTCCTCGGGTTTTCCCTGAATCGTGTCGATCTGATCATTGCCTGGATTGCGATCCTCTTTGTCTCGATCCTTGTTCACGAACTCGGCCATGCTCTGACCGCGCGGCATCACGGATCGGAGGTGGCCATCGAGCTAAACGGCATCGGAGGCCTCACCTCGTGGACAGTTCCCGATGAAGGCATAACGCCGGGGCAGCGAGCGCTGATCGCAGCAGCGGGATCGGCGACGGGTCTGGCCTTTGGCGGTATTGTCTGGCTGGCTGCTACCCCCTTCGGTCCCTTCGACGACCTGACGGAGTTCGTACTCTTCTACCTGGTCCGGGTGAACGTGTTCTGGGGTTTGCTCAACTGGCTGCCGATCAGGCCTCTCGACGGTGGGCACCTCTTCACGTCTTTGCTCGAGCGGATCGCCCCGAACCGTGGGGAGCGCATCGCCGATGTCGTGTTCTTCGTGACCTCGGCCGCGGGTCTTATCGCGGCTATCTTCTTCGACTTGATCTTTGCGGCGATCCTTGCCGGTTGGCTTCTGTGGGGAGAGGTTTCCCGCCTTATGAGGCCGGGCGATACAACGACGGGGATTCCGGTTCTCGATTTCGACACTCCAGCCGAGAAGCTGGCCGGCGACGAGTCCGACCGGGATCCCGACGAGCCAGGCCCGCCGGGCGGGCAGTAGCCTGACGAATCATGGACTTTGCCTACAGCGATCGTGTCGAAGAATTCCGGGGCCGGCTTCTCGACTTCATGGAGTCGGACGTCTTCCCGGCCGAGAGTGTTTACGCCGACCAGATGACGGAGTCAGGTGATCCCCATTTCCATCCGCCGGTCGTCGAAGAACTGAAGAAGAAAGCACGATCCCTCGGCCTGTGGAATCTGTTCTTGCCCGACCCCGAGTTGGGCGGAGGGCTCAGCGTTCACGAGTATGCACCTCTCGCCGAGATCACGGGATGGAGCCCCTCTCTCGCGCCGGAGGCCCTGAACTGTTCGGCGCCCGACACCGGCAACATGGAGATCCTTCACATGTTCGGCACTCCCGAGCAGAAGGAGCGGTGGCTGATGCCCTTGCTGGACGGAGAGATCCGATCATGCTTTTCGATGACGGAGCCTGCCGTCGCCAGTTCGGACGCGACAAACATCGAGACATCGATGCGGCGGGACGGGGACTCGTATGTCATCTCGGGGAGGAAGTGGTTTTCGTCCGGGGCGGCATCACATCGGTGCAAGGTCTCGATCGTGATGGGGGTGACCGATCCCGATGCCGATCCGTTCCACCGCCAGTCGATGATCATCGTCCCGATGGACGCTCCGAGGCTGAACATCGTGAGCGAGCCCACCGTGTTCGGCTATCAGGACCGGGGCGGCCACCCCGAAATCACGTTCGATGAGGTGAAGGTCCCGCTCGCCAACCTGCTCGGTGAGGAGGGAGGAGGCTTTGCCATCGCCCAGGCAAGACTCGGTCCGGGTCGCATTCATCACTGCATGCGCTCCGTCGGTGCGGCGGAGCGTTGTCTCGATCTCATGGTGAAACGGTCCAAGGAGAGAGTCACCTTCGGCAAGCCCCTTTCGGAGCAGGGGGTCGTCCAGGAGTGGATCGCCAACGCCCGTATCCGCATTGAACAGACCCGTCTCCTTGTGCTCAAGACGGCGTGGATGATCGACAATGTTGGGGCAAAGGCAGCACGAACCGAGATCGCCGCAATCAAAGTCGCCGCCCCGGAGATGCTCACCTACGTCGCCGATCGGTCAATTCAATTGTTTGGCGCGGCTGGCTTCACCGAGGACTTTCCCCTAGCGTCCCTTTACTCGATGGGACGGTGGCTGCAGATCGCCGACGGTCCCGACGAGGTGCACCGCAGGTCGGTGGCCCGGGCCGAATTGCGCGACTCACGGCCGCGCCGCCATCGCACGCGCCAGGGTTTAGGTGCCCGAGAAATCGGGAACGAAAACCCTTGAGGCTGCGTTTACCTGGTTCACCTCATGATTGGGGAGAAATGATTGATTTAGAAGTGACACCGTGGCGGGAAGCCGCTGCGTGCGTACAAGTTACATATGAGGTTTCATTCTTTCCTGACTCCGACGATCTCGCCGGAATCTCTCGGGCCAAGGCAGTATGCGCCACATGCCCCGTCGCCGCCGAGTGCCTCACCTGGGCCATCGAGAGCAACCAGCCCGAGGGCATCTGGGGTGGCCACACACCCAAAGAACGTAGGGCGATCCGGCGCCGCTGGCTGGAGGAGATCAAGAAGGCTTCCTGACCGACGGGCCACTAGCCGCCGTTTCCCGATCCTTCCTCGGCCGCGATGTGGACCAGGGCGTCACCGGGGTTCACCTGCGGGTTGAGGCTACGTCCTATCACCCACCCGGTCTCGGTGGCTCGCACCGCGGTTGGCCTGTAGCCAAACGCGTCGGAGATCTCGGCGATGGCTTCACCTTTCTCGACGTGGTCAGCAAGCATCGGGACCACCCTGACCAAACCCCCGCGTCTCGCTCTCACCCATCGGGTGCGCCGGATGACCTTGGTCGGGGCGGGGCGCGGCAGGCGGGCGTCGATCATGTCAAGCGATCGCAAGCTGCGCATGATCCCGGTGACCCCGGCATCGATCGCCGATTCGTCGAAGCGGTTGGCCTGGCCGGACTCGTAGAGAAGCATGGTGATGCCGCGCGAGGATGCTGCTTCTCGCAGCGAACCGTCACGGACCCGGGCGTGGATGGTGAAGGGGGCCCCGAATGCCCTGGCCAGCTTCATGGTCTCGGGGTTCTCGGTATCGGCTCGCAACTGGGGCGCATTGGTGCGGTGCCCGCTTGCGGTGTGGCAGTCGATCCCCACCGAGCATTGGGCCACGATCTCGGTCATGAAAAGATGAGCCAGCCGGGCGGCTGACGATCCACGCTCCGATCCGGGAAAGGCACGATTCAGGTCGCGCCGGTCGGGGAGATAGCGTGAACCGTGGATGAAACCGAGCGGGTTGACGATTGGCACGGCGATCACAGCCCCCCGGAGACGCTTGGCATCGAGCTGATGCATCACCCGGCGTACGATCTCGACACCGTTGAGCTCGTCACCGTGGATTGCTCCCGAAATCCACATGTTGGGGCCGGTGCTCCTGCCGTTTATCACCGCCACCGGGAGAGAGGCGGTCGACCCTGTGGAAAGCCTGGCGAATGGCAGCTCGATTCGGATCTTGCGCCCGGGAGGAACTGTTACTTCGCCCACCGAGATGGGCTCGTTTCTTACTTCAAGCATCGCTTCTTCTGGAGCCCCGGATCTCGGCGTTGCCTTCGATGAAGTCGATGATCTCGCCCGCAATGTCTTTCTGGCTTGCCTTCTCGATCCCCTCGAGGCCGGGAGACGAGTTGACTTCGAGGATCATCGGCCCGGTCTCGGACTGAATCATGTCGACGCCGGCGATGCTCAAACCCAAGGTCTTAGCGGCTCGGATCGCAGTAGCTCTCTCCTTGGGGGTCAGCTTGACCCCTTCGCCGGAGCCGCCCTGGTGAAGGTTGGAGCGAAACTCCCCCGGGGCCCCCTGGCGCTTCATCGCAGCGATGACCCGGCCGTCGACGACGAAGGCGCGGAGATCGGCCCCGCCGGCCTCCTTGATGAACTGTTGGATGAGGATGTTGGCGTCGAGCTGGCGGAAGGCACCTATCACCGACTCTGCGGCCTTCTTGGTCTCGGCCAGGACGACACCGAGTCCCTGGGTGCCTTCCAGGAGCTTGACCACAACCGGTGCCCCTCCAACCACGTCGAGGACTCCCTGCACATCCTGGGTGGAGTGGGCGAACGATGTAGTCGGAAGCCCGACTCCCGCCCGCGAGAGCAGCTGCATCGAACGAAGCTTGTCCCGGGACCGGCTGATTCCCTCGGAGCTGACCGCTGTGAAGACGTCGGCCATCTCGAACTGGCGGACAACTGCGGTGCCGTAGAAGGTGTAGGTTGCCCCGATTCTGGGGATGACTGCATCCGGTTGGACCTCTTCTCCGCGGTAGAGAACCCGGGGCCGGCCCCCGGTGATATCCATGTAGCAGCGCAGGTAGTCGACCACCGCCATCTCGTGTCCTCGTTCTATGCCCGCTTCACGGAGCCGTCTCGTCGAGTAGAGCGACGGGTTTCTGGAGAGGATTGCGATCTTCATTTTTTCAGCTCCGGTCGGGGCCCCAGATAACTACGTCCCGGGTTGACCAGGAACTTGCCCCGGAGAGTCCTTCTCCCGATCAGCATCCGGAAGGACATCTCGTCGCGCTCGGTGAGGTTGATCATCGCCCTGATCTGTACCCCGTTGACGATGATAGGCGTCGAGATCACCGGGCGCAGCTCGGTTCTGCCTCCGGGGTTCTTCACTTTCCGCTGCATGACCACCCGCGCCTCACAGGTGACAGAGGAGGATTTCGAGCGTTTCAAGGGGTGGATGTCGAAGCGGATGAATTCGACTCCGTCCCGGGAGAATCGTTTCTGGTTGAAAGCATGCAGCGATGAACTATTCGCACCGGTGTCCACTTTGGCCTGGATTGCGGGGATCCCGAACTCGGGCAGGGATACCCACTCCCGCCAGCCGATTTCGGTCGGTGTTCTTCTCGGCTTGTTCATCGAAGCAGACTGTATTCGGCGACGGACCGCTAGGTTGTTCCCGTGCACATAGAACCCCAGCGGAAACGCCCGCCCTGGCTGATCGGGCTGCTGATTGCCATTGTGCTCGTGGCCGTGGTCCTGGTCATCGCCAATCTCCTCGGATATGGCGACGATCCGGCGATAGGAGCAGCAGCCGCGGTCTGGGGTGAATAATTGGCGGGCCTCTTCAACCGATCAGCGAAAGGCGCTCGGGCTGATATCGGTCAGTCAGTTCCTTGCCCTCAGTCTCTGGTTCAGCGCCACAGCGGTCGCCGGACAGCTTGTCGAGGAGTGGTCGCTCTCCTCTGCCGGTGAGGCGGCTCTGACGCTTTCCGTACAGGTGGGGTTTGTCGTCGGTGCGCTGGGATTGGCGATTATGAATGTCGCCGACATCTTCCCCAGCAGGATGATCTTCTTGATCAGCGCCCTCGCCGGCTCGGCAGCGAATCTCGGCATGCTGCTTGTATCTGCTGACACCGCTTGGGTTGCCTTCGTGCTTCGGTTTGCGACCGGGGCCGCCCTCGCTGGTGTCTACCCGTCGGGCCTCAAGGTGATGGCCGGATGGTTTCGGGAGGGGAGGGGTCTCGCCCTCGGGGTGCTGGTCGGCGCTCTGACCGTTGGCTCGGCATCCCCCCATCTCATCCGGGGCGTTGGGCTCGGATGGGAGGGAGTCATCGTCGCCTCGTCCGTCCTTTCGGCTATTGGGGGGCTCCTGATGAGCAGGATCTCCGATGGGCCGTTTGAGGTTCTGGTACAGACGTTCCGTTGGAACCAGGTGGCCATCGTGGTGCGCAATCGCGGTGTCCGTCTCAGCACCTACGGCTATCTGGGCCATATGTGGGAGTTGTATGCGATGTGGACCTGGATCGCAACGTTCCTCGTCGCTTCCGCCGATGCCTATGGGGCCGGCTATGGGTCGGTCCCGGTGCTTACGTTCCTGATAATCGGATCGGGCCTGTTCTCATGCATTTGGGCCGGGTCGCTCGCCGATCGGCTGGGAAGGACGCGCATTGCCGGAGGCGCCCTCGTGATCTCGGGAGCGTGTGCTCTGCTCACCCCTGTTGTCTTTGGTGCCCCGCCCTGGGTCGCTCTCCCGGTTCTGCTCGTATGGGGTTTGGCCGTGGTCGCCGACAGCGCGCAGTTCTCTGCGATGGTCACCGAGACCGCTCAGGATGAGATCCGCGGAACCGCGCTCACCCTGCAGACCGCAGTGGGATTCCTTCTGACTCTGGTGACGATTCGCGGCGTCCCCCTCGTTGCGGAGGCAGTCACGTGGCGGTGGGCCTTTCCGGTGCTGGCAATAGGGCCGATTGTGGGGGTGATGGCGATGAGACAGCTAAGTCGAACCGCCCTACTGGCCGCCCGGTGAGTCACTCCGGTATCGGGTTGCCGTTGCAGTCGATGCCGTCGGCGGGGCGGTACAAGGCCCAGAACGTGTCGATCACGACCCTTCCG
Organism: Acidimicrobiia bacterium; assembly: GCA_035513195.1. GTDB lineage: Bacteria > Actinomycetota > Acidimicrobiia > Spongiisociales > ZC4RG35 > MA-ANB-1. Next base: position 153 of record DATKCM010000146.1, on the reverse strand, counting down.
TCTGAGTATGTCCGCTGCCGGTCGGTCTCCACGTAAGTGCATTGATTCCGCCGCGAGGTTCTCGTGGCCACCTGCTCGGCCTCGATGTTCTTGGTGGAATACATGCTCACCGTTATCGAGCTCGAGGTGTAGGAAGTCCAGACCAGGACCGGG
>DATKCM010000145.1:0-17442 GCA_035513195.1 Acidimicrobiia bacterium | reverse complement strand
GCCTTCGCTCTGGGAATGGCCGAGGCCGCGCTTCGCGAGGCTGTGAGCCATGCCATCAGCAGGAATGCCTTCGGCAAGCCCATCGCTGAGTTCCAGGGTGTGTCCCACCAGCTGGCCGACATCCGGACCGCAATCGCTGCGTCGGAGCACCTCGTCTACGCAGCGGCCGGGGCCTACGACAACGGAGACACCGACTCACTAACCGGGTTGGCGGCGATGGCGAAACTCCATGCCACCGAGACCGCGCAAAAGGCAGTAGATGTCGCCATACAGGTGCTCGGTGCACGGGGTCTGGAGGCGAGCTCGCTACTCGCTCACCTCTACCTCGAGGTCAGGGCGCCGCGGATCTACGAAGGCACGTCCGAAATCCAGAGAAACATCATCGCCCGGGAACTGTTCGGTGGCCGGATTTAGCCAGGCTTCCCTCATTTGACGAGGTGGCGGGCGCGCACCATGACGCAGGCCCCGGCGATCCAGTCGAAGCCACCCTCCTCGAGGGCTACCCGGAGATCCGGGGAGAATGCGCCGGGCTGAACCCAGACATTGTTGATGCCTGCCTCCTTACACTTTTTGACAACGTTGACGCCTCTGGGGGCGGGAATCACCAGAACGGCCATGGTTGGTACCTCCGGTGTGTCGAGAACCGTGGGATAGGCGGGGTCGCCGTCAACAGTCTCCCGGCCGGGGTTGACCGCGAACACGTTGAAGCCTTTTGCTTTGAGATCCCGATAGATGATTCCCCCATACTTACCGGGCATATCCGTGGCGCCAACGACGGCTATCGAAGTGGCCGGATCGAAGAGAAGCGGGGAGAGATCTTGGTTCATCAACAAGAGAAACAGTACCGGGCTGCCTCTTGTTCCAGGAGAACCAAGGCTTGCGTTGGTGGGAGATAGCGCCGGTGGGAGGGGAGACTTGGTACCGTCCCCGACGTGGACGCAGTCATTGTCGATGGAGGCCCTCTCACCCCTGCCCAGGTGATCCAGGTTGCGCTCGGCGGGGCCACCGCGATTCCGGGAGACAACCTTGGGGAGCGGATGGGTCCCGCACGCAAACTCGTCGAAGACGCGGTTGAATCCGGCGAGACGATATACGGGATCACCACGGGTTTCGGTGCGCTCGCAACCCGCCATATCGGCAAAGACGACTCCGAGACCCTGCAATACAACCTGATCCGTTCCCACGCCACCGGTGTCGGTGAGCCGATGCCAGACACTGTTGTCAGGGCGATGCTGCTGTTGCGTGCCCGCACGTTGGCCCAGGGCCATTCCGGGGTGCGCCCGGTAGTGGTCGAACGCCTACTAGAGATGCTCAACCGCGGGATCTTGCCCGTGGTCCCGTCGCAAGGTTCCGTTGGAGCGTCGGGGGATCTCGCCCCGTTCGCACACCTGGCATTGCCACTGATCGGCGAAGGTGAGGTGCGGGTCGATGGCACGGTGGTTGGCACGTCCGATGTCGATCTCGAGCCCCTGCACCTCCAGACGAAGGAGGGCTTGGCCCTTCTCAACGGAACCGAGGGCATGGCCGCCATGGGGGCGCTGGCCCTGCACCGGGCACGAATCCTGGTCGAGGCCGCCGACATCGCCTGTGCGCTGTCTGTCGAGGCGCTGATGGGAAGTTCCCGCCCGTTCCGACCCGAGGTGCATGCCCTCCGCCCCCATCCGGGCCAGGTCAGGTCGGCTCAGCGCATAGCTCACCTGATCGAGGGGTCAGAGATCGGCTCAAGCCATGCCAACGATTTCGGTCACGCCGTTCAGGACGCCTATTCCCTGCGCTGCGCCCCTCAGGTTCATGGAGCGGTCAGTGACACCCTCGACCACATGGAGACTGTGCTCTCCCGGGAGATGGGCTCGGTCGTTGACAACCCGATCGTCTTCCCGGAGTCGGGCGAAGTGATCTCAGCCGGCAACTTCCACGGCGAGCCACTCGCTTTCGTCTTCGACTTCGCAGCGATCGCAACCGCCGAGCTGGCGTCGATTTCCGAACGCCGCACCGACCGGATCCTCGATCCCGCGAGGTCGGGCGGGCTTCCGGCGTTTCTCGCGACCAACCCGGGCCTCGACTCCGGCTACATGATCAGCCAGTACGTGCAGGCTGCTCTGGTAGCGGAGAACAAGGGTCTGGTCTATCCCGCCGCGGTGGAGTCGATACCCACCTCGGGAAGCCAGGAAGACCACGTCTCGATGGGCTGGGGCGCCGGCAAGAAGCTGTTCCCCCTCCTCGACAACGTGCAGCGGGTTCTGGCAATCGAGATCCTGTGTGCCGTCCAGGGCATCGAGTATCGGGCTCCTCTGCGCCCTGCACCTGAGACCGCCGCCATCGTCGACCTCGTTCGCTCACATGTCCCCACCCTCACCAGCGACCGGTCACTGAGCAAGGAAATCGAGATCGTCGCCGGGTTGATCTCCGATGGGAGTCTGACCGGGTAGTGAACGGCTTTCTTCTAACGGGTATCGGCCATCTCACCACCAATGTCGGTGCGGCGATTGCCGATGCAGTTGTGGCCATTGACGGGAAAACCGTTTCATACGCCGGTTCGGCTGGATCAGCCCCTCAATCCGAGGGCCGGACGGTGATCGACTGCGAGGGAGCGGCTGTTCTGCCCGGTTTCGTCGATGCCCACACCCACTTGGTCTTTGCCGGCGACCGCTCGGCAGAGTTCGCCAGACGCCTTGCCGGTGTCAGCTATTCCGAGATAGCTGCCGGGGGCGGGGGGATACTCTCGACCGTCACCGCGACCAGAGATGCAACAGAAGACGAGCTATTCGCCCTGGCGTCGAAACGGATCTGGCGGATGATCGCCGCCGGTACCACCACCGTAGAGATCAAGTCAGGCTACGGCCTCGACCCCGAAGCCGAATTGCGCCTTCTCAAAGTCGCTCGCCGGCTCGGCCAGGAGCTCCCGGTGACAACAAAGACCACCTTTCTCGGGGCACATTCGGTGCCGGCAGAGTTCAAAGACAAGCGCGACGATTATGTGCAGCTGGTCATCGACGAGATGCTCCCGGCGGCGGCTCCGCTTGCCGACTATTGCGATGTGTTTGTCGAGGAAGGCGCCTTCGATGTCGACGAGGGGCGTGCCATTTTCGACGCCGCCGCGGTATTGGGTCTGGGAGCTCGAGTGCATGCCGAACAGCTCACCCACAGTGGAGGAGCAATCTTGGCCGCGAGTATCCGCGCTGCCAGCGCCGACCATCTCGATCATGCAACACCAGAGGATGCTCAGGCCCTGGCCAACGCTGGAGTCGCCGCAGTCCTCGTGCCAGGCGCCAGCTACACCCTCCGCTCAGACCAGGCTCCGGGGCCCATGCTCTGGGACGCGGGATGCACTGTCGCTCTCGCCACCGACTGTAACCCCGGAACCTCATACTTCGAGTCGATGGCCCCGATCATCTCGCTTGGAGTCGTGCAGACGGGTCTTACCACCGACCAGGCGATCTGGTCTGCGACCCGTGGCGGCGCCTTATCCTTGGGCTTCGATGAGCTGGGTGTGGTCACGCCCGGTGCGCCGGCCGACCTGGTTGTGCTCGATGCGCCCTCTCCCGACCACATCCCCTATCGACCCGGGACAAACCTGGTCCGGCAGGTGTTTTCTTCCGGGAGGTCAGTGCTCACCAACGGCTGAAGCATCCCCCGCCCGAATCACTGCCGGCGTCCTGAGCATTGCGTCGAGGTGTTCCGCCCCCTCAGGCGTGGGGCGTTCAGCCACATCTTTGATTTTGGCGAGTCGTACCGCGAGGAAGGTGAGCCAGGAGGCGACCGCGAACGAGATGCCCAGCGGGGTGACGGTTCCATCGAACAGTTGGTCGATGTAAGCGCCGATCACCGCGGCCAAACCCGTCGAAACCGTTCCGATGATTGCCGAAGCGATGCCAGCCACCGCCCCCATGGGGATCATGGCAACTGTGTTCAGGTTGGGGATCAGCAGCGACTGGAACAACACCAGCAAAGCCAGGCCCAAGACGAACACCCACAGTCCAGGGCGTCCGTCGGTTGCAAGGGCCAGGGCGGCCAGGGAGGTAGCGGCGGCGACATAGCCGACCACCATTACATGTATCAGCGTCGTCAGCCCGAAACGTCCCACGAGCCAACTGTTCGCCAGCATTCCCACTCCCATCACAAGAGCCACGCCTCCGAAGATGAGCGGGAAAATGTCGGCACTGTCGAAGACCTCGGTGAAGATCAGCTCTGAGCTGGCGATGTAGGAGATGAAGGCACCGAAAAGCACCGACAAGGCAAGGGTCAGCATGGAGGTGACCCGATTGGTGACCACGAGTTTCGCCGACTCGACGATATTCCTGAACCCAATCTCGCGGCGGTGCTCCGGCTTCAGTGTCTCAGGGAGTCGAAGGGACCAGATACCGACGACCAGAGTGACCACCACGGCGAAACCAAAAGTCCCTCGCCAAGAGATCCAGTCCGTGAGCACCGCCCCGATGCTGGGCGCTATTGCAGGAATCAATATGAAGACGGCGAGGATGAACGACATGACCTTCGCCATTTCGCTCCCCTCATGGGTGTCGCGCACGACGGAGAGGGTCAAGACTCGAGGGCCCGCAGCGCCGAGACCCCAGATGAATCGGGCAACGAGGAGAAAACCAAGTGACGGGGCGAATACCGAGGCGGAGGCCCCGATCAGATAGATCGCCAGACCGGCGTAGATCAAGGGCTTTCGTCCGTACCGGTCGGCAAGAACGCCGTACACAAGCTGGGACAGTGCCAGCCCGAGGACGTAGCTGGTGACCAACCCTGCGACCGCGGTCGAGTCGGCTTCGAGCCCGAACTCCTCCCGAATCGCTCCCATCGCAGGAAGCATCAGATCAACCGACAGGGCGGCGATCGACATCAGCAGCGCCATCAGGGCGATAAATTCGACGCGGCCGATGGAACGGCGGCCATCGGTGGCGATGGCTTGTGCACTTTGCATTCAGACCTCACGAAGGGAACCGGGCGGTGTGTACCGTGAACAAGTCACAACATCCCTGGACGAGCCGATGTTCCCATCAATCTCGTCGGGAACAAAGCTGGCCGCTTCCAGGGAGTTCAGGCCGCCAACCGGTGCCACCAGGTGGGCAAGCCGTCAACCACCTCGCCGGGTGTTATTAGGCGCCCGGGGCAGCGAGCGACTTCGCCGACGATGGCCGACGACGGACCGCTCATCGGCCCGATGCTCCTCGCCTCCACCGGGGACCCGCACCGGATCAGGTCAACCCCGACCCAGACGAACTCCCACGGCTCGGGATTTGGCCCCTGTGCTGTCACATCGTCGGGGTATGACGGTATGAACCCGAAACGCTTGGCGTTGTAGAAGTTGTCCCGCGAGAGCCAGGCGTAGTCGGGGGTGTTGCGGAATTCGCCGAAGGTGCCATCGCGATAACGGAAGTCGAGGGCGTAGCCACTGTGGTGTTTCGAGGTTCCCGGGATCGAGTACCACACAAGGGTCGCATTGATAGCTTCGTCGGATGTCCCCTGGAGCTTCGACAGGAACTGGGTGCGTTGCGCGGCCGGAGACCGGTACGCCGACGAGACAATGAACTGCAGTCCGGCATCGCGTGCCGCCGCCTTGAGTTGCGTCCACGCTGCGCCAGCCTGGGGTTGCATCGGCACTCCGTCGACCGAAGTGAGGTTGCCCGACGCTATCGGACGCAGCACATACCCCCTCGAGAAGGAAATCTCCCAGATTCGCGTATCGAGCCCGAAATCGCCGGTCACCGTTATCTGGCCGGTCGGGTGCGACAAGCCCGGCAGATGATGGGTGACTGCGTAGTCATGGAGTTCCTTGAACTGGTCGCCGTTGTAAGTGGGGAAATTCGGACGGGGCCGCGGCAGCAGCGGGTGGGGCGATCAGCACCAGGATGAATGTGAGCACGAGCGCAGAACGTCGCATCGGCAAACGGTATCCGATCGGAACCGCTAGGCAGCGGTTCTCAAGCACCCGACTCCCGGTCTGCACATTGCATCAGGTTGCGAAAAACCGCACCCCCCGGCACAGTGCGGGACGGTTCTACCAGGCGCCTCCACCACCGCCACCGCCGCCACCGCCGCCACCACCGGAGAAACCGCCGCCTCCGCCCGACGATGAGGAGGGTGGGGTGAAAGCGCCGGAGAGGGCAGATTCCAGGCCGGAGAAGGCGTTTTCGGTGCTTCCCCCGGAGTAACCGTGGCTTCCGTACCAATAGATAGACGAGCTCGATTCGACGACCTCAGGGGCATGCAACCTGGCGTGCTCGAGCACCTCGGTGGCAACTCCGAAGCCGATCGCGTAGACCAGGAATTTATCCCAGAGATCGAGAGAGATGGCCGGCGCCTCTTCCAATCTCGAGAAGTCGCTCAGGTACTTTTTGAAAGCTTCCCACCGCGCCGCCTCGAGAGCACCTTCTTTGCTCCGCCGCACCCGGACCTTCCTGAAGCTGATGATCGTGATGGTGAGCACCGTCCCCACCGCGAGTCCGAGGAGAGCCAGGATGGCGATGGTCTCACCGCCGGGCCGGTCGCTGAGAACCCTCGGGACCAGGAAGAACGCCCCGACGGTGGCGAGCACGAGCCCGACTCCGATCAGAGTCGCCAGGGAGTTGCCCTGATCGTCGATCAGACCGGAACGGCGAACCGCTCCGCGGGCGCGGTCCCGGAAAGTCCGGTAAGTCTCGGCGTTGGCGGCGGCATCGTCCTTTATCGCAGACCGGAACTCGTGCAAAGGGGTGGGACCGCCGGCCAATACCCGTTTGACCACAGTCATCACCGATTGCTCGAAGTCTCGCAGGCCGGTCTGCGTGTCACCGAGAGACAGCGAGAGATCAGAGATGGTCTCTCTCCTCAGGCCCGCCCATGTCACCTTCTCGACCTGGGTGGGCTCGGCTTTGATCGCCCCCTGGCGGATGAGGTCGAACAGGGTTGCGGTGAAGTCACGTTCGTTCACACCTCCCTGGCTCAAGAGCACTCCGACCTCGGCAGGGGTTAGATCCGACGGGGGTTCCTGCTCATACTCACGGTCGTAGGCGACTCTGTGCTCGCGCCCGTAACCGAAGTAGAGAGTGCCGCCAAGGCCGAGAACGGGTATCAACACCGCGAGAGCACCTACCATCAGACCGGTGCGCCCCGCCTGCTGTGCTTCTTCGGCGTCGCTGGCAAACTCGTCCTCTTCCGCCAGGATCGACGGGAGGCCATCGCGTTCGATCCGAACCGCCCCTTCAGTGGAGGACAACGACGCTGTGGGGATGACGACCCGCATCTCAACCCATTGCTCGGAGGGGATACGGGAGGCGGTCAAGGAAGGGGAGACACCATCTTCGCCGAGAGAGGTCTCGCCGTCGACCCCAAATGGATGGCCCCAAACCCTGACGTCACCCGCGGACAGCCCCTCGGGGAGGTGCATCCTCGACTCGAGCCGGTCCAGCCCGACCGCCCACTGGTCACCCCAGACCTTGAGGTTGACGTCGACGACATCGTCCCAGGCAACAGCCATCCCCGTGACGTGGTAGGAGAGGCGAAAGGTCCGCATCTCGTCGAAAGACAAGTGGTGCCACACGATCCTGACAAACGATTGGTAGAACTCCACCCCGTAGGTCCCAGGTGGCGAACCGGTGCAACCCAGAGTGGTGCAACCTCCCGTGGCGTACTCGATCCGTTCGTCCCCCACCGAGATTTCGCCTATGGTCGCCCCGCTGGACAAAGGTATATCGCGATAGGCGCCGCTGAAGCTGCCGTCGAAATCGAAGGTCAATTGCTCCACGACGTCGAGGGACCCGTCGTCGTTCACAGTGATGTCGACGTCGCCCTCACTGAGCCAGAACGACTTGGCATCGGCAGGGAGAGCAGGGGCCAGAACCAGTCCGACGACCAATGCGAGCAGGAGTTTTTTCATTCAGGATCTAGAAGTTGACTGCGGGGGCCTCCTCCGCCTCCGGCCCGCCCTCGAAGAACTCCCGCGTGTCGAAACCGGTGAGGGCCGCGACGATGTTCGTCGGGATCTGCTGGACCCTGTTGTTGTAGCTGAGGACGGTGTCGTTGTAGATCTGGCGGCTGATCGCGATCTTGTTCTCGGTATCGGCGAGGTCTGTCTGAAGTGAGGCGAAGTTCTCGGACGCCCTCAATTCCGGATAGTCCTCGGCAACAGCAAAGAGCTGGCGCAAAGCTGCGGTGAGGAAGTTCTCGGCGCCGGCCTGCTCGGCGGGGCCCGTGGCAGCCTGGGCGCCGGCGCGGGCCTGGGTGACCTGCTCGAAGGTGTCCTGCTCGTGCGTGGCATAGCCTTTGACCGTCTCCACCAGGTTCGGTATCAGGTCGTAGCGGCGCTTCAACTGAACTTCGACCTGGCCCCACGCGTTGTCGACCCGGTTGCGCGACTGCACCAAGGCGTTGTAGATGGCGATGACGAGCAACAGCAACAGGAGCAGGGCCGCCCCGACATATATCCAGGTCATAGTGGGTAGTCTAAGTGATCGACTGTCCCGATTGCCTTGTTAGTGTCGAAGGAATCAACTCGATTGGAGAATCATGACTGCCCCTTCCGGGTCGCTCAACCACCTGCTTGGCCTCGACCATGAGCCGGTTGCGATCACCTTCCTTTCCGAGGAGTCCGGGAACGGGGTGCCACGCTTCGACACTCCCATGTCAGAGCCCACCGAAGACGGCCGTTCAGGCCGTGTCGCCGCGCCTTGTGTCTTCTGGATGCACGGGCACGAGCGGACCTTCGACACCGCAATCGAGGATCACGGCAACTGCTCGGTCGGTCTCTTCACCCACGGTTTCGCTGGCGCCGAGGAGATAGTCGACAAGCACGACGTTGGCGCATTGCTCGATGTGGGCTGGGTGACCATGGAAGCCTTTGCCGGCGTCGAAGCCCTCGACCGGAAACCGACCGGGGTCCGGTACGGACCGCTTCACGAAGCATCATCGACTCCCGATGTGGTTCTGCTCCGGGTCACCGCGAAGCAGATGATGGCAATCAACGACGCAGTCGAAGTCGAGTGGTCGGGCAAGCCTCAATGTCAGATCCTGCCCCGGGCGGCAAACAACGGTGTTATCGCAGCGTCGATGGGTTGCGCCCTCTCCCGTGCCCGCACCGGAATGGGCGACGATGAGCTCACTGTCGCAGTGCCGGGCCACCGGGTCGACGAGTTGATCAACGCCCTCACCTCGGTTAACAGTGCAGATTCAGCGGTGGTGGGCTACGCTACCGCCGACATGGCCCGGTTCTAGTTTTCTGTCCGGGCCGCCTCCCGGACCAGACGAACGAGTTCACCTGCACCTCCGTCCCACGGCGGCCCATGGCCGGGAAGCACCCAATCGACGTCCAGGTTCTCCAGCCTGGAAAGAGACTCGAGCGCCTTATCGCTGTCGAGGGTGAACGGAGCGGGCTGGGGCCCTTCAACGCCGGTGAGCACATGACGTGTGGTGAGGGCGTCGCCGACACACAACGCCTTCACACTTGGGATGTGGATGGCGACGCTCCCCGGACTGTGCCCCGGTATGTGGATGATTTCGGGGCGTCCTGGAAGCTGAAGCGATCCGTCGCCTGAAAGCTCGACTACGTCCCTCACAGGATGCGCCTTCACACCTCCAAGACGGACCGCATACCAGAGGAACCCAAGTGTGGCCATGATCCGGAGCGGACCCCAGGGCGGATTCTTCTTTCGTGCCTCACCACGGGCCAGGGGCGCGTCTGCTTCGTGGATATGGATGGGTACGTTGTGCTCGGAGCGGAGACGCTCGGCAACGCCGAGGTGATCGCTGTCTCCGTGTGTGAGGAGTACACCTCTGATGTCGTCGAGGCTCCGGCTCATCGCCGTTAGTTCATCGACGAGCTCGCGCCAATGGCCGGGAAGGCCGGCATCGATCATGGTGACGCCGGTCTCGTCTTCGACCAGGTAGAAGGCGGCAATGTCCGACCCGACTATATGAAGGTTGGGGGCGAGTTTCACTCGTTGGTCTATCGAGGTGGCGGTGGCAGGCCGTCTACCGCATCCGCCCAGTCTTGCGGAAGCGAAATCGGGGACGGCCGGCTCATCAGTCGAAGATAGAGGTCCGACGCAGTCCCTTCGACGGTGCCGCCCGGATCGGCATCGCCGTAGTGCCAGTGTCGCGCCAGGTCGGTGGCGGTCAGAGCGAGAGCCTGGACACCCTCGAGGCGCGGGAACCACATGTTGGCGTACTCGTCGAGGCCGGAGATCGCGACATCATCGAGCAGCGGCGAAGGTTCGCCGAAAGCCTGTTCTGCGTCCCAGCGATGCACTCCGACCTCGACCACCATCCTGGTCGCCCAGGTCCCGATGACCGGACGTTCGGTAAATCCCCAAACCGGTGCCTCGAGATCCGCCGAGCGAAAGACGTCGAGGACCTCGTTGAGCCGATCCTCGTACCATTCAGCGATATCGGCTCCTTCCTCGGGGCGCGGCGCCGAGACCCGTTCGGTGAGGAGGTCGCGGCAAACCAGAGACGTCCTGCCCACAATCCCACCCACGTGCTCCAGCAGGCCGGCCATGGTCCAACCCGGGTACTGAGGGACGGGTCTCGTTAAATCCTCCCGGCCGAGCTCGAGTATCCGCAGGCCTTCCGAATGTATTAGGTCGAGTGCTTCAGCCAAGGGCACGCTCCATCGCCTCACCCATTTCCGACGGGGTTTCGGCAACGACGATTCCGGCGGCCGTCATCGCCTCGATTTTAGCCTCGGCGGTTCCTTTCCCTCCCGACACGATTGCGCCGGCGTGGCCCATCCGCTTGCCGGGAGGTGCGGTGGTCCCGGCGATGAACCCGGCCACGGGGATCGTCATCTCCTCGGCGACGAACTCGGCTGCATCCTCTTCAGCGGTACCGCCGATCTCACCGATCATCACCACACCTTCCGTTTCGGAATCTGCCTCGAAAAGCTCGAGTATGTCGACGAAGTTGGTTCCGTTCACGGGATCGCCGCCGATCCCGACCGCCGATGTCTGTCCCAGGCCCCGCAAGGTCAACTGGTGGACGGCTTCGTAGGTGAGCGTGCCCGATCGTGACACGACGCCGATCTTGCCCCGCTGGTGAATGTACCCGGGCATGATCCCGATCTTGCACTCGTGAGGTGTGATCACACCGGGGCAGTTGGGTCCGATCAGCCTGGTTCCCCGCCCCTCGAGATAACGCTTCGCCTTGACCATGTCGGCGACAGGGATCCCTTCGGTTATGGCGACCACCAGGTCAATGCCCGAAGCTGCTGCCTCCATGATGGCGTCGGCGGCAAACGGCGGTGGCACATAGACCACCGATGCATTGGCTCCGGTCTCGGCGACCGCCTGCGACATCGTGGCGTAGATGGGCAGTTCGACTGAGAAAATGTTGTCCCGATCGGGCACTCCGGAATCGTCGGTCTCTCCTTCGAAGCGCATCGTCGTCCCGGCGCGGGAGGGGTGGACGGCGCCGACCATCTGCGTTCCGTAGGCAATCGCCTTCTCGGTGTGGAACTGTCCGGTCTTGCCCAGGCCCTGGACCAGCACCCGGGTGTTCTTGTCCACGAGAATGCTCATCGGGTCAACTCCAGAATCTTGACCGCTCCGTCCCTGAGACTCTCCGCGTTGACCACATCGAGACCCGATTCCTCGATGATTCGCTTGCCGAGCTCGACATTGGTGCCTTCCAACCTGACCACGAGGGGAACCTCGAGTCCCACCCGTTTCACCGCCTCGACTATGCCGGATGCGATCACGTCGCAGCGCATGATCCCACCGAAGATGTTGACGAATATCCCCTGCACGTTCTCGTCACCGGTGATGATCTCAAACGCTGTGGACACCTGGTCGGCATCGGCACCACCGCCGACATCGAGGAAGTTCGCCGGTTCGCCTCCCACGTGTTTGATCGTGTCCATCGTCGCCATCGCCAGGCCGGCGCCGTTGACCAAGCAGCCAACAGTCCCGTCAAGTTTGATGTAGTTGAGCCCCGACTCCTTCGCCGCGAGCTCGGATGGATCCTCCTCGGCGACATCCCGCATCTCGGCGACGTCGGGGTGGCGAAAGAGCGAGTTGTCGTCGAAGGCCATCTTCCCGTCGAGAGCCATGACCTCGCCCTGTTTGGTGACGACGAGCGGGTTGATCTCGATCAAGTCTGTGTCCATATCGGTTGCCATGTCGGAGAGTGACCGAACGAATTGGGCAAAGCTCTTCGAGGCCTCCACTCCCAGCCCGAGCCCGATCGACAATTCGTTGGCCTGGAATGGGAGCAGACCGAAGGCGGGATCAATCTCAGCGCGGAGGATCCTCTCCGGTGTCTCCTCGGCTACCTTCTCGATTTCCACGCCTCCCTCGGTGGAAGCCATCACGATGTTGCGCCCCACCGCACGGTCGAGGAGGACAGCAAGGTACAACTCCCGCTCGATATCAATGCCCTGTTCGAGGTAGAGGCGATTGACCACCTTTCCTTCGTCTCCGGTCTGGATGGTGACGAGTGTGGAGCCGAGCATCTTGGTAGCAAGCACCCGCACCGCGTCTTCCGCCGCTGCGACGCCACCGTCGATACCTGCGGTGATCACGTTCACCCCGCTGACATCGGGATGCTCCTTGAATGTTCCCTTGCCTCTACCCCCGGCATGGATCTGCGACTTGAGCACGACCACGGGGTTGCCGGACGATTCGATCAGCGGCTTGACGGCGACGAGGGCATCTTCAATCGTGGTGGCCATATAGCCCATGGGTACCGGGATGCCCCGGGCGCCCATCAGCTGTTTCGCCTGGTACTCGTGAATCTTCAACTGGTTTCTTCCTTCTGCGTTCTTTCGACGACATTTGCCGCGACCCACCCGGTCACGTCATCGAGTGGCGTTCCGGGGGTGAAGATCATCACAACTCCAGCTGCTTTCAGGGCATCGTGGTCGGCGTCGGGAATCACACCGCCGCCGAACACCACAATGTCACCAGCGTCGCGCGATCTGAGCTGTTCCACCACCTGCGGGAAGAGGGTCTTGTGTGCTCCCGAAAGCGAGGACAGGCCAACGGCGTCGACATCTTCCTGGACAGCCGTCTCGGCGATCTGTGAGGGTGTCTGGTGGAGACCTGAGTAGATCACCTCGTGCCCGGCGTCGCGGAGCGCTCTTGCAATTACTTTCGCACCCCGGTCGTGACCATCGAGGCCTGGCTTTGCGATGAGGATCCTGCGGGGCATACCGTCCGTGAAGCGTAGTTGCTCTCATCGGGAGGAGAATCCGGCACCAGGCCATTCATTTCTCAGTGCCCCTACCGCCACGTAGGGCACTGCAAGCATTAGGAAGCGGTCTGGTGAATCCCGGACTCGCCTACGCTTGAGGCATGGCACAGTCAAATTTGCATGGGCTCGCCGCGGCGGGCGTGAGCGTCTGGTCGGATCAGATATCCCGGGAGATGCTCGACAGCGGCGAACTCGAACGCCGAATCGTGGAAGACGCGGTCAGCGGCGTGACCTCCAACCCATCGATCTTCGAGGCCGCGATTGTCGACGCCAGCGACTACGACGACGAACTCAAATCCCTGCTCGAGGCGGGGACCGACGCCGAGGACATCGTCAAAACTCTGATGGCAGCCGACCTCAACCGGGCATGTGACCTGCTACTCGATGTCTACCGGGCAACCGACGGCACCGACGGATTCGTCTCGGTCGAAGTGTCCCCCACCCTCGCCAACGACACCGATGCATCGATCGCTGAAGCGAGAGATTGGGCGAAGCAGATCAGCAAGCCGAACCTCCTGATCAAAGTGCCTGCCACTCCGGAAGGCATTCCGGCGATCGAGAAGCTGATCGGAGAGGGAATCTCGATCAACATCACCCTCATCTTCTCGCTGGAGCGTTACCGGGAGGTGATGAACGCATACATCAGCGGTCTTGAGACATTTGCCGCTGCCGGAGGCGACATCTCCAAGGTTGCCTCAGTGGCGTCCTTTTTCGTGTCCCGTGTCGACAGTGAGGTCGACCGGAGGCTTGAGGAGCTTGGCTCCGATGAAGCTCTCGAGTTAAGGGGGGTGACCGCGGTGGCAAATGCCCGGGCTGCATTCGGCGACTACCTCGATGTGTTCACCTCGGATCGATTCAAGGATCTCGAGTCGAAAGGCGCCCGGCGCCAGAAACCGCTCTGGGCTTCGACATCGACCAAAAACCCCAACTACAACGACCTCCTCTACGTGGAGAGCCTGGTTGCACCCGGCACGGTCAACACCATGCCTCTGGGGACCATGGATGCCTACCAGGACCATGGAAGTCCCGATCCCCGGCCGTTCACCCCCCAGGAAATCGAAGTGGCCCGGGTCGACCTGGCCCGCCTCCAGGCAATGGGTGTCGACTACGCCGATGTAGTCCAAACGCTCGAGGAAGAAGGTGTGGAGAAATTCAGCGCCAGCTGGCAGGGCCTGCTCGACAAAGTCGCTCGTTAACCCGCCCCAGCGAAGCCTCAGGCCTTTTCCAGGGGTGCCCAGGCCAACAGCAACCTCTTCTTCCCCTGGGTGTCGAACATGACCTCGGCCTCGGCCCGGTCGCCGATTCCGACGATCTCCCGCACGGTCCCCAGGCCCCACTTGTCGTGTCGCACCCGGTCGCCCGCAGTAACAGACCCGGGATCGACCTGGATCCGGGGGCCGGCCGAAGCGACGCGATCCGCCGGTGACCGCCTCTGTCGCTTTCCGGCCTTCTGCAGCAACCCTTCAGGAACCTCCTTGAGGAAGCGTGACGGTGGGTTGTAGTTGGAGCCGCCAAAGAGCATCCGGTTCCAGGCCGATGTGAGAAACAGGTGGTCCTGGGCCCGGGTGATCCCGACATAGGCAAGCCGTCTCTCCTCTTCCAGCTCCCCGGGGTCTCCGAGTGACCTCATGTGGGGAAACACACCGTCCTCCATGCCAACGATGAACACGACCGGGAACTCGAGCCCCTTGGCGGTGTGGAGCGTCATCAATGTGACCGCCCCGGCACCTTCCTCCCACTCGTCGATGTCGGCTACCAGGGCAGTCGACTCCAGGAAGATCTCGAGCCGGCGCATGTTGTCAAGGTCGTCGAATTCCTCGTCGCCGATGACAGCACCCTCGTTCGACTGCTCGAACTCGGCGGCCACACCGACCAACTCGCGCAGGTTCTCCACTCTTCCCATTGCCTCTATTGTCTTTTCGGCGTCGAGGCCGGCAACCATGCCGGTGTCATCGAGAACGGACTGAACTGCGGCTTCGACACCGCCTTCGGCGGCTCGCTCGCGCATGAGGCCGATGAGAGCGCCGAACTCGGCAACGGATGAGGCAGCCCGCGCATTCAGCTGCGGGATCTCGCCGGCCCTGTCGATCGCCTCGGCGAACGAAATCCGGTTCGATTGACTGAATCTGTCGAGGTGGGCGATGGTTGTGGCTCCGATCCCGCGGCGGGGCTCGTTGATGATTCGCTTCAATGAGATTTCGTCGGCAGGGTTGACCAGGGCCCGCAAGTAGGCCACAGCGTCCTTGATCTCTTTGCGTTCGTAGAACTTGACCGAACCAACAACCGTGTAGGGGATCCCCCGCCTGACGAACACATCTTCGATAACGCGGGACATGGCGTTGGTCCGGTAGAAGACCGCCATGTCGGCCAGGTTGAAACCTGAATTCTGGAGCCGTTCGACCTCGTCGACCACAAAACCCGCCTCGTCATGCTCGTCTTCGGCCTCGTAGCGGATGATCATCTCGCCAACCCCCCGATCCGACCAGAGGTTCTTCGGTGTTCGCTTGGAGTTGTTGGCTATCACCGAGTTCGCCGCGTGGAGGATGTTCTCGGTGGACCGGTAGTTCTGATCGAGGATGATCACCCGTGCGTCCGGGTAGTCCTTTTCGAAATCGCGGATGTTGCGGATGTCCGCCCCGCGGAACTTGTAGATCGACTGGTCGGAGTCGCCGACGACACAAATGTTCCGAAGTTTGTCGGTCAGCTGCTTGACCAGCGTGTACTGGGCGCGATTGGTGTCCTGGTACTCATCGACCAGCACGTAGCGGAAACGGTCCTGATAGCGTTCGAGGACATCGGGGAAGGCACCGAACAACTCAACGGTGATCATCAGCAAGTCGTCGAAGTCCATCGCCGAAGCAGCCAAAAGTCGCTGCTGATAAGCCCGGTAGATGTCGGCCACCTGCTCGTGGTAGAACCCTTCTCCGTGGTCGGAGAAGGATTCGAAGTCGACCAGCTCGTTCTTGGCCTTGGAGATGGCGGCCTTGATTTGCTTGGGTGGGAACCGCTTCGGATCGAGGTCGAGGTCCTTCGAGACGATCTTGATCAGACGCACGGAGTCGGCCTCGTCGTAGATCGAAAAGCCGGACTTGTAACCGAGCCGGGATGCCTCGCGCCGGAGGATGCGGACACAGGCCGAGTGGAATGTCGAGACCCACATCGAGTGGACCGCCCCGCCCACGAGGCGGGAAACCCGCTCCCGCATTTCGTCGGCCGCTTTGTTGGTGAAGGTGATGGCGAGTATGGAGGCAGGCGCCACGTTGTGGTCTCTGACCAGGTGGGCGATACGGTAGGTGAGGACACGTGTCTTACCAGATCCCGCACCCGCGACCACAAGAACCGGCCCCTCCGTTGCCGCAACGGCCTCGCGTTGGGTGGGGTTCAGGTCTGCGAATAGGGGCGAGTCTGCGGGAACATCATCCGGGAACCACTCTGCCTGCATCTGGTGAGATAGTACCGGCCTCCCCGGACTGAATCACAATGATGTGATCAGAGATTGTTGAGGGCGAGGTCGACGTCGACCTCGGCTTCCGCAAGCACCTCCGGCTCGCCGGTCTTGACGTCGCCGTCGATGGCACGACGTTTCAGCGGCAGTGAATAACAAAAGCGGGCGCCGGTCGGGAAGCGTCGCTCGTACCATACGTCGCCGCCCATGGCCCGAGCGAGACGCCGGGCGATCGGCAGGCCGAGACCGATGCCAGTACTTTCACGGGCATCTCCTTTGGACACCTGTTCGAAGTTCTCGAAGACCCTCTGTCGCTCCTCGTCTGGAACCCCGGGACCATTGTCGGCGATGATCACCATGTACTGGTCGCCCATGACAAAACCCTCGACCATGATCTGATCTCCACCATATTTCCGCGCATTCTCGAGGAGGTTGCGCAGGGTCTGTTGCACCCGTCTCCGATCTGCCTTCACCCTTACCCCTTCGGGAAGGCTCACCTCGGCGACCTTGCCGCTGCCCGTCGGGAAGACCATGGCGGACACATCCTCGATCAGCTCGCCCAGGTCGAAAAGCTCCGGATAGAACTTCATCCGGTTCGCTTCGAGCCTCGGGATCACCAACACGTCCTCCACCAGGTCGCTCAGATAGACCGATTGCACATTGATGATGCCGAGAAACTCGTCGACCTCGGCCTGAGGAAGATCCTTCCAGCTGTGCACCAGGGTGTCGGCGAAGCCGGCAATTGAAGTAAGCGGAGTCCGCAGCTCGTGGCTGACCATCGCGACGAAGTCGTTCTTGATGGTGTGGGCCTCTTCGGAGAGTCGCAGGAC
>DATKCM010000144.1:0-5753 GCA_035513195.1 Acidimicrobiia bacterium | reverse complement strand
TTAAGCTCGCGGCGCTTCGCTGAATCCCGCTCACTTTCGAGTGCCGTTGCTGCCTTTTTCCCGGTCTCGATGGCTTTGGCAAGTTGAACCTCATCTTCGGCGGTGAGCAGCGTGTAAGTCCCGATCCCGTCGAGGTACTGTCGGATCGCTTCGTCGCTTACTTCTCGTCTGATGGATGCACTCTTTGCCATGGTGTTTTGTCCCTGGCCAGCGTAGGAACACGACTGACCACTATTGAGGATTTATCAACAGGCTCGTATATCGGACAGAGGCGCCGAGAACTGAATGGGTCGGGGGGACCAATCTGGGGCGTCAAATGGGTCTAGTCCCTGAGGGGTTCCGGTGACACCTCTTTCCCTGCAACATCGTTCAGCAGGATCTCGACTGCCGCCGGTCGGTGGGTGTTGCCAGATCGCCGGTGTATTCTGTCGGCGGTGTCGATTCGGGGACCATCGACACTCCGCAATCACCCTTGAACGGGTGTTTTGGGCGTTTAGCTCAGTTGGCTAGAGCACTGCCCTTACAAGGCAGGGGTCGGCGGTTCGAGTCCGTCAACGCCCACTATCAGAGAGGCCCGTCACGACGGGTTTCTTGGTGTTGGGGATTCTCGGGGGCCGCGTCGCGTAAGTTGATCGGATGGCGCATGATGACCTACAAGGGTGGCTGGACGGTTATATCGCCGCCTGGGCCTCCAACGAACCTGCCGAGATCGGCGATCTCTTCACCGAAGATGCCGTCTACAGCTACCGCCCCTGGGAGAACGACGAGGTGACTGTACGGGGCCGCGACGCCATCGTTGCGGCATGGACCAGTGATGAGGAAGATCCGACGGAATGGGATGCTCAATATCGGCCGTACACAGTGGAAGGCAATCGTGCGGTGGCCGTTGGCTGGAGCCGCTACAAGGCGACGGAGTCAGAACCCGCGTTTCACAACGCGTATCTCCTCGAGTTCGATGACAACGGGCGCTGCTCGTCGTTCCATGAGTTCTGGTTTCTCGAGAGGTGATCGCTGAGACCGGACGCAAGTCATCTGTCGAAGCATGGATGGACGACAGTCGCCGCTGGATTACAGACCCCCACCTGAGGATCAGCCCTTTCCAGACTATGGCCGGAGCCCGAAACGATATAGTTCGCGCGTCCTGAGTGCTGGTGCAAGGAGGCTCCAGATGCTGACCGGATTCAAGGTGTATGCCGTCCTGCCTTCGAAGGATCTCAATGCTGCGAGGCAGTGGTATGAGGAGAAGACCGGTACCAGTCCGGCACGAGAGGATCCTGGTGGTCTTTGGTACGAGTGCGCCGAGGGGACCTGGTTCGTAGTGACCCAGAGCGGCTTCGCCGGGACAGCTCAGAACACCGCGGCCAGCTTCCAGGTCACCGGCATCGAGTCAGTCATGGCTTCCTATCGAGATCGCGGAGTGACCTTCGACGAATACGACATGCCCGATTTCAAGACCGAGGATGGATTACTTCAGATGGGTCCCTACAAGGCGGCATGGTTCAAGGACAACGACGGAAACACGATCGAGCTCTCCGAGGTCGGCACCTAACAAGTTCCGGCCATGGCGTCCGCCCGGCGCTCAGTCAGTCCTGTGTATCGGCGGCGTCGTCAGGACCCGCGCCGGGATGAACCGACCGTGCGGGCGAGGCGGATGGCGAGGTCGATAACCCACGCAGCACCGAAGATCACCGCGCCGAGCTCCCACCCGATGACCAAGGCAATCCCAGTCAGGTTGGCCGCGAACAGCGGGATCAACGGGCGATGCGTCATCCTGTTGACATCCGAGGCGAGTGGCGCGCCGATGAGGACCGGGATCAGGTAGGCGAGCGACCCGGCGAACACCTGGCCGACCCCGGCGAGGACGGCAGCTGCGGTCCAACCACCGAAAGGGACGGCGGGCTGGTCGAGAACCAGTCTTGTCCCGTCGACGAACGCCCAGACAATGAGCCACAGCGTCCCCGTCGACACCTGGAGAAACGGCACCTGGTGCCGCCCTTTCGACCATAGCCGTACCTCGATCCCGACCAGGATCAGGAGTCCGGCGATACCGGTCAGAAGGGTGCCCCCTCCGACCAACTCCGATGGCGCGATCAGACCCGCGAGCATGAATGCTGCCGCCGCGACACACAGCCACCATCCAAAAATGGCTTCCCTGCCGCTGACGGCCCGGTTGTGTGCGACGGTGGGGAGGAAGGTCGGGATCGTCCCGATGATGCTGAAACCGACGAGGCCGACCAGGTTGAGGTGGGAGTGGACCAAGCGATGCGTCTGGAACTCCAGTCCCGAAGTGCCGGTACCAAGGAATGCTCCCAAGGCCACACCCACCACTCCGGCGCCAAACGCGAGCAGGTAGAACCGGGCCGAGAGATCAAACCTCCTCAACAGGCTGCGACGGACCGTCTGGGCGATCGAAACCCCGAGGATCACCAACCCGGCAACCACCGATAGCGCGCCAGCCCAGACCAGGAAGGGAACCGAAGCTGTGACCCCGGCTAGCACGGCGATGACCCCGAACACGACCAACCATCGTTGTGTGGCAGCGACAGACGCCCTCGGGGGGATGGCGGCGGCCCAGGTGATAGTGAACATCTGGCTGGCTCCCGATATGGCGAGGAGGATCGTGCCGGCTACGAAAGCGTGCAGCGGTCCCCACCAGGATCCACCATTTGCCAGCACAACCGCTGCCCACACAACGGCCACCACAGCGAAGAAGGCTGCTCCCAGGAAAGCCTTTCGGGCTATCCAGTGAGACGCTATGACACGGTGGCCCCGGCCGGGCGTCATGACCATGTTGTCTCTTCGCTCATTGCGGCGACCTTACCCGAGTGGCTTCGCGTGACCTTGGTCCCATCCGCTGGGGACCTTCGGCCCTGTGCCTCTAATTACCTGAGTTGTTTACTTAGAAACTAATGAATATAAGTTTCCAACGAAAAACCGATCTGGCATTGGCGGTCCTACGGGCATTGACCGCCGGTGGCCGACTCAGCGGGGCAGAGCTCGCTCTTCGGGTCGGTACCACGATCACCTACCTCCCCCAGGTCATCGCCCCGCTGATCAATGCAGGGTGGATCAGTTCTGGACGAGGTCCTGGTGGCGGCTACGAGCTGACCGAGGCCGCGTCGGACCTGCGTCTGCTCGATGTGGTCGAGGTCACCGAAGGTCCAACCGAATCGGGGAAATGCATCTTGCGCGATGCCCCTTGTCCAGGATCGGAACCCTGTGCTGTGCACGCAGTCTGGGCAAACGCCCGCCGGGTCCTCGTCGAGGGCATGGCAACCATTTCCGTAGAACAAAGCTAAGGAGCAAGACAATGACCCAACTAATCGATAGGCCCGGGCTGGAATCCGAATCACCGCCTCCCGGAAAGGTGGCGAGCCATCCCCATTACACCTTGGGCACGATGGTGATGCTCGGCGTGCTGGGCACAGTCGCGGCCATGGTCCTGGCGATCATCGCCCTCACCGTCACGGCAAGCCGGAACTCTGTGGATGACGAGCTGGTGGCAGACAAGGTGGAATCCTTCCTCGCCGCGTCCGGACCCGAAATCTCGGTTGGCGACGTGATACCGGCCTTGACTCCCAAGGCAGAGCTCCCGATGGCGCCCGCGTCCGAGATCAACGTCGCTGTCGCACCCGAGATGCCTGCCCCGTCGGGGCGTACGACGCAGGCCATCGTCGATGTTGAATTCGAAGTAGTCGAAGGAATCAATGTGATCGACCCGGTGAACGGGGTCGAGACCGAGACATGGGGTTATCGATTGTTGGACGGGTCGGACGGAGTGGTTTCCGGAACGCCCGGACCTGTGATTCGCGCCCGTGTCGGCGACGTTCTCCGGTTCACCGTCACCAATCCGGCGTCGAACACCAATCCTCACAACGTGGACTTCCATGCTGTGACCGGACCCGGTGGTGGTGCTGAATCCACAGTGGTTGCTCCTGGCGAGACCAAGACCATTGAAGCTCGTCTTCTCTACCCCGGTTTTTTCATGTATCACTGCGCCTACGGGGACATCCCTGCGCACATCTCCCATGGGATGGTCGGTGGAATCCTCGTCGACCCTGAGACGCCATTGCCCACCGTCGAGCACGAGTGGTACATGGTCCAGTCCGAGTACTACACCGATAGCAAGGACGCGGGAGTGGTGGAGTTCGACCGGCAGGCAGTCACCAACGAAGAGCCGAACTTCGTCGTCTTCAACGGAGCGGTCGGTGCCCTCGCCGGTGACAATGCGCTCCAGATGAATGTGGGTGAGACGGCCAGGATCTACTTCGTCAACGCAGGACTCAACCTCAACTCCAACCTCCACCCGATCGGTTCGCATTGGGACAAGGTCTACCAGGAGGCAGCCCTGCTCAACCGTCCGATCCGGGGATCGCAGACCACCCTGGTTCCGGCTGGCGGCGCAACCGTCGTCGAGTTGCGGGGGCTTGTACCGTCGACCGTCGTGTTGGTGGACCACGCTCTGTCACGTGCCATCGACAAGGGTGCCGTTGGACAGATTGTGATCAGTGGAGAGGCCCAGCCTGAGGTCTTCGAAGCGATCGGGCAGGAAGCTGGTGAAGGCGACGGCGGACACGACATGTCGGGTGACGAAACCCCGGCCCCTGGCGGCGAGCAGCTGGCCATCGTTGCTGGAGCAAGCAACTTCCAGCATGCGGACGCACCTGACGAGTTTGCCGACTCCGAATCGCCTGCTGACTACTCAGTGAACGTGTTGCGGATCAAGCCGGGCACAACTGTCACCTGGACCAACGAGGACGCAATGCTGCACACCGTGACAGCGGCTGATGGATCGTTCGATTCCGGATTCCTCGAGGAGGGCGACACCTGGTCGTACACCTTCGAGGAAGTCGGAGAGTACGAATACTTCTGTGTTCCGCACCCGTGGATGAGGGCCAAGGTGATCGTCGAGGAGTAGCTCGGCCAACACCGAGTTGAGCTGATGGGCCGGTGTTCGCACCGGCCCATTGGCGTTGTCCCGAAGGTCCTCGCACGGCTCGACGAGATCAACCAGTTGATACCCTCCTCGAGGACTGCGCCGGCGAGGAACTGGAGGGTTCATAGCTGTCGGGTGATAAGCGGTGGGGTCCGCTCGTAGCCACCTATTTTCGGCCCAGGATTTCGAAGGTGCCCCCTGCCTGATGGAATTCGAGAGTGCAGGACCCTCCGGCATGGTCAGCCGGTTTCGGCACATATTCCTCTGAATTTTTCTTTGGATTCTGGCCTACTTCGGGCGTTTTTGTCACACCTGGTTTGTACGTTGTCACCATGGAGTGGGAGAGAGATTTCATGGTTGATGACCGGGAGACCCGGTTCGTTGAGACGGCCCAATTGATCGCCCGGCTCGAGGCGATCCTGGTCGAGGATCTGGAGTGGTTCGACACGGCGCAGGTGTTCACCGCTGACGGATGTAGGAACCTTTCGGAGTGGACTGCATCCCGGCTCGATGTCGGTTCTGAGACCGCCCGGTCTCTGGTGCGGACGATGCGGCGGACTGCGGATAAACCGTGGATCCGCCAAGCGTTGGCCGATGGTTCGATCAGCTTTGACCGCGCCGAGGCTCTCTCCCGTATTTCTGAAAACGTGGGCATGTTGGATCATTTGGATATTTCGGGTGTTCGCAGGGAGGCTGCGGACCGGGTCGTACTCGGCTCCGAAGACGAGATCCGTTCGGCTGAGGACCGGTATCTGATCCTGCAACCCAGCCTTGATGAGTCGTGGTGGACGTTGCGGGGTGGCCTTGATGGTATTAC
>DATKCM010000143.1:0-5677 GCA_035513195.1 Acidimicrobiia bacterium | reverse complement strand
GGCGTTCCAGCCGGATCGAGTGCGTCTCGAGATAGTGGACGACGGCAGGGGATTCGAGTCTCCGCGGGACATGACGCAACTCACCGAGGAAGGCAAGCTCGGTCTGATCGGCATGCACGAGAGGGCGCAGCTGGTAGGGGGAAGCATCCAGATCAGCTCTCGCCCCGGCGCGGGAACCCGGGTTCTCCTCGAGGTTCCGGGCTGAGGCCGACCTGCCTTCCCCCGAGGTTGGTCGCCAACCTCAGGGGCGCCGGTCGATGCGATCGACCAAGCGGCAGGCGGTGCCGCCATGCTGCTGCGTCCGGCTCAGCCCCGAAGGGTGATTCGGGCAGTGGCGTAAGGTCAGACCGGTGACTGTTCTTCGGCCTCCTCTCTGAAGAAGCGGGCCACGACGCATCCGGTGAGAGATTCCACTGTCAAGAGATGGTCGCGTGTCCACGCCGCCCTCTATCGGGCAACCGGCGGGGTCCTCGGTAGGCGGTTGGCTGGCAACGACATGCTGCTGCTGACCACGCTGGGGAGAAGTTCGGGACACCCACACACCGTCCCTCTTCTCTTTCTGAGGGACAACGGGAGGCTGGTGGTCATCGCCTCTTACGGGGGGAGGGATCGACACCCCGACTGGTACCTCAACTTGGTGGTAGATCCGGTAGTGGAGGTTCGGATCGCAAGTCGGGCTGAGCCCCTGGTCGCCCGTACTGCCACTGCCGAGGAACGAGAGACATGGTGGCCGCGAATCGTCGAGGCTTACGGCGACTATGTCCTCTATCAGTCTCGCACCGAGCGGGTCATCCCGGTCGTCTTCCTCGAGCCTGCCCACCGACTTCCATAGGAGCTGAGACCAAATGGTCGACCTCCCAATGCTTTGAAGTCTGGTCGTCATCAGCGGTCTTCTCGTCAGCCTGGTCGTAGACCGAGAGCAAGAAAGACGTCCACCAACCGTTCCTGTTCGGGGCCACTCGTGAGGCTCATGGGGTATCAGGTCCCGAAGGCCCGGCTACCAAGCCGCCTCGCCGATGACCCGGGCCAAGAGGTCCCGGTCGACGCTTCCTCCGCTGACCACGCACACACTGAGACCACGCTCGCCCACCGGGGTGGCGAGAGCAGCGGCGACCGACGCCGCACCGGCCCCCTCGGTGACCAGCTTGTCTTGCATCGCGAGGCGAGACATGGCGGCCATCACCTGCTCTTCGGAGACCAGGACCACCTGGTCGATGAGGCTTCGCAGCATGGGGTACATCTCGTCGGTGATGACCGGCGTCGAAGCCCCCTCGACGATGGTGTCGTGCCACTCGATCCATGTCGGGCCACCGGCCTCGAAGGCCGCGGCGAGGGCAGAGTTGACCCGGGCCTGGACTGCATAGACCCGAACTGTCGGCTTCAGTGCCTTCAGAGCCGATGCGACTCCCGAGATCAGGGCGCCACCGCCCACGGGCACGAACACCGACTCGAGGTCTGCCAGATCCTCGAAGATCTCGAGGCCGATGGTGCCGTGGCCGGCGATCATCAGCGGCTCTCCCCAGGGGTTGAGATAGGTGTAGGGCTCTTGGCGCCAAGCCTCCTCGAACATGAAGCGCATCAAGTCGGTCATCGAGACGTGTATCAGATCGACGCCGTAGGCGGCAATGGCGGCTCGCTTCGACTCGTGGAGGCTGTCGGGAACGTGAGAGCGAGCCGGCACCCCGAGAACTTTGCCCATGTAACCCAAAGCCATTGCGGTGTTCCCGGCGCTAGTTGTGGCGATCCCGGCTCGTGCCTCTTCCTCGTCGAGGCTCAGGGCCCAGTTACCGACTCCACGGATCTTGAACGAGCCGACCGGCTGAAGCATCTCCGGCTTGAGAAAGATGTCGGGTTCCGAGTCCTGACCATGCAGACCCATCAGCGGGGTCCGCACCGCGGTGCCCGCGATCCGCTCCGCCGCTTCCCTCACCTCATCGAGCGAGGGCGGCTGCACAGGGTCACCGCCCCAGCCAGTCGGTCGATCCTCAGCCAAAATCTTGCTCCTCGACAATCTCGGCCGACGCTATTGGTCTGGAGGCCATCGTATTGTCGAAGGTCCATGTGGGCGTTGTCGATTTCGCTCGACCATGGCTCGACACTCCCCGATCTGGTCAGGGACCGCTGGGCTGGAACAGCTCGACCGGATTCCCTGACGGGTCCTCGACCAGGATCTGGCGGCCACCCGCCCCTTCGACGACATCTCCCCTGAAGATCGCTCCCAGCTCTCGCAACTCGGCGACCACCAGATCAAGGTCGTCGACGGTGATCTGGATGCGGTTCCATCCGCCCGGCTGAGGAGATCCACCGGCAGCGCCGGCGCCACCTGCTCCGAGCTGGTTGAGAAGCAGTCTGAGGTCCCCACGGGACAGGGCTGCGAACCCGGGTGCGGGGTGCATGAGGACCTCGAAACCGAGCCGATCCCGGTAGAAGGCGATGGCGTCTTCGACGGAGTCGACGATGTACCGGACACTGACTGTGGTCATTGGTCCTCCTCGATACTCGCCACCCTATTTTGCTGAGACCGATCACTCCGCTCGCGGCCGCATCGCCAAGTTGTCGGGGGAATTTCTGTGGGCGTGACCATGTTCGACCGTTTCCAGGCTGACGAGGGAATCCGCATTGCAAATTGCGATCTTCCATGAGCATCCAGATTGGAACGCCCCACTCTTCGCAGAGCTGGATCGAAGGGGTGTCGACCATATTTCTATCGACGCCTCCCGGCCAGACTTCGATCCGCATCGGCTGGGAGACTGGGCCCTGGTGTTTAACCGTATGAGTCCCTCGGCTTGGACCAGGGGCCACATGGCGGCAATGCTTGGGACACCGGTGTTCCTTCAAAGTGTCGAGGCAGCAGGGATCCCAGTGATCAACGGGTCGGCTGCCTATGAGTACGAGTTGTCCAAGAGGAATCAGCTCGAACTGTTTCGCAAGGAGAGGGTGCAGCATCCGGAGGGTCGACCGGTTCTGAGCCTCGCGGAGATACCCGAAGCCGCCAACGCCCTCGAGTTCCCGGTCATGGTGAAACCCAACGTCGGCGGAAGTGGCGCCGGCATCGTCGCGTTCGACAACCGACGGGAGCTGGCCGCCGCCGTAGAGTCGGGGTCGATCGACCTCGGTCCAGATGGAACCGGGGTGGTCCAGGAGCAAATGGCTCCGCGAGGCGAGTCGATCGTTCGTGTCGAAATACTGGGAGGCGAGTTCCTGTACGCGATCGCGCTGAAGCTGTTGCCCGGTTCCTTCAACCTCTGTCCGGCCGACTACTGCGATCCCGCTCAGGGAGTAGGGGATCCGAGTGATCTCGTTGAAAGAGTCGTGCCGCCCGCCGAGGTGGTCGTGGAGGCGGCGCGGATCATCTCAGCCACGGGTGCGGATCTCGGCGGTGTCGAATACCTGGTCAACGATCACGACGGCGGCGTTTACTTCTATGACATCAACGCGATGTCCAACTACGTCGCCGATCCAGAAAATGTGCTCGGCTTCAACCCCTACGTCGACCTCGTCGACTATCTGGTTGCCCGTATCAGTGTCGCCTCTCATCCGGGTACTCGCCGCTGGCGGAGCCAGTGACAATTCAGGCAGAAGGTAAGGACAACAGGTTGGCTCACTGGGGCTGCGTGCTTGCCTGAATATCCGGTCTATGTCCACCGACGCGTGTCGCGTCGATATCGATAGGAATATCGCTACATGAGTTCCAGAGGCAAGAAAGCACAGAGACAAGAGGAGAGACGGCAGGCGGCATTAGCCAAGGCACGTCGACGGAAGTTCATGATCGGAGCGGGGATAATCGGAGTCGTCGCTCTCATCGTGGCTTTTGTTGGCTTCAGACCCCTGCCGGAGGAGCTATCCGATGTGCAGACTTTCCCAGACATGGGCAGGAATCATCTCGCTGAGGGCCCTCCGCTTCCGGACTACAACTCCTCTCCAGCCACCAGCGGTGATCACTCACCCACGGCGGCGCAATGCGGCATCTACACCTCTGAGATTCCCGACCCGATCCAAGTCCACAACCTGGAGCACGGAACCGTCGTCATCCAATACCAGCCGGGCCTAGATCCGGATGAGCTACAAGCTCTGCAGGATTACGCCCGAACAAAAACCAGTCACATCCTTTTGGCCCCTAGGACCGATCTCGCGGACCCGGTTGTGGTCACGTCCTGGACCCGGATGCTTCGTCTCCAATCGGCCGATATTGAAACGATCGAGGTCTACTACGAAACATTTGCCTTCGCAGGCCCCGAGGCCGGTGTGCCATGTGCTTTCGTCGTCGAAGAGTCTCTGTGATCCGCAGTGCCCCGACATCACATCGGGATGGATCTCAGTAATCCAATCCGCGGTCCGATGATCCGGCGATCGGGGGATTCTCGATTCCAATCGTCCTGAGGACCAGAGCCCTCACCAGCTTCCAGGCAGGTTCAACGTGTGGGCTTCCGGGAAGGCGTGCTTTGCTCGCGATGTTGTCAGATGAGTGACTTCTGCTGGACGTGACTGACGACACTCAGTCCTGGAGTCTGAAACCCTGGTTGACGAGGGCCTTCGTCAGGTCGTCGACCGCCCCGGGTGAGACCGAGATGGTGAGGATTCCGCCTCCGCCGTGCTCGCCGTGTCTCAATTGGAAGTCGCGCACATCGGCACGACTCTCTTCCAGGGCGTGGCCCACCCGGGCGATCTCGCCGGGCTGATCGAGAAGGACGACCCGCACCGGCACGTGGTGCTCGCCAAGACCGGTTTGGGTCCGGCGGGCATTTTCGAGCGTTTCCGCAATCGCCGAGATGTTGGCGTCGTCGAGCGCCCGTTTCCAACGCTCCAGGCGGGCCGTCAGCCCGTCGATCGCCGCCGCCACGTGCCGGGAGTTGGCGGTGAGCACCTCGGTCCACCATCCCGGCTCGGAGCCGGCCACTCGGGTCAGGTCACGGAAGCCCCCGCCGGCTAGCGAGATGGCAGTCTCCTCGTCCGCGGCGAGCTCCACCAGTGAGGTGGCGATGACATGGGGAAGATGACTGATCCGGGCAGTGATGCGGTCGTGATCCTCGGCGGTCATGACCACTGGGTTGGCACCGACAGATCGAACTACCGATGACATGGTGTCGATGTCCTCGCGGACGGCATTGTCGCTGGTGAGGATCCACATCGCCCCTTGAAAGAGGGTCGACGTGGCCAGGGCCGGCCCACTGCTGGCGCCTCCCGTCATGGGGTGGCCACCGACGAAGTGGCGGAGATGGGCGGCGGCATGGACGATCGGCGTCTTCACGCTGGCGATGTCGGTCACCAGGGTCTCGGTGTCGAGACCCCTGAGGGTCTCCTCGCTGGCCGCCGGGGGTGCGGCGAGCACGATCAGATCGGCATCTTCGATACCGTCCGCTGCCGAGCCGAGCCGTCGGTTGAGCGCTCCCCGTTGCTCCGCCGCGGCCAGGGCAGTGGGCTCGGGGTCCCATCCAAAGACCGTCCACCCGTCTGTCCGCAGGGCGAGCCCCAACGAGGCACCCATGAGCCCGGTTCCATGAATCAGTGCGGTTCGACCCGTCATCACAGCAGCCGAGGATAAGGAACGCCGCTCCCCGATTCCGCCATTGAGCCCTTGACGCGGAGGTGAATCTCGCTCACAATCAGGGCATGAGCCGCGACGTGCGCCTCGGCGGTGTCACCGCCGACACGGGTACCTTCTACTTCCGCGGCTATT
>DATKCM010000142.1:0-14499 GCA_035513195.1 Acidimicrobiia bacterium | reverse complement strand
CTGGGATACGGGGGGTGCGGCGGCGCCCGCCGTCCCCAAGCCCGTCACCATCATGGCAGTGACGATCAGGGCGTAGACACTCTTGCGGACCATCGGTCTCCTCCTCCTACACGGGAACGTCCCATTGTACGACCACGGCCTCGCTATTGATAGTCGCCGGGTCGCAAGAGGGAAGGGGCGAAGTCGGCACCCAACGACCCGTTCGGCACGATCGTCTCGGGTCATGGTCGGTTCGCCTCTCCGCCGAGTACGACGTCACCACCGAAGACGGAGCCCCCGACGGGTATGTCAGGATCCGCCTCGACCAAACCGCCGAAGACCTGCTCGCCGGATACAACCGGCCCGAACACCTCAGAGCCTTCCCCGAAACCGACCCGCTCTTCATCGACGTGCAGAGACCGCTCCGCGCTTCGGCAGAATCAGCCAACCGCTAACCTCGACGACCACCATCCCCGCGAACGACTCCACCACTAAGGTTCGAACGGAACACCCTCAGGATGCTCGCCTGGCAAGCCTTCCCAAACGCCCAAACCGAACACGTCTTCGCCCCCCGCATCGCCATCGACCCACCACAACTCCGAACGCACCGGCTGAACCAGCCGGACTCTCCACCCGCGACAACCAACACGGCCCTCTCACCGAAGCCCAGTGTGCTGGGCGCGTCGAGAACACGGTCCATCGACATTGCACGGCCCCAAGCCGGGATTACCCTCAACCCCACGCCGGTTGACCTACTTCGAGAGGAGTTGTCAACCGCGTTTTCAACCCATCCCGCCCTCGTGGCAGCGGTTGAAAACATCCTTCCGGCTCCCTGACCTTGGGTTTCGGACTCCCCTGGGCCTGTCAGAGGAACGCGATAATGAATTTCTTGGAACTCGGTACCCACTGCCAAGACTGTTGGCAGATATTTTTCACTGTGGTTGGCCGGGTTGGGGCAACCTCCAATGGCAGCTCCGCATAGATCGACATCTGGGAACAACTTGACCAAGCTTTCGTTAAATGTCCATGCCGACACAGCCGTGCGGCGCCTGCCGATTCCCGCAGGATCCGGCAAGACCAGCGGGAGACACTGTCTCAATCGCGGCGGTAACCGCCAAGCCAACGCCGCCCTCAACCGTGTGGTCATCGTCGCATGCGATGGCACTCGCCCACCATCGCCTACGTGCAACGACGAACCGCCGAAGACCTCTTTAAAAGACATCATCTGATGCTTGAAACGATTCGTCGCACGCGAGCTCTACCACCTGCTCCCCGAACCCGCCGCCACCCGGCTCCGCCCCAACCGCCTGAGATCGACTTGCGATCTATAGGAGCATCAACGTGATGATCGAGTCGTTCTGGAGCCCGGATGCAAGTCGAGTTACTGAATACGAACGATGAAAACCCGGGTCGAGCTGGCCACAACGATCTTCGACTACCTCGAAATCTTCCACAACCGTCAGCGACGCCAATCGAGCATCGGAATGCACACCCAATTGAATACGGAAACCATCCGCCGCACCAACTCGCCGCACTTCTGAGTCAAGTGAGCTGACTCCACCAAACCCGGGACAGACCAAAGCCTCCACCAAACCCGGGCGATTCACTCTTGAGATTCGACGCGTGTCTGGCGGTCTCTGGCGCGGTAGGCGCGGGCCGCCATCAGGTTGCCGCAGCCTTCACTAGTACACCATCGTCGGGAGCCG
This sequence comes from Acidimicrobiia bacterium, assembly GCA_035513195.1. GTDB lineage: Bacteria > Actinomycetota > Acidimicrobiia > Spongiisociales > ZC4RG35 > MA-ANB-1. Next base: position 12,814 of record DATKCM010000142.1, on the reverse strand, counting down.
TTCCGCGAGTGGTCGTAATAGGCCCATTGGCAGCTGTCGTTCAGGCACGCCTTGAGACGCACCCAATTCCCCTTGAGGGTCGCGGTGTGGTAGATGGCGAGGAGGCGTCCGATCACTGCCCACACTCCGTCACCAGTCGGGACTAGCTCTGGACCATCGGCGCCCATCGACACTAAAAGGGGTGCGCTCTTCCCAAGTTCGGCGATCACCGACCCCGCCTTGTCGTCGCCGTGGTGGCCGGCGTTGTCCAGGAGTTGATTTCGAAACGCCTCCCGCAACCGGCGGAGATCCCTCATATCGTCCGTCGACAACCCGCTGTGGCCCTGCCAGGCGGTCTCCGCCAACCAGGCGTGCGTCTCGTGCTGGGTTGCCAGCCGATCGGTGTCCGCCTCGACATTGAGTGTGTTCACGAACCCGCGAAGCGTTTCCAGATCAGAAGGGGCGGCACTCAACTGACTCATTTCGCTCCCGCCGGACGCGTAGACGCTGTCGAACGCACACGCCGAGCAACGAGCCCGCGTCGAAGCCTTGGAGAGATCCCCCTTCTGCGGGAGGTCGACGACGCCAGCCGCGCCCTCTCGGCCTCGCGCATCCGCTCTTCCTGGATCACCTTGGCCAGATCCAACATCAAGTACTCCATGACCCATCTCCTTGTTTATTCTGCATCATGACTAACACAATATAACTCATGACGCGTCATAAGTCAAGTGCTTTTACTCATGCAGTCGGTCGCGGGCCTCTTGGCAGACGGGACGGTCTTGGTTGGGGAGAACTTTGCGGGTCAGAACCTTCAGGCCAGCTCATCGACCGGGTGCGGATCCGAGCTGATTTCCCCGACGGTGATGATGCTGGCGTCGGAGACCTTCGCCTTGGAAGACACCAAGCGATTATTCGAGCTATCGACGCACAAACAGAACACGTCTTCAGCAACCGGAGCGCAGTCGAGCCACCACACCTCAGACAGACCGGCTAACCCCGCCGAACCCGGCCATCGCCCAGCACTCCCCAACCCGGCAGCTTCCCACGGGCTGACGCCTCCAACCGACGACTCTCACGACATTGCACGGCCCCAAGCCCGGATTACCCTCAACCCCACGCCGATTGAGCCACTTCGAGAGGAGTTGTCAACCGCGTTTTCAACCCATCCCGCCCTCGTAGCTCAGGGGATAGAGCACGGGTTTCCTAAACCCGGTGTCGCAGGTTCGAATCCTGCCGAGGGCGCTCTGTGATGTCGCGTGGCATCGTGGACTGATGTGTCAAGGCATCGTAGACGGGCCAGGTTTTTCCTGGCCCGTTGTTTTGTTTTTGGGTGGTCCTGGTGGTCGGCCGGTGCCTTGGTAATCCTTGGTGGGGTCGAGGGTGAGTTGTCTGAGTAGTTGTCCTTTTGGTGTGATGATTCGGATGTCGAGGCCGGCGATGAGCATGAGGACTCGTAGATGGTGGTGTTCTCTTCCGATTCCGATGTGGTGGAGTCGGCCGTTGTGGCGGAGGGTGACGACACCGGATTTGTCGACTCGGTGTTGACGGACTCTGATCCCGGTGGTTGGTGTGCCCGGGGTTGAGGGCCGTGCTTTGTCACGGCTGTTGTATGCGGAGATGGGTGTTCTCCGGTTTTTGGCTCGGCGGGGGCGGGTCTGGTTGTAGTAGTCAATGAACCAGTCGATCTGGGGTTTGGAGCTCGTCGATGGTTTCAGCGACGCGTTCCCCGACGACCCACAGCGCGGCCACATGAGCACGTCAACAGGTTTCTGGGGAAGCGCCGAATACTCCCTTTGCCTAGAACGATGAACAACCATTGTCGACCGGGATAGTATTGCCCGCCATGAGTTGGGGTGAGCCATACTTCATCGAATCCGGTGAGGGACCCCCTGTGGTCTGCCTGCACGCCAACGCTTCCACCTCCGGTCAATGGCGGCCGCTCATGGACCGGCTCTCGCCACGTTTCAGGGTGCTGGCCCCGGATACCCTCGGCGCCGGTCGAAGCCCTGAGTGGCCAGAAAACCGAGAAGTGACATTGAGCGATGAGGCCGACTTTCTCGAACCCGTATTCACCAAGGCCGGCAAGCATTTCTCTTTGGTCGGCCACTCCTACGGAGCGGCCGTTGGCTTGATTGCCGCACTCGCTCGCCCCGAAGAAGTTCGATGCCTGGTCCTCTACGAGCCCACGCTGTTCTCGATCCTGGAGGAGGAGTCTCCCGGTCAGGAGGCTTTCACGGACATCATGACCGTGGCAGAGGGCTCGGCCACTCATATCGATGCCGGTGATCACCACCGGGCAGGAGAGCGTTTCATCGACTACTGGATGGGCCCGGGGTCCTGGAGTGCGATGCCGGCCTCTCTACAGGATCCGGTGGCATACTCGATGAGGAACGTAGGAGGCTGGGCCCATGCCCTCAGCCGAGATCCCACTCCTATCGATGCTTTCCGCCATCTCGACGTCCCAGTTCTGTATATGGCTGGGGAACACTCACCCATCCCGGGCAAGGGAGTAGCCCGGCTGCTCACTTCGGCCCTCCCCAAGGTCGAATATGTCGAACTCAAGGGTCTGGGTCACATGGCACCCCTGACCCAGCCAGCCCGAGTCAACGCCTTGATCGAAGAGTTTCTGGTGCGCCACCTGGAGTGAACGCCGGATGGATAGGATGCTGCCCGTCTCCTTGAGCCATCTTCCTTATGAGATGGCTCAGGTCCAAGACAAGACGTCTTCAAGAACAGCCAGTGAAAAGCCGGGCAACTGACCTCGAGATGCTCCCCGGTGACAACCAGCTCAGAAGAGGCGCGGCACCAATTCGAGCTAGGCCATCATGCCGCCTCCCATATCAACCCGTGGAGGCACGCGCGCACTTGGATGCGGCTGTCTCCGCCGATCCTGAGTCCGTCTGGGCATATCTCCACCGTGGAGGTATACCCAATCCCGGGAGTGCAGGAGATGTTTCGATCCGGCACATGCGCAAATCTGGAGTAGTCGTGGCTCAGCCTCCGGTGAGGGCATTGAGTAGGGCCGTCGTGAGCTCCGATTCCGATCCAGGGCAGGCCTGAATGTGGAGTCGATCACCGATAGGCTCAGAGGATATGACCGCACCACCGCAGGGGTCACCGTCTTGCATGAGTACCCCAACGCCTGAAGCGTCAAACGACGCAGACTCCGCCGACGCTGCACTCCGATCGATGAGGCCGGTGGAGCCCGCCTTGGTAATCGGGGACCCTGGACACAAGAACCCCCGATCCGTCGTTCCAAACATCTCGTTCGGTTAGGCAGGCTGGGGGTCCTTTAAATGCCAGGTCTAGCCGCTCCCGGCCGACCGTCGGCATGAACCTCAACATCATCCAGAGCCGACCATGGTGATCATCGGGGCCTAGTTCTAGCTACCGGTTCATCACCGCTTGGCGATAGTCAGCCCTCATTGCCTTCTCATAAACCGAGCCGCATATATCTCCGCAAAGATTAAAAAATGAAGCAAATCGAGGCACAGACTGATACCAAGTTGGCAGCAAAGTTGGAGTCATGAATATCCCTATATTCATTGGGTTTTTGCTGGGTTGAGAACCCCGAACCGAGTCGATGTTTCCTAAACCCGGTGTCGCAGGTTCGAATCCTGCCGAGGGCGCGGCTCCCTGACCTGGACCTTTGTCCTTCCATTATCAAGAATCCTTAGAGTGGAACGGGTTGACACCTGTTTTCTGTGGAACGATGGGTGTCATGGACATCGAATTCGCTCTCGAATCTTGGAGGCTCGAACTCCGATCACAGCGAAAAGAGAGCAGACGATCGACACCTATCTGGCTGGTCGCCAACTCACCGACTGGCTGAAGTCCGAAAGACGATCGACTGAGGTGAGGGAGTGGTGTGCTGGGTTCTCATCTAGCGGGGGCAGGATTTGAAACTGCGACCTCGGATCGGACTATCCGCTGATCACTCCAGATCGCTGTCTCGACGACTTCGCCCAGTTGGGGATGAGCCTGACGTCCAATCGGCCAGCCGCAAGGAGAACTCCACCCGGATGCTCGGCTTGGGTTGACTCAATCCGGTGGCGGGAAGCCCCGCAGATTGCGGGCGCACTCCCGCAGGATGTTGATCATCTCTGCGCGACGCCCTGGGGAGACTCCGGCCAACATCTCCTCCTCCATCTCGTCCACCGCCACGTTGCATCGCTCGAGCAGGTCGCGGCCCTTGTCGGTGAGATGAGTGTGACGGATCGACCGGTGCGACCGCGAGGGGGCCCTCTCCAAGAGGCCCCTCCCTTCCAACGAGCTAATCATTTCGTGCATGGCCTGCGGGGAAACGAAGGAGCGGCGAGCCAGCTCCGCGTTGGAGTACCCATCACGACGGCTGATGAGACTGAGCGCGGTGTATTCGGCGACGGTCAGCTCGAAAAGTCGGAGGACGGCCCCAAGGCTGCGGCGAATGCTGCGATCGAGAACTCCCACCGCGTAGCTGAAACGTGGCCCCTCGACGCTCTCCTGCTCAGCTCTGCTGGCTGCGGCATACCCGCCATCGGCGACTCGATTGTTCACGTGACGAAATGACGTCGGAGACCGGCGTGGGCTACACACGCGGGCCGCTCATGACCCTCGACATCAAAGACGCATTTCACCTTCACTTGCACTCCTGACTCGACATCAGTCGCCTCGACAGCGTCGCTGTCAGTCGCACCCGAGAGCCAGCGGGCACCGGGAACGGGGAACCTGACGACCAGACCCTAGTTGACAGAAGAAGTACTGTTCTCGATTACGAGCACTCATCGAGGAGGGCGAGCAGCGAGAGGGTCAGATATCTGTCGGCGATAGTCGTCCCGCACGCACCAGACGTTGCTCGCTCAGGATCGTTGTGGATCCACTGATGATCGACGGTCAATCGACAGACCCGTCAATGTGGTCCTGCGTCACCTCAAATCACTCAGAAGTGCCGATCTCATCGCCGACCAGTTCGTGGAAGTCTTCTGGGCACAGCAACGGCGCTCATGCCTCAGGCTCCCACAACACGGGTACCGATGGACGACTCAACGACGCGCTCCTTGGAGAGGCCGGCTGAGAGGTGACCGTCTCGCCCTCTGGAGCTACCCCGACGAGGTTGCGGCAGTATTCCGTGCGGGAGGCTGGGATGCAAGAGGCATCGTGAACCGGTTTCCACTGGAAGACTTCCATGATCGGGATCGCCAGAGCCGTGGAACACATCTACGGCCATAGCGGCCAACGCAGACGAGGAGTGCCCCTGGTGTGTATCAAGGGCACTCCTCTTCTGGTTCGTGGGACGGCCGCTCTCAGGGACTAACCGAGTCGCTTCGATCGCCGATGAACTCTCCTGGTCTGAAGTGGATGAACGCTGAATCGCCAAGATCAAGCGAAGAGGCAAGTTGGTTCAGCTTGTGGGGATTGACGCTCGCCGCAGACCAGCGGCCCGTGTCGACCCTTTCCTCGAGCACTTTCACGCCGGCGACGAGTTCTGCTGACGTAAAGGTGCAGTGTCCATCACGGTCGACGAAGGCCTGACGGAAGAGGGAGCCGTTGCCTTGGGAGAGCACGTCGTCGGCGTACTCCTCCTCGTGTTCAGCCGGTACGAGCGGGTCGTAGTTCGTGTGAATCGAGAAAACCGGCATCTGAAGGACACCGGTCGGCTGGGAATGACCCACCATCGTGCTCACAGCAGCTCCATTGAACGGCACGTCGGCCGTCGCAGTGAGCAGATCCAGATCTGCCTTGAGATCGAGCCCGGCTTGCCGGTACAGGCCTTCGACCATCGGCCGGTAATGCGACTTGGTGAAGAGACGTTGATAGTCGACACCCTCGTTCCAACCCGAGTCGCCACCGGCGGCGGTGATCAGATCGAACCGGGCCGGCGTGACGAAGCCAATGATGCCCGCAAGGTCGGACGGATCCAACTGAAATAGCGCCGCCGCCAAAGCAACCCGGGCACGCGCCTCCGGCGTATCCGCAGTCACGGCCGCATTCACCGCAGCCTGCAAAGCTCCGCTCGCCGCGAAAGTAGCGCCCTGAGACGCATAGCCCGCGATCTGGATGCTCCCGTCAGCGAGCAGCTCGTTGACGGCATGAGCCCCGTCGAGCTGATAGTTGTTCAGGTCGGCTCCCCCAGCGACGATCCCACAGGTGGGCATGGCACCGTCGATGAGGCCCCCGGAAGACTCGGCGATCTTGGCGGTGACCAGCCCACCCATCGAAGTCCCATACGCAAGAACTGTGTCGGGTTCGGTTCCGATCGCATCGATAGCCGCTTGGAGTGAATCCAGCTGGTCCTGCGGCGCCGTTGGCAAAGCCCAACCTTTGTCGGCGTAGGACGACGCAGCCACTGCGTATCCCAGATCCAAGAGCTCGACGGCGGCGGGTATGGAATTGATCGTCGGAGCTGGATTGGGGAATGGGACAAAGGAAGGCAGATAGCCATGGCTATGAAGGAGCAGAGTTCCGTTCCAATCATCCGGCACCACCGCGATCCACTGCGTGCCGTTGGCGAGCGATCCGCTGAAATCCTCATCGGCGAGAGCGGGTGGCGCCGGCGACAGAAGAGCCAGCACCATGGCGAGCACCACGACCAGGGACGAGACCCGGAACCTCCGAGAGTGGGCGATGGACAACATTTGGGATCTCCTTCCTCAAGCCAAACTCATGGCCTCGAAGCCGGAGTCACCTCCGCCAAGGCCAACTGTCTTGCCGGCGAATTTATCAGGTAGCCTGATGACTGTCAAGTAACCTGATAACCACCAGGAGCGCGTGAACTAGCCAACGGGGTAGGGCGGAGTTTGGGATGCTGAAGCCCGAGTCTCACGGGGAGCGCGCGTCGGTCTACGGCGGCTTCGATCGTCATCCAGCGGACGAGCAGGACTCCGGTGCACCAGGCGATGCTCAACGTCACCCAGGTGGCCGTGCTTTGGCCGAGTCCCGGTGCGGCGTCCCCCGCCATAGTCGGCATGAGACACCTTCTCCAATTACCGGTCGGTGACGCCCAACTGAAAGGGAACCGCCTTCCGACTGATTCATAGGGCCCGCTGGGTCATTCCTCAATCGCGTCGAACTTGATGGATGCCTCCAAGAGGACCCGGAGCCGGTCCTCCCCTTTCTCCCCCAGCGAGCCGAATATTCGCTCCTCGAGACTTGTCACTTCCTCATCGCAAGCCTTGAGCAGAGCCCGGCCATCGTCAGTGAGTTCGGTTAGCTGGATTCGGCCGTGATCGGGAGATACCCGCCTTGATATGAGGCCCCGCTCCTCGAGTCCGTTTACCACCTGATGCATCGCCTGTGCCGTGATGTACGAGCGTCGAGCCAGCTGGGCATTGGAGAGGCCCGGCCTGTGTACGAGCACGCTGAGGAGCGTGTACTGGGGAACAGACAGATCGAAAGGCGCGAGGATTTCCGTGAGCTGGGAACGAATGAGCCGATCGAGTCGAGCCACCAAATAGCTGGTTCTCGCGCCCTTCTTCATTCGCTGGCGAGTCATGCAGCCTTGAACCTAGATAGAAACCACCCGGTTGATGGAGATAGTTGGAAACAGACTTCGACTGGCACCCTCATCCCCCGGTGATCCGCAGCAGGGTGGCGGCGTTGTCCTTGAGGATCATTCTCTCGATCTCCTCATCGATACCCAGCGTCCGGAAGTCCTTGATCCAGCGATCCGGCGTGATCAGTGGAAAGTCCGAGCCGAACAAGACCTGCTGCTTCAGCGGACCTTTCATATGCTGGACAAGCTGAGGTGGGAACCGCTTCGGAGTCCATCCTGACAGATCGATATGCACCTGCGGCTTGTGGAGCGCCACTGATAGGGCCTCGTCCTGCCAGGGAAACGACGGGTGCGCCATGACGATCTTCAGCTGGGGAAAGTCGACGGCCACATCGTCGATCAGCATAGGGTTGCCGTGCTTGAGCCGGATGCCGCCACCACCTGGCAGACCGGAGCCGATGCCGCTGTGACCGGTATGAAACAGGGCGATCGATCTTCCAGCCTCGATCACTTCGTAGAGCGGGTAGGCGATACGGTCGTTGGGGTCGAACTGCTGGATGTTCGGATGGAACTTGAATCCTCTGACTTGGCCATCAGCGAGCAGCTTCTCAGCCTCACTGACTCCTTCGACCCCTCTGCGAGGGTCGATACTGGCGAAAGGAATCAACACGTCAGGATGTCTTCTCGCCCCCTCGACCACGAAACTGTTCGGAATCCTGGGCTGACCGGTCGTCAAAGCGGAGTCCACACCGAAAACCACCGCCATCATCGAGCGATGGCGGTAATAGTCGGCGACCTCATCGATCGAGGGCAGAAAGGCATCTCCTTTGAAGTACCGGCTGACAGCGTTTCGCAGGTCCGCAGAGAGGTGATCGTCGCCATCAGGGCCGACCTCGATGTGGACGTGGACATCGATTGCAGCCCGGTCTTCAAGTGGTGGTGCCAAGATTCTCTCCGAAATCAGGGGCAGACGATATCAAGATACCTGATATATTGCGACCTATCGCCGACGTAGGAGGTCATCCGTGAGAGGTCTCATGCAGGACGTGGCCCTCTCCGTCCCGCTCATTCTGCGTAGGGCAATGTCGATCGGGTCTGAGATGACGGTGACATCGGTCGAGCCGGCGGGGACGGACCACCGGACCTGGACCGAGATCGGCGAGCGATCGCTGCGTCTCGCCTCGGCGCTGGAGACCCTTGGAATCCCCGCAGGGGCCACCGTGGCAAGCTTCGCCTGGAACGGCCATCGTCATCTGGAGCTCTACTACGGAGTCCCATGCTCGGGACGGGTGCTCCACACGATCAATGTCCGCCTCCACGAAGATGTCATCGAGTATGTCGTCGGCCACTCCGGGGACCAGGCCATCTTCGTCGACGCCTCACTGACACCGACCCTTGCGCCGATGCGTGACCGTCTGCCTGTCGAGACATTCGTTGTGATGGAAGACGGCGCCGACATCGACCCCGCCTTCGCCGCCGACCCTCGCTACGAAGACCTCATCTCGGCTCACGATCCAGGCGACCCGGTCGAGGTCAATGAGAACGAGGCCGCCTCGGTTTGCTACACCAGCGGCACCACCGGGAAGCCGAAGGCTGTCGTCTACTCGCATCGCTCCGTGGTCCTCCACGCGATGAGTGAGCTGATGGTCGACGGGCACGCCATCCGCCGTGGCGACATCGTGCTCCCACTGACGCCGATGTTCCACGTCAACTGCTGGGGCCTGCCCTACGCCGCCGGTCTCGCCCCCGCCTCCCTCGTCTTTGCCGGCGCCGACACCAGTGCCCAAGCTGTGGCCTCGCTCATCGAGAAGACGCAGCCGACGGTCCTCGCCGGGATCCCTACGTTCTGGGTACAGATGAACGAGGTCTTCTCGTCGGGAGAGTACGACCTAAGCTCGGTCGACCGGATCCTGTGCGGCGGCGCCGAGGCGCCCCCGGCCCTTATTCAGAGGTACACCGACCGCGGAATCCACTTCTTTCACGCTTGGGGGATGACCGAGATGTCCCCCAGCGGCACGGGCAATTGGATCCCCGCCAACAGCGAGGATGTCGAGCACGGCGCCAAGCAGGGGATCGCCGCTCCTACCGTCGAGCTGCGCCTCACGGCTTACGATCGCGACGAGGTGCCGTGGGACGGGGAGACGGTCGGCGAACTGGAGGCACGCGGTCCCTGGGTCGCAGCCAGCTACTACGACCCCGAGGACGATGCCAACGAGGACAAGTTCAACGATGGATGGCTGCGCACCGGCGACGTGGGACGCATGTACCGCGACGGCACGCTTGAGATCGTTGACCGCGCCAAGGACCTGGTGAAGTCGGGCGGCGAATGGATCAGCTCGGTCGAGTTGGAACGAGTTCTCGCATCGCATCCAGCAGTGCTCGAGTCGGCGGTCGTGGCGATACCCAGCGAACGTTGGGGAGAGCGCCCGGCCGCGCTCGTCGTCCTCGCTGAGCCGGGGGCGGCCACCGCGGACGAGCTCAAGGAGTTTCTGGCGACGAAGGTAGCCACATGGCAGGTCCCCGACTTGGTCAAGTTCGTCGTCGAGCTACCCAAGACCGGGGTGGGCAAGATCGACAAGCGGCGTCTCCGAGAAGAAGTGGTTCCCGAGCTAGGCGGCGACGGGCCAGTGGCCACGTCCTCGGACGAACGCGCTCAGTCGTAGAAGCGGTAGACGGCTTCGGCCACCAGCGCAGGCTTCCCGGAACCTTCCACCACCATTTTCAGGTCGGCGACGACCTCGACGCCTCCCGCTACTTCACTCGCCGAAGCCAGCTTGCCCTCGAGACGGATCCGGGATCCCACTGGCACCGGGGCCGGGAAGCGGAGCCGGTTCAGCCCGTAGTTCACGGCCATCCCCACCTTCTCGACACGGAGCAACTCCGACCACAGGGGGATGACAAGGCCCAGGGTGAGATAGCCGTGGGCAATTGTCGATCCGAACGGCCCTTCGGCAGCGCGCCCGGGGTCGGTGTGGATCCACTGGTGGTCCCGGGTCGCGTCGGCGTAAGTATCAATGTCGTCCTGCGTGATTTCGAACCACGAGCTCTCCCCCAGCTCGGCGCCCTCGCCGAACTCGAGGAGGTCGGACGGCCTTTCAACGTATATCGGCATTGCGGTTACTCTCTAATTGTCGAAGTCCGGCGGGGGGATACCGTAGGACTCCAGGCTTTCGCCCACGGTGGTAGCGAATGCGTCGGCGATGCCCTCTGCGTCCCAACCCCCGTCTTTGAAGGCGCTGCGCACCTCAGCCGGGTGCGACCACAGGCTGAGACGATCGCCACCGATGCCGATGCACTGGCCGGTGATGCCGGCGGCTCGGTCGGAGGCAAGGAAGACCACCAGCCCTGCGCAATCCTCGGGTGTCCCGAACGAGATCGCCCTTCTCACCTCGGTCGGGATCGGCTCGCCTTTCTCCAGCATCTCGGCGTATGGAGCGAGGAACGGCACGGTGGCCGTCATCGACGTGACCGCATTGGGGATCACTGCGTTCACAGTGACGTTGGCCCGAGCCAACTCCATCGCCCAGGTCCGGGCCATGGCCGCGATCCCGGCCTTGGCCGCGGAATAGTTGGTCTGACCGAAGTTGCCACGCTGCCCTGCCGGGGAACCGCTCAAGATCAAGCGACCCCCATTCCCGGCTTCGCGAAACTGAACTGCCGCCGCCCGGGCGCAAGTGAACGTGCCACGGAGATGGACCCGAACGACATCGTCGAAGTCATCGTCAGTCATGTTCCAGAGGGTGCGATCCCGCAAGATCCCGGCGTTGGTCACCATGATGTCGAGTCGGCCGTAGGTGTCGATAGCGGTCGACACCAACGCATCGGCGGCATCGGCATCTCCAACCGGTATCCCGACCGCTGCTGCTTCCCCACCGGCGACCCTTATCTCCTCCGCAGCCCTTTCGGCTCTCTCGTCGTCGACGTCGTTGACAACGACCGCTACTCCGGAAGTAGCGAGTGCCGAGGCATAAGCTAAACCCAGCCCCTGCCCGCTTCCGGTGACGATCGCAACCTTTCCCGAGATGTCCATGCGTGCTCCGATGTTCGTGGCAGGAGTATAAAGAAACATGATACTCGAACAAAGTCACCTGAGCGCTCGCTTGCTCCTTTGCGTGTCGAGCAAAATAGGGGCGCGGGCTCGAATTCATCAGCAAGAAAAGAACTCCCCCATTTTTGCTTGCCTGTATCAAGTAACCTGATAACATCGCCCCACTCGAGGAGGAGCTGGCTACGAGATCGAATCGCGAAGGGCTGCGCAAAATCCGGTCGCCCTGGATCGCCTGAGGTGGCGGCGTGCTCGAGCTGGTAGACGTCAGCAAGAGCTTCGGTGGCCTCCAAGCCCTCGACGGGCTCACCTTCTCGGTCGAGGAGGGTGAGATCCTGGGCATGATTGGGCCCAACGGATCAGGCAAGTCCACCGCGTTCAACGTCATCACTGGTGTCCTGTCCAGCGACTCCGGAAGCGTCATCTTCGACGGCGAGGACATTACCGGGCTGGCCCCACATCGCATCTCGCACAGACGCATCGCCCGGACGTTTCAAGTAGTCAGGCCTTTCCCACAGTTGACCGCGCTGGAGAACGTGCTCGGCGGCCGGCTCTTCGGTGGCCAGGGCTCGAGCCGCAACGAGCAAGCCACGGATGCCGCCATCTCAGCACTGGAACAGATCGGGCTGGCCGACAAGGCCGACATTGCCGCCGCTTCGTTCACGATCGTCGAGAGGAAGTGGCTCGAAGTCGGTCGCGCCCTCGCCAGCAACCCCAAACTCATGCTGCTCGACGAGTTCATGGCCGGGCTCACGCCACATGAGATCCCCCGTGCGATCAATCTGGTCAAGTCGATCCGCGACTCGGGTGTGGCCATTGTGCTCGTCGAACACGTCATCAAGACGATCACCGATGCATGTGACCGAGTGGTTGTCCTCGATGCCGGGAAGAAGCTGGCCGAGGGCCCTCCCGGCGACATCGTCGAGAACTCCGCAGTCATCGAGGCCTATCTCGGGACACGTCATGCTAAGAGTTGACGGCCTCGAAGTGGCCTATGGCGACCTCCAGGTGGTGTGGGGAGTGTCGTTCCAGGTCCCCGAGAATTCGATCGTTGCGATACTCGGCCCCAACGGAGCCGGTAAGACCACCTCCCTCCTAGCCCTTATGGGTCTCCTGCCGGTCAAGGCAGGTTCCGCTTCCTTCAAAGGAAGCTCCTTGATCGGCATGCCGACACATCAGATGGTCGAACACGGGCTGGTGATGATCCCGGAGGAGAGAGCCGCCTTCGCCTCGTTGACGGTGATGGAGAATCTCGAGCTCGGCGCGTACACGCCCCGGGCCCGGACTTCGCAGGCCGAGACCATGGAGATGGTCTATGA
>DATKCM010000141.1:0-16655 GCA_035513195.1 Acidimicrobiia bacterium | reverse complement strand
ACGACGGCATTCCACACCGTCTCGTAGTGGTCACGATCGAACCTGTCGACGTGGGGGAGCACGAATTCCTCCCACGCCTTGCGAAGTGGGTCAGTGCGATCTGCGTAGATGATGAGACCCGTGGGGAGCCGGTCGAGAACGGAGCGCAGCGATACCGGGGTTTCGACCCTGACCGCCGTGTCATTCGCTTCGAAGGAGGCGTTGACTTCGGTGGCGAGCCGTGAGACGGCTTCGACGTACTCCTCTCTGAGGGCGGGATACCTGCGCTTGAGCATCGAGATGATCTGATCGGATCCGGGGAAGGACTTTTCCCAGATCACCCAGCGGTCAGCGAATGCTTTGTTGAGTGTCTGGGTCCCGGCGTAGTCGCGCAGATCCGTCGGGTTCATCGTCCCGAAGATCCTGACGTCGTCCCGGAGCGGCACATAATCCCCGTTGGGGAGGTCGATCGCGGCATAGCGGTCGAGAAGGCCATGGAGGGCGAAGAGTGTCTCCGCTCCCGCCGCGTTCAACTCCGAGAGATTGAGCAAGGCCGGACCGCGGAGCGCCCTGGTGATGTCTCCGTCCTCCCAACGCGACTCGGTCCCACCTTTGCCGTCGCCATGGAGTCGGGTTGATCCGAGCAGAGTCACGTCACGAACTTCGCCGGTGAGGGGGATCCGGAAATAGGGGAGTGCCATGGCCGCGGCGAACTGCTCGATGTCGTGGTCTTTCCCTGTTCCCATGTGGCCACGCACCGCGACATGGAGGGGGATGAAGCCTCTCCCGATTGTCTCCTGGCGTGCCTGCTCGAGTTGGGCAAAGCGGTAGAGCATCCCGAGATCGACGTAGTGGGGGTCGGGGATGGGGATTTTTCTCTCCCTCACCTCGAAGTCGGATGTGTCTTTCGGGATCTCGAACTTCTCGAGTGTGATGTCCGGTCCCTCACCTGTCGGGTCGCTGAATGTCACTTTTTCAGGCAACTGATCTCTCCTGTGTTTGCTTGGAATCTGTCGTTCGTAGCCACCAGGTGTCCACGCCCTGGATGGAAAGGCTCTTGCGAAGGGCTTGTTGGGTGCCTTTGATCATCGCTGCGGCGAGGTGCTGCGGCTCGTTGACCACCTGGTGGCGCTGGTATGCCTCGTCAACAGTGTGGTCTCCGATGCCGATGCCGATGACGGTGGTGCCGCTCTTCTCCACGGCCCGCACCGAGCTTGCCAGATTCTCGACCGAACCTCGAGTCATGCCATCGGCCAGCACCATGAGAACCCTCACCTGTGCACCGAGGCGGCCCATGCGTTCGGCGGCGTGGACGATGTTGAACTCGTCGACGTTTGCGGCCTTCTCGAACATTGAGACCGGGGGCGAGTTGGCAGGCTCGCGCCTGGCGAAACCGGCTGCCTTGCGCGGTTGGGCGGCGGTGAAGAACAATCCGGCTAGTGCAGGTTCGAAGTCGCGCCAGCGCCGGTCGAAAGGTTTCACCAGATAATGGTTCACTGTCGACGTCAGACGGTCTGCGGCCGTGCCCTGGGTTCGCTTCAGTCCGGCTATTGCATTGGCGCGACTGTGCCGGTATGTGTTCTCGGTGTCGTCAGGCCTTGCCGCGAACCCCCGGTTGAAGAGAGCCACCTCGAAATCGATCTGTAGCTCGTCGCAGAGATGAGCCATCGTCCACGCTCCGAGAAGTGCCGACGGCATCGCCCAGGTCGTCTCTCGCCCTCTCACCCGCCCCGGGCTCAACATCGAGGCAGAAGCGTCCACAAGAAGAGACACCGCGTAACGCCGCCGGGTCCGGGCGGCGCGACGCTCGTAGAGGCGCTGATAGAGCCCCGCCCCGATGAAGAGCGCTGCATGAGGCGAGACATCACCCTGGTCGAACCCGGAGCGAAGCCCGCGCCGCTGGTTGGCAGCGAACATCGGGAAGAGCTCACCGCTGACCCGTCGCTGGTCTACCTCCCACCTCTTTGCCGCTTCGCCGAGTGCGGCCAGCCCTTCCGTTCCCAGCCTGGCAAAGGTGTGGGGGATCGCGGTGACCAGGAGCTTTCCCCCCTGTCCGTTGGGCAGGTAGATGTCGGGTGCCTGGCTGATCCGGAGCAACTGGTCGATAGATTCGTCGTTGGCCATCTCGGAGGCGCCCTTGCGATCGCTGGCTCCGGACCTGGCTTCGGCAGCGCGGCGGGTCTCCTGGTAGGAGTCGGAATCGGCGACGATCGGCGATGTCAACCGCACCTGGTCGACGCCTTTGGCGGCTTGCTCAGCCTCGTCTCTCGCAGCAGCCTGGCGGGCGCTGTTGGTCGCTCCCTCCGGCGCTTCTGTGATCAAACCGTTGGCCCGGGCGATTGCCTCCAACTCGAGGGCGAGGCCGGCGACCGTCCAGGGATCATCCGCATCTGCGGCCATCAGGCACTGCTCGGTGCCATCGTCGAGAGCCACCGCAGCCTTGGCGTCGAGTCTCTTCTCGAGGCGCTCCCGTTCGATATAGCCACCGGTGAGGAGAAAACACCCTAGAACAAACTGGCTTAGTGCTCCGCTCCGCTCGACCGCCTGAGAGAACGAGGACAGGTAGAGGTCTTCGAGCACCGAGCGGGCGCCCGGGTAGATGGAGAGACCCTGGCGCTCCTGTCGGGCGTCTTCAAGGGTGAAGAAGAGAACCTCGGCCACAGGCTTCTCGGTTCGTTCCAGCGCGGTGAGCAGGTCGGTTTTGACTTCGGGATCGCGCTTGCCAGCGATCGGCCACTCGTCGGGGATGGTCCTCGGCTCGTCGAGTCGGGTCGACACGAGGTGGACGACTTCGTGGAGCGCCGACGCCAGAGCCACTTCGTCAGGCGTGACGGGTGCATTCCGGTGGTATGCAGCCTGGAAGATCCGGGGGTCGCAGACAACCTCGTCATCGGACGCAGCGGGCTCGGAGCCGAGCCGGACCCGGAGTTCGGGGTTCTTGGCGAGGCTGCGAGCGAACCGGGTGACCGCCGGTGCGACCCGCTGGTAGCGGCTGACGACGGCCTCTACAGCAAGATCTTCCGGAGAGATCAGGTCGGCAAGAAATGTCGTCTCGCGGTCGCGCATAGCTGCCCATTGTCTCATGCCATGTCAAATACGATTTCCCCACTTCCGACAAGAAAACGGTTCTCCGTAGACTCGCTGTGTGCATTACGACTTCACCACCCTTCCCAATCGCCTCCGCGTCATCACCGAAACCATGCCGTCCGTCCGCTCGGTCGCCATCGGTTGCTGGGTCGACACGGGTACCCGAGACGAGGACCTGACTCACGAACATGGCGCCTCACACTTCCTGGAGCACCTGCTTTTCAAGGGGAGCGAGAAGCTCTCGGCCCGTGAGGTGAGCGAGACCTTTGATGCGATCGGTGCCGAGTCCAACGCCTTCACCAGCAAGGAGGCGACGTGCTACTGGACCAGGCTTCTCGATCAGGACGTATCCACCGGCTTCGATGTCCTCTCGGAGATAATCCAGCGGCCGGCGTTCCGGGCCAACGAAATCGATTCGGAACGCCAGGTTGTGATCGAAGAGATCAACATGAACGACGACGATCCCGGCGACGTCGCCTTCGAAAATTTCTCGACAGCAGCTTTTTCCGACCACCCTCTCGAGGCGCCGGTCCTCGGCACCAGAGACTCGATCCGGGGCATGACCCGAGACGACATCATGGGATATTGGGAACGGCGCTACGGGGCGGAGTCACTCGTGATCGCCGCGGTAGGCAATCTGGAGCACAACCACATAGTCGCCATGGTCGAGGAGCGGTTCGGTGAATGGGACGGCGGTGCTATCGATCACACCTTCCAGGAGACGGAACCGTCGGCCCGGGTCGAGCTGACTCGCCGCGACACCGAACAAGCCCACATTCTCATCGGCGGCAAAGGCTTGAAACGAGATGATGAGCGCCGCTTCTCCTATCAGGTGCTCAACCACATCATGGGATCGGGGATGTCGTCCCGTCTCTTCCGGGAGGTCCGTGAGGAGCGGGGCCTTGCCTACTCGATTTACGCCTTCCGCCTCGCTTACGCCGACGCCGGCGCATGGGGCGTATACGTGGGCACGACGCCGAGCCAGACCGACACTGCACTCAAGGTGATCCGGGACGAGCTGGACAAGGTCATGGAAGAAGGTGTCACCGAGGATGAGCTGGAGCGGGCCAAGGGCTCGATGCGCGGCGGGCTTGCCCTTTCACTCGAGGACTCGAACAGCAGGATGATCCGCCTCGGCCGTGACGAACTGGCGGGTATGCCCCACCTCTCAACAGACGAGAGACTGGAGAAGCTCGACGCGGTCACCCGGGAGGACGTGCAGCAAGTCGCCAGGGAGATGTACTCGGCAGAACGTCTGATCGGAGCGGTCGGACCCTTCGACCCTTCAGATCTCGAGCCCTACCTGACCGTCTAGAGGTCCTCGACTTCGAACGAGACTGCTCTTGGCTTGTCGCCGGTATTGATGATGCCGGAGTTGGTTCCCCCGTCGAGCCGGGTGATGGATATCCCCCCACCCAGCTCGACCTCCCCATCACTCACCGGCCACCCCCACACGGTGATTTGCGTCACCGGACCGGATTGCGAAGACCAGAAAAGGTGCTCCTGACCCTGGATAAGAGAGATGAGTTCGCCGGCGTCGGCGATCGGATTGAGGTCTGCCCCCGGGTGATCGGCTACGAATCGAGCCGTAGTCATCGAAGCAGCCGCTAGTGCGAGAAGTGCGACGGCCATGAGGATCGGGGTCCGGATCCGCTCTACTCTCTGCATTGAGTCGTCACGTTACGTGGTCAAGCCTGGGGCTGCCACGGCTAAATCAGGTACATGCGTAAGGACTAGTCCTTGGTCAGGCGAGTTCGACGAAGCGGGAAAGGGCGACGCCGTAGACCAGAGCAATCAGAAAGATGGAGATTACGTAAGCCCAGGTTGACCTGTCGCGCGCGGCTCCTTTTTTCGCCGCCCAGAAACCCAGGACGACCCAGAGCATTACTTCCAGCGGCCAGGCGAGCACGACCGAATCGGTGAAGAATCCGATGAGCGCACCAATCGGGCCGCCGGCATAGAGCATGGCGAGGCCGGCGAACTCACACAGGCCGTCACATATCGGCTGGCTTATCAAGGCCAGTCCGCTGCCCATGAACGCCAGTCCGATGCCGAGAAGCAAGCCGGTGGCCAGGGCTGCGTCCCGGCATCCAGGATCGTCGGAGCGGGTCACCCGGTGATCGTAAGACCCGATTACGGGTTACCACTAAGTGTGCTGCACCCTCCTTACAATCGGCGGCAACCCGACGAGGAAGAGGTTTATGGAGTTCTACCGCGACATCCTGCTGGTGATTCACATTTCTGCGGCAGGCGCCTGGCTTGGCGCCAATCTCATTCAAGCGATCGTGCCGGGTGTGGTAGGGCTGGAATCGTCGGGAGCCGCCAGTTGGTTTCGGATCACCGAGAAGCTCTCCGGTCGGTTTTATATCCCGGTCGGCGTGACGGTCCTGGTGACTGGGATCCTCCTCGTGCTCAAATCCGACCTCTACGGGTTCGGCTCGACGTTCGTCACCATCGGGTTCGCCGCAGTGGTAATTGGAGCGGTCCTCGGCTCCGCGGTGTTCGGCCCGAAGTCGGCTGTGACAGCCGACGCCATCGACGCCGGCGACATGGCCCTCGCCAGGAAGACCTTGGGAACACTGAGCAGTTTTGGAATTCTCGACACGCTGGTTCTTCTCTTCACCATCTATACGATGGTCTCAAAGCTGGGGGCATAGGCGATAATTGTTTCTCTATTGCGCAAAACCTTCCTGATCGTATTTGTCGGAGCACTCCTCGCGGGCGCATGTACCACCAGCGACCCGGAGTCAGGGCCGGGTGGATCCATCGATCCTGTCACCGGGGAGGTGGAGGGCGACGGGGAACAAGTGACGCCGTCGACGGTTCCGACAATCCAGCTGATCGGCAGAGTTGTCGACACCTCCGGTCTGCCTGTTCCCGGGGCGACGGTCTCGGTGTCGGGGTCGTCCGCCACAACCGCGCCTGACGGCTTCTATCACCTGGAAACGACAGGCCCGGGTGTCGTGACTGCGGTAAAGCCCGGTTGGCTCACGGCCGAGGCGCCATGGGACGGTGGGACCGCCGCACTTGAGATAGCACTCCAGCCAATCACGGTGCGTGCTCTCAGGGTGTCGGCCAACGCAGCGGGAGACGCCGAGCATTTTCAGCAACTCCTCGACCTGGCCGACCAGACGGCGGTAAACGCATTTGTGTTCGACACCAAGATCGAAGGGGGATTGGTTCTCTACGACAGCTCGGTGGCGATGGCCCACGAGATCGGCGCTGTGGCGGTGACATATGACGCAGTCGATCTCATCGCCAAGGCCCGCGAGCACGGGCTGTACACGATCACGCGAATCGTATCGTTTGATGATGAGATCAAGGCGGCTGCCTACCCCGACCAGGCGATAGTCGGGCGCTGGATCGACCCGAGGAACAGGGATTCGTGGCAGTACAACTTCGATCTTGCGGTGGAAGCCTGTGAACTCGGTTTTGACGAGATCCAGTTTGACTACATCAGGTTCCCTTCCGGCCAGGCGGTCAAGGAGAGCGGTCAGCTCGACATGACCCAGGAGGAGCGGGTCGGGGCAGTCGCCGAGTACCTCGCAGCGGCGAGAAGACTGCTCCACCCGATGGGATGTTCGGTGAGTGCCGACGTCTTTGCCATTGTCGTTTCGAGCCCCAACGACCAGGGCATCGGCCAGCGTCCCGAGGAATTGTCGGTGCAAGTTGACGCATTCTCTCCAATGATCTACCCGAGCCACTATTCCGATGGGTGGCTCGGCTACCCCGACCCAAATGAGCACCCCTATGACGTCACCACCGACGCGATCAAGGACACGTTGGACAGGGTCGAGCCCAGCACAACCGTGAGACCATGGCTGCAGTCGTTCTGGTGGACGTCAGCGCAGATTCGGCGGTCGATCCAGGCAGCCGAGGACCTCGGGGTCGGTTGGATGCTGTGGAACATAGTCAGCGACTACTCGAGAGATTCGATTCCAACCGACGCCGAATTGGCAAGCGGTTGAGATGAAGATCGGGGTCCAGATGCCCGAAGTGGAGCGGGAGTATCGATGGCCCGAGATCCGCGACATCGCCCAAACCGCCGAAGACGTCGGGTTCGACTCACTGTGGGTGGGCGACCATCTGCTGTACCGCGACGAAAACGGTGCGAGAGGGCCCTGGGAGGTCTGGTCGGTCCTTGCTGCCCTGGCGGAGGCGACCGAGCGGGTCGAGCTCGGGCCACTGGTCGCAGCCACCTCCTTCCACAACCCGGCAATACTGGCGAAGAAAGCGGTGACTGTTGACGAGATATCAGGAGGGCGCCTCGTTCTCGGCCTCGGTGCCGGCTGGAACCGGACCGAATACGAGGCATACGGCTTCCCTTACGACCACCGGGTGTCTCGATTCGAAGAGGCGTTCACCATCATCCGCACCCTGATCCGGGAAGGCGCCATCGACTTCGAGGGCAGGTACCACCGGTTGCGCGATATGGAGCTGATCCCCCGAGCGCGTCCCGACCTGCCTCTCCTCATCGGGTCCAACGGTCCCCGGATGCTCAGGATCGCCGCGCCCCATGTTCAGATGTGGAACACCTGGCACGCATCCTATGGGAACACGCCGGAGGGGCTTGTCGAACTGATGGGTGTTGTCGACGAAGCCGCCCGGGAGGTCGGCCGGGATCCGGCAGAGATCGAGAGGACCGCGGCGGTTCTCGTCCAGCTAGAAGGTGGGACCGGGCGATTGGCAGGGAGCGAGCGACCCGTGACACCGCCCATAACCGGGTCAGCTGACGAAATCGCAGCCGCCCTCGACGCCTTCGCCGAAGCCGGCATGGATCACATCCAGCTGGTGGTCGATCCGATCAACGCCAGAAGTGTCGAGTCACTTGCCCCGGTGCTGGAGCGGCGGGCCAGTGGTCCGTCGGTTAAATAGTGTGCGCGTGTCTCCGAGTCATCGGTGTCATCTGACAAGGAGAAGGGCGCGTCTCGCACGGGGAGCCTGCGGCGAGCACTTCGACGCAGTCAGGGGCGCCGAGGGCCGGAGAGACGCCACAAGTATTTAAGCGTCGGGCCACTCAGTCCTCGGCTACCTCGACGGCCGAGATCCTGACCTCGGATTCGGGCCGGTCGCTCCGGTCGGTCTTCGAGTCGGCGATGGAATCGACCACGTCGATGCCGTCTGTCACCTTTCCGAAGATGGTGTAGGAGTGGGGGAGCCCAACGTCTTTGTGCATGATGAAGAACTGCGAGCCGTTGGTGTTGGGGCCAGAGTTGGCCATTGCCACCGTACCCCGGGTGTAGGCGCCGTCACCCTCGAGTTCGTCACGAAACTTGTAGCCAGGACCACCCATTCCGGTTCCGGTGGGGTCGCCGCCCTGAATCATGAAGCCTTGGATCACCCGGTGGAAGATGACCCCGTCGTAGAACCCATCCCTGGCGAGGAACACGAAGTTGTTGACTGTCTGCGGGGAGCGTTCGGGCAGGAGCTCGATGGTGATGTCGCCGTGGTTGGTCTTAACCGTTGCGGTGTAACTCGTGGCGAGGTCGACGGTCAGTTCCGGCGCGGAATCGTACTGTTTGGGCAAGGTGGTCCTTCCTGGAGTCCCGGCCAGGTTAGGGAGAGAAGGGAGGTAAGAAGACGGACCGCTAAGACACGAAGTAGGCCGGGGTTTTTCCGGTCTTCCATTTGATCGAGCAACCCATCGAGGGATATTGCTCTTCGGGGACAGGTTCGCCGGCCAGGGTCGCTTCGATTGCGGTGCGCAGATCCTCGCCCGTCACCGGTACGCCGGTATTGGGGCGAGAGCCGTCGAGGCGCCCCCGATAAACCAGCGAACGATTGGAGTCGAAGAGGAAGAAGTCCGGTGTGCACATTGCCGTGTAGGCGGCGGCAACCGACTGGTCCTCGTCATAGAGATACGGGAAGACGTACCCATATTTCTCGGCCTCGGCCCTCATCTCCTCCGGAGAGTCGGATGGATATTCCTGGACGTCGTTGGAGGAGATGGCGACTATCCCGAGGTCGGAGTTCTCGTAGTCCTTGCCGAGACGGGCAAGTTCGGCCCTCACATGCTTGACGTAGGGGCAGTGGTTGCAAATGAACATCACGAGAAGAGATGGTTTGTCCGCGAAGTCGGTCATCGAGACCGTCCGACCAGAGACTGTGTCGGTCAGTTCGAAATCCGGTGCCTTGGTGCCCAGCGGCATCATTGTCGATGTAACCGCCATGTCTACTCCTGATCTACTCAATAAACCGTAACGGGATAGTCGTTCAATGCATTCCGGCAATGACGGTTGCGAACGACTCGATCCCGCCATCGAGGTGGGCATTGGGAAGCGAAACGATCGAGTGTGTTGCCCCTGCCTTCGTGACTTGCCCGAAGCGCTGGGACCGATGAGGACCACCAGGTAGGGCACCGGAAGCGAAGCTTCCACACCGGGTTTCTAGTCGGGCTCGAGGACAAGATGTGTGACATTCATAGTTCTTTGGGCACCTTGGGTAGTGTGAAGTCGTGACTTCTACACCATCAGCCCCATTCGGGCATGTGGCCACGGCCATGGTCACTCCATTCACCTCAGACGGCGAAGTCGACCATGGCAAAGCGTGGGACCTGGCTCGACACCTAGTGGCCAACGGAACCGACACCCTCGTCGTCGCCGGGACTACCGGAGAATCTCCGACCCTCACCGAACAGGAGAAACTAGCACTGTTCAAGACGGTCGTCGACGCAGTGGCCGAGAAGAAAGCGAACGTGATCGCCGGCACCGGGTCCTATGACACCCGCCACTCGGTCGAGATGACACGGAAAGCAGGCGAGTTGGGCGTCGACGGCGTGCTGGCGGTCACCCCTTATTACAGCAAACCGGAACAAGACGGCCTGCTTGCTCATTTCACCGCCATCGCTGATGTCGGTGTCCCGGTGATGTTGTACAACATCCCGGGAAGGACCGGGCGCCTCATCGAGCTGGGGACGATTGCCCGACTCGCCGACCACAACAGCATTGTTGCCATCAAAGACGCGGTGGAGAGCCTCGACTTCACATCGCGGACCATCAACGAGATCCCGGGTTTCCCCGTCTACTCGGGACAGGACTCCCTGACCCTCCCGATGATGGCGGTGGGTGCGGTGGGGGTGGTCTCCGTGGTGGCCCATCTCGCCGGGCCGCAGATCAAGGCCATGGTCAAGGCCGCTCTCGCCGGTGATATGGACGAGGCGCGGCGTCTCCACCACGAGCTGCTCCCGTTGTGTCTGGCGTGTTTCCTCGAAACCAATCCGGCCCCGGTCAAAGGTGCGCTATCGGCGGCCTGGGAACCGGTAGGCCCGGTTCGATTGCCGCTCACGGCAGCTTCGGCGGACACCCTGCAATCCGTCGAGAAGGCACTTGCCGCGATCGGCACCCGATGAGCGTCTCGATCACATTCCTCGGCGGCCTCGGCGAGATCGGCCGCAACTGCGCTGCCATCGAGATCGAAGGCAAGATCGCACTGATCGACTGCGGGCTAATGTTCCCCGAGGAGGACATGCTCGGTGTCGACCTCGTCTTCCCCGACTGGTCGTGGCTGGTGAAACGGAAGAAGGATGTCGCCTGCGTCGTCCTCACCCACGGCCACGAAGACCACATGGGTGCCCTCGGCTACTTCCTCCGTGATATCAACGTCCCCGTTTACGGGACCCAGCTCTCGGTCGAAATGGCAAGGGGACGGATCGAGGAGCTCGGAGTCGAAGGGGATCTCCGGACGATCGTGTTCAAGAAGTGGACGACGCACGGCCCATTCAAGTTCATGATCATCCCGGTGAGCCATTCGGTTCCTGAGGCCGGGGGCATCGCTTTCGACTCTCCTGAAGGGATCATCGTCCACTCCGGCGACTTCAAGCTGGATCCGACACCGATCGACGGGAGGCCCACCGACCTGCCGGCATTCGCCGCACTCGGGGAGCGTGGCGTCCGTCTCCTCCTCTCCGATTCGACTAATGCCGAGAAGGAGGGCTTCGAGCCGTCGGAGAGCTCGGTCGGCCCGGCGATTCGCGACCTGATCCGCGATTCCAAAGGGCGGGTCATCGCCGCCTGCTTCTCGTCCCATATGCATCGGGTCCAGCAGATCGCCGATGCTGGTGTCGCCGCGGGGCGGATGATCTCGTTCTTCGGGCGGTCGATGCACCGCTACGCCGGGCTCGCCGGGGATCTCGGCATTCTCGACGTCCCTAACAAGTCGGTAGTCGACATCAAGAAGCTGAACGACTATCCGCCGGAGCGGCAGCTGATGATCACCACCGGGAGTCAGGGCGAGCCTTTTGCCGCGCTGTCGCTGATGGCGCAAGGCCGGCACCGGTTCGTCGAGCTGGGGGAGGGGGACACGGTGCTGATCTCAGCCAAGCCGATCCCGGGAAATGAGACCGCCGTGTCCAAGGTGATCTCGAACCTGATCCGCAGGGGTGCCCGTGTCGTCCACGGCCGCAATAGCCATGTCCACGTTTCGGGCCATGCCGCCCGTGAGGAGCTGCTCACCTTCCTCAACGTCGTCCGGCCCCAGGCATTCGTCCCGGTCCATGGCGAGTACCGCCATCTCCACGCCCACACCGAGCTGGCGCGGACGATGAATGTTCCCTGGGCAGAAGTTCTCGAAGACGGCGACAGTGTGGTGGTCGACGGCAACAAGACCCGGGTGGAGCGGCGCGCGGTTCCTGCCGGTTATGTGTACCTCGACGGGTCGTCGGTCGGTGATGTCAAGAATGCGGTGCTCCGCGACCGGTCTCATCTCGCCGATGAAGGCGTTGTTGTGGTCACTGTCGGCATCGACCACAAAACCGGCAAGATCGTCTACGGGCCCGACTTGGACAGCCACGGAGTGATGGACGACCCCGAGGCAGTGTTGAAGAAGGCAGCCGCGGCGGTAAAGAAATCACTCCAGGAGCATGCTGGCGGCCGATCCGACATCAACGAGCTCCAGAAGACGGTCCGCCAGGCGGTCGGGAAGGTGCTCCGCGAGGAGACATCCCGCAAACCGGTGATCGTCCCCGTCGTCATGGAGCTCTAAGCACCGAAGGGTCAGGGAGTGAGGGTCACCGGGTATTCCCGGACGAGATCTGCGACCCGTTCTCCGCTGAGTTGACCCAGACGATCAACGCCCCGGTTTGCTTGCTGTCCACTTTGTAGGGGATGGTGAAGTCGAACCCGCCCCAGCCCATGCCGTTGGTCGTCATCGCGTGCCCCTCGGCAATGATCAGGCCCCTGTCGTCGACGATCGCATAGTTGAACGCAGCCTCGAAGACGGCGCCGAACCCTGTGACGTGGAGCGGGGATCCACCGGTACCACCGTAGACCGGTCTCTCGACGGTTATCGCCGCGGCGAATTCGAGGTAATCGGCTTTCATGACCGGCCGGGTCACCAGTTGTCCGGCGCCGGTCTGGGCGGGGATCGGCTTCCCGTCCTGACGGAAAAGGACTTCGTTGACAAAGGGGATCGAAGTGAGTGTGAACACAACCTGGGCCATGCGTTGGGCAACGACCGGCGAGTCGTCGTCGCCCTCAAACTGAGAGGAGAGGTCGACCGTGGCGATACCTTCTCGAATGGTGAGGCCGAGAACGGTCACCCCGGCAGGGATGGTCGAACTGATCGCGGGGACGCTCTCCCGTTCGCCCGTGGTTGGCCCGGCGAAAAGCTGTTCCAGTGAGGCTCGACCGACCGCTTTGGTGTAGGCAACCTCTCGGTAGACGGGTGCCAGGAAGGGACCGGTCCTACCGTGCTGGCCGCCCTCGTCGATCAAGAACCACGGAGCTACGGCGAGCTGGGTCGGCGAGACAACCTGTTGGGTCGTCGGAGTGGTCGGAGGGCTCGTGGTCGTCGTCACTGAGGGAGGCGTGGTTGTCGTCGTTGTCGCCTGTGTCGTGGTGGTGGGTGCAACCGTGCTCGACGTCGGAGTCGTCGTAGTGGTCTCCTGAGCAGCCGGACTTGTGGTGGTCATCCCCGCTCCCGGCGGCGAGACGGAATTGGTGCCGCATGCAGCGGAGAGCAAGGCCAGACTGAGGATTACCGCTCCGGAACGTTTCATTGCGTCCTTTCAGGAAATGTCAGCAATGTGTCGCCATTAAGACGGCGCGGCGGACCTCGACGGGTGACAGCAATTTCGGCTGGACCGAACCTCGATCATCACCTCCGACAGATCCTTCCGACGGAGATCAGGGACCGTGCAGTCGTCTGCGGGATAGCCGATCGGGAACATGCAGAACGGCCGTTCGTTCTCCGGCCGGCCCAGCAAATCGGTGAGGAACTTCATCGGGCTCGGGGTGTGGGTCAATGTGGCCAGACCCATGTGGTGAAGTGCGGCAACGAAGATACCGGCTGCAATCCCGCACGACTCCTTCACATAGAAATGATGCTGTTTCTCCCCGTTGTCGCCGACCCCGTAGCGTTGTTCGAACATCACGACGATCCACGGCACGGTCTCGAGGAACTCCTTGTGCCAATCCGTCCCTAACGGCTCCAACGCCTCACGCCAGTGCTCGGGCAACCGCCCGCCTTCGTAGTTGATCCGCTCTTCCTCTTCGGCGGCTTCCTTGATTTGTCGTTTCAGGTCGGGATCTCCGGTCAGCACGAAGGTCCACGGCTGGCGGTGGGCGCCCGATGGGGCGGTGGACGCGGTGCTGATCGCCTGTTCGACGAGATGGCGGGGCACTGGCTCATCGGAGAAGAAGCGAACACTGCGGCGGCGGTTCATCTCCTCATAGAAGGAGTCGGCCCGGTCGTGTTGCTCGACGGAGCTCAGCCGGTCGAATCGGTGGGGGATCATCGGTGCAGGCATGTGCGGAACCGTACCAATCGAACACTTGCGTCCACGGGCTCAATCCGAAAGCCATACGCAAAGCGGACCTTGGTGTATTGTCTGGTTCTACATGGCCAAGAAGACATCCACCCGAAAGGGTTCCTCCGGGCGGAGGCGGGTGTCAACACAGGCGAAAGCGAAAAAAGCGCAGAAGACGACGACGGGCTCGAAGCTGGTGGCCTTCCGGAGTTCGGTGCGCCAGACCCTGGGTCGTCAGACTGACGACGTCTGGGGCCTCATCCTCGTAGTGATGGCGAGCATCGTCGTCCTCTCCTTCTTCGACAAAGCCGGACCGGTCGGCTCCGGGATCGCCAATGGCTCGAAATTTCTCTTCGGGGTGTGGCGCTTTGCCCTCCCTGTTGCTCTGGGCGGCGTCGGGATCGCCCTAATCGTGGGCAAGCCCCGTGAGGGGGCGGGAAAACTCGTCCTGGGTGGGCTGGCCACCTTCATCTCATCACTGTCTCTGTTCCATCTCCTGACCGGGGCCGTTGCACTTGTCCCCAACATCGAACTGGTCAAGGTGCGAGGCGGTGCCGTTGGGGCTTTGATTGCCTTCCCCATGCAACGGGTGCTCGGGCATTGGGGTGCATTTGTCATCCTCACTGCTGCCCTCGGGATGGGTGTCCTGGTGATGACCAGGACGAGTGTCCGCGAGCTTTTCCTCGGGATTGCCGAGATGTGGTCGTCGCTGCGCAAGTTCGCCAGTCAGATGGTGATCATCGAGAGCCGGCCCGAACACAGGGCACATGTGGTCACCGCGCCGGTACTGCCACGGGGGAAACACGAGAAGCCCAAGAAGACCAGGGTGCCTGCGTCCCGCCCCGATGCCACGAAGAAGCCGCTGGCGCCCGAGCCGCCGCCCAAGCCGGTAAAGACCGTCGACCTCTCCGACGGGAGCTATCAACTGCCGCCTCTCACGCTCCTCAACGCAGGTGGTGGGGGAGAGGTCAACAAACGCTCGCTCGAGGACATGGCACGCCAGCTCGAAGAGACACTCATCCAGCACGGCGTCGATGCCACCCTGACCAAGATCGTGCCGGGCCCCACGGTGACCAGATACGAGATCGAGCTCGCCCCGGGTGTCAAAGTGAACCGGGTCTCCAATCTCTCCCACGACATTGCTTACGCCCTTGCCACCCCTGATGTCCGCCTGCTGGTGCCGATTCCGGGCAAGTCAGCGATTGGTGTCGAAGTGCCGAATCGGAAGCGCCGCCTGGTATCGCTGGGCGACATTCTTAGCGCGGCCCCGCCCGCCGACAATGCCCACCCGCTAACGGTCGGTTTGGGGATGGACATCTCCGGAGACGCCAAGCTGCTCAACCTCGCCGAACTTCCCCACCTCCTCATCGCCGGCGCCACCGGTGCCGGTAAGTCGTCGTGCATCAACTCGATCGTCACGTCGCTGCTGATGCGCACCCACCCCGACGACGTCAGGTTGATCATGGTCGACCCGAAGCGAGTTGAGCTTGGCCAGTACAACGGGGTTCCGCACCTGCTCACCAGGGTCATCACCAACCCCAAGAAGGCCAATGACGCCTTGAAGTGGGCGGTGGCAGAGATGGACCGCCGCTACGACCTTCTCGCCGATGCCAAGGTTCGTGACATCGAGGGCTACCGCGACAAGCTCGAAGCCGGTGGCCTCGACCCGGACGGATTCGATCGTTTCCCCTATATCGTGATCATCATCGACGAGCTCAACGATCTGATGATGGTGTCTGGCCGCGAGGTGGAGGATTCCATAGTCAGGATCGCCCAGATGGCGCGCGCTGTCGGCATCCACCTCGTCATCGCCACCCAGCGCCCCTCGGTGAACGTGATCACAGGGGTCATCAAGGCCAATGTCCCCAGCCGCCTCGCCTTCAGCGTTGCTTCCCAGACCGACAGTCGTGTCATCCTGGACGGGAGCGGCGCCGAGAAGCTGGTGGGCATGGGTGACATGCTCGTCGTCACCGCCAAGGAGCCGCGCCCGCAGCGGATCCAGGGCTCTTGGGTACGGGAGACCGAGATCCACGCAGTTGTCGACTGGGTGAAAGAACAGCGCGAGGCGCACTACCGCGACAAAGAGGTGCTCGAGGCGGTGGCCGCCGCTGCGGCAGTCCGTGCCGAAGAAGAGGACGATGAAGATGCCGAATTGGTGCGCCAGGCGCTCGACCTCGTGGTGCGCTCCCAGTTGGGGTCGACTTCGATGCTGCAACGCAAGCTGCGCATCGGCTTCGCCCGCGCCGGTCGTGTGATGGACATCCTCGAGAACCGTGGCATCGTGGGCCCCTCGGAAGGGAGCAAGGCGCGCGAGGTGTTGATGACCCTCGACGAGCTCGAGGGAATGCTCGAGGACGAAACGGTCGGAGTGTGATCGGCAGGTCGGGTTGCCCGGACTGTTTGCGTCGATAAGCTCAGCCTTGCATGTACAGCCTTATTTCTCCTGACGGCTCTGTCAGGGACAGGCTCCCCCTGACCCTGCAACAAATGAAAGGCCTGTACGCCGACATGATCGAGGCGCGGGCTTATGACCGAAAATCGATCGCGATGCAAAGACAGGGCCGACTCGCCACATATGCCTCCTTCGAAGGGCAGGAAGCTGCCCAGATCGGCGCTGCGGCTGCACTCGAGTCAGACGACTGGGTGGCCGGCACGTATCGGGATGCTGCACTCATGTGGAGGGTGGGGTACCCATGGAAACTGCTGATCGCGGGGAGGACCGGCGATGAGCGAGGTGGCCAGCCTCCGGAAACGGTCAACATCCTGCCGCCCTCGATCACCGTCGGCGGTCACATGATCCATGCCGTGGGTCTGGCCTGGGCCGAGAAGCTGAAAGGGTCGACCC
>DATKCM010000140.1:0-17733 GCA_035513195.1 Acidimicrobiia bacterium | reverse complement strand
AAACCCGAAGATCACGTCAAATCACAAGAATTTTCTAGTATTTCTTTGAAACTCTTGTTGCCAGGCCGCAGGTGCTCTGCCGCCCTACAGCTCCAGGATCGGCATTTCGTGGGTGTCCTCGATCTTGGTGCCGGGGACAAGCAGGACGGGGAGATGGGACTTGTCGATGACCCGGGCGGAGACGCTTCCCCATGCCTCTTCGGTGAACAGGCGCCGAGTGGCGCCCATCATCACGATTTCGGCCCCGACGTCTTCGGCTGTCGCGATGATGGCCACCGCCGGGTCGTCGCCATCGACAAATCGTGCGCTGGCCTCGATCCCTTCAGCTTGAAGCGCGGCCACGATGGGCGCAACCACCCTCCGCCCCCGCTCCTCGAGATACATTGCGGCTTTCTCCTCAGGGGTGGCGTCGGACGTCGAGTCATCGAGGAAGGATCGTCTGACGTCGTCGTCGAGCGAGTCGAGGAAGGTCCTGGGGATCCTGATGACCGTCATCACGATTACTTCTGATGAGTGATCGCTGAGCCGGGCACAGAGTTCGGAGACAGGCCCGGCGGGGAGGACCCCGGTGGTAGCGATCAGGATTCGCACACGGGAACATTAGGGTTTCGGCCAGTCATGTGAGAGGTGGAATCGAATGGACACGGAATTGCTCAACAAGGTCACCTGGAAGATCCCCAACGCCCTGGCGCTGGTCGGGTCGGCGTCGGGTGGCGAGTGGAATGGGATGACCACGTCGTGGATCACCCAGCTCTCGATGGACCCGGTGCTGATTGGGATCGGAGTGGATAACAAGGCCGTCACCCACCGGCTGATCAGCGAGGGAGGGTCGTTCACGGTGAACCTGTGGTCCGCCGAGGACACGCGTCCCTTTGTGAAGTTCTCCAAACCGGCCGAGCGCGACGGGAACACCCTCAACGGTCGCGAAGTATTCACGGCCACCACCGGCGCGCCGGTGTTCTCAGACGCGATTGCCTGGATGGACTGTGAGGTGCGTCACTCCAACGACTTCGGGACCCACACTCTCTTCGTGGGAGAAATCGTCGACGCAGGCGTAAACGACGACGAGCAGCGGGCGGCGGCGATCTCGGACACCAGGATGAAGTACGGGGGGGGTCAAGCGAGGCGGCCACTAGACGGCGCTCCTCACCGGATTTGATCCGATGGTGTTGCTCGTGCAGCTTCGCGTCACCCCACCGGAGTCGGTGCTCGAGCTTCCCGAGCTTCCAAAACCGAAGCCCCAGCCCGCGGGTAGGTTCGGATCGACTTCGGAGCTGATGACCGGGTTCGGAGTCGTTGCCTTTAGTATCTGGCGCTCGAACGAGTAGGAGCCAATGGAAGTCTCTGTTGCAGGCAAAGTCATCGTGGTCACGGGTGCGAGCCGGGGTATCGGGCTGGCATCGGCACTCGAATTCGCAAGGAGCGGTGCGGCCGGGGTCACGATCACCTCTCGAAAATCCGACAATGTCGAAGCCGCCCGACAGCAGATGATCGATGCCGGGGTCGATGCCGATCGGGTCCTGGCCCTCGTCGCGAGAGCCGACTCCGAGGAGGATGCGGCGATGGCGATGAAGGAGACGATCGCCAAGTTTGGATCGGTTGACGTGCTGGTCAACAACGCCGGTACCAACCCCTCCGCCGGATCTCTGATGGATGTGGACCTCGGGGCGTTGCAGAAGACCTGGGATGTCAATCTGCTGGGCCCGTTGCTCTGGGCACGAGCTGCATACGCCGCCGGTATGGGCAAGAACGGCGGTGTCATGGTCAATGTCGCGTCGGTGGCTGGCCTCAGGCCAAGTTCTATCACCGGCGCCTACAACATCTCCAAGGCGGGTGTCGTCCATCTCACCCGGCAGCTTGCCTTCGAACTGGCTCCCGATATCCGGGTCAACGCGGTCGCACCCGCCGTCGTGCGCACCCGGCTGGCGGGGATGCTGCTCCAGGACGAGGAGTTCGCTGCTCGGATGCACCCTTTGGGTCGTGTCGGTGAGCCGGAAGACGTCGCCAGGATGATCGTGTTTCTCGGCTCCGACGCAAGTTCCTGGATGACAGGCGCCATCATTCCTGTTGACGGTGGTGTGACAGAAGCAAGCTCCTCGGGGATCTCGTAGCGGCGTGAACGCCCATCCCGATCCCGACGCGGGCCTGGCGCTGCGGTACCTCGACGGCTCAATTCCTCCTGAGCGGCTGTTCGAGCACGCGTCCGCTCTTCGGGATGAAGGAAAAGGGCGAACCGTTACCTACAGCCGCAAGGTATTCATCCCCCTCACCACCCTCTGTGTCGATAGGTGCACCTACTGCACCTTCGCCAAGCCACCTGGTGCCGGTGGGGTCTATCTCGAGCCCGAGGATGTGCTCGCAGTTGCCCGGGCAGGAGACGACGCCGACTGCACCGAAGCCCTGCTCACCCTGGGGGACCGCCCCGAGCAACGCTGGCCGCAGGCCCGGGAGTTCCTCGACAACCGTGGCCTGGAGACGACGATCGACTACGTCGCAGAGATGTCGGCTCTGATTCGATCCGAAACCAGGTTGTTCCCTCATGCCAACCCGGGACTCCTCAACGACGATGCCATGGCGAAGCTGAGGCCCACCAACCCGTCAATGGGGATGATGCTGGAGAACATCTCGCCGCGGCTGCTCGAGCCGGGGATGCCCCATCACAACTCCACGACCAAAGTGCCGTCCCTTCGTGTCGAGACGATTGAGGCGGCGGGTCGGGCCATGGTTCCGTTCACCACGGGAATCCTTGTTGGCATCGGTGAGACCAATCGGGAAATCGTCGACTCGCTATTCGCCTTGAGCGATCTGGCGACGAAGACGGGAGCGATCCAGGAAGTGATTATTCAGAACTTCAGAGCCAAGGCCGACACCCCGATGCGACGGTCCGCCGAGCCGGTGCCGCGATGGTTTGCCCGGGTCGTCGCTCTGGCCAGGTGGATCATGGGGCCTGCCGCGAACGTTCAGGTCCCTCCGAATCTGACCGAGCGGTATGAGATCTATCTGGACGCCGGCATCAACGACTGGGGCGGGGTGTCCCCGCTCACCATCGACTGGGTCAATCCCGAGGCACCTTGGCCCCATCTTGGTGAGCTCGAGGAGAGAACCGAGGCGGCGGGGTTCGAGTTGCGCCCCCGGCTCCCTGTCTATCCCGAATACATAACCGACCACTGGATCGCTCCGGAGTTGATCGATGACATCCGGGAGCGGACTGACGACAATGGCTACGCAAAGATCGGAAAGAGTGTCCCCACATGAGAGTTACGTTCCTAAGGATCCGCCCGGCCGAGTCCCTGGCCGCGCCGACGGCGACCAGCCGCCGCCGTGAGGGAACCACCGCCGTCGAGATCCACGCTCCGACCGCTGCGGACCTCAGTGCCGCCCATGCCGGCGGCTTGCTGCTTCTCGGGTCTTCCTCCGACCTCCGGCCCTCTGCGTACGTGGTCGACCCCGAAGACGCCCTCGAGCTCAGCAAGGCCGGGGTGCCGGGTTGGAGGATCACTGTGCGCAACGAAGGCCCCCGGGAACAGGTCCTCGATGCGGTGTCGCGTAGCCGCGCCGCCTTCCTCAGGGTGGGTCGATCAGAAATCGAAGCATCGGCAAGCCTGGTGTCACTCCCCGGATTGGAGACGGCGTTGTCGGTTTTCGTCGACGACGTGGCTCATGCCGTGGACGCCGTGGCTCGCGGAGCCAGCGACCTCCTGTTGCGCGACTGGGATGTCGAGCGGTTAGGTGAGCTCCGCGACTCCCTGGTCGGGCACGATCTGGTGGAGCGGACCGCATATCCGATCGGTCTCGGGATCGATGTCGCTCGTTCGGTTCTCGACGCTGACGACTTCGAGACCTGGCTCAAACTGACCGATGGGTTGGGCGCCGCCCGCCCCCGGTACGAGTGGGCGCCGGGCAAGGACATGGATCTGCCCGTTCCGGAGAAGCGGTTCTCAGCCGAATGGAGCGATCGGACCTGGGTCCAGGGATCCGCCCCGGAAGGGTTGGACGGGGCAGGCGACCTGAGACCGATCCTGGAGCGTTCCCTCGAAGGCACCCGCCCCGACGTCGAAGAAATGCGCCGGCTATTCATGGCGAGGGGTGACCAACTAGATGCCGTCGCCTACACAGCAGACGTGCTGCGCGAAAGACGGGTCGGTGAGACGGTCACATACATCGTCAACCGGAACATCAACTACACCAATCTCTGCTACTTCAAGTGCGGATTCTGCGCATTCTCCAAGGGGCCGAAAAGCCTCAATCTGAGAGGCGAGCCGTATCTGATGGGACTCGACGAGATAGTGGCGAAGGCGAGGGAGGCATGGGATCGGGGGGCGACCGAAGTGACCCTCCAGGGCGGGATCCACCCCGACTTCACCGGGAACTTCTATGTCGATGTGGTCAAGGGGATCAAAGAGGAGATGCCCGGGATGCACATCCACGGGTTCACACCACTCGAAGTCTGGCAAGGGGCCGAGACGCTAGGGGTGCCGGTTCGGGTTTTCCTCGAAGAACTGCAGGCGGCGGGTCTGGGTTCGTTGCCGGGTACCGCCGCGGAGATACTCGACGACAGCGTCAGAGAGCACCTCTGCCCGGACAAGATCAGAACATCGCAGTGGGCCGAAGTGATGATCACGGCACATGAGCTGGGGCTCCGTGCAACCTCGACAATCATGTTCGGACATATCGACGGGCCGCGTTCGTGGGCGAATCATCTCGAGGTCGTCCGTCGGATCCAGGAGACAACAGGCGGGTTCACCGAAATGGTCCCGCTCCCGTTCGTCCACATGGGATCGCCAATCTACCTGAGAGGCCGGGCACGTCCCGGGCCGACATGGGACGAGGCAGTCCTGGTGCATGCGGTGTCTCGCATCGGCTTCGACGGTCTCATTGACAATATCCAGGCATCCTGGGTGAAGCTCGGTCTCGACGGTGGGGCGCGCCTGCTCCAGGCGGGCTGCAACGATCTGGGCGGTACTTTGATGGGTGAGATCATCACACGGTCGGCCGGGGCCGAACACGGCCAGGAAGTCACTCCGGCTGAGTTCCGTTCCACCATCGAATCGGTCGGCAGGGTCCCGGTGCTGCGTAACACGGTCTACGAGACGCTGGAAACGGCACTTCCGTAGACTCCACCGGCAGTCGTTGTATACTGGTGGGGACGAAGCGCTCATCTAGAGCGGTGGAGGGACAGGCCCTTTGATACCGCGGCAACCGGCCCATAGAGATATGGAAAACGGTGCCAATGCCTGGAATCGATGAGTCGACCTTGAGCCTATGGCTCATGGCGCTCACAAGCGTTTCATTGAGGAACAAGTGAGGAGCTAATGAGCCAACCAGGAGAACCCTTCTGTATCTGGGCAGGGGAAGTCAGATGACCACCTCCTACCTCGACGCCGTCAATTCGGGCATTGTCATCTTCGACGGCGCCAGCGGGACCAACCTCCAGACGGTGGGGCTCACCGCGGAGGACTTCGGTGGGCCGGAGCTCGAAGGCTGCAATGAGCTGCTCAATCTCACCCGCCCGGACGTGGTGTCAGCCCTCCATCGTTCTTTTCTCGATGTGGGAGTTGACGTTGTCGAGACCAACACATTCGGTGCATTCGCCATCCCCCTCGGCGAATACGGGCTCGAGGACCGCTCATACGAGATTGCCCACGCCGGTGCGGTACTCGCCCGCGCCGCGGTTGACGAATACGTCGCCCCCGATGGAAGACCCCGGTTCGTTGCAGGGTCGATTGGTCCCGGCACCAAATTCGCCACTCTCGGGCAGGTGACCTACCGCAGGCTCGTCGACGCATACGAAACCGAATCGCGGGCACTCGTCGAAGGCGGCGTCGACTTACTGATCATCGAGACCCAGTTCGACCTTCTCGGCGCCAAGGCTGCCATCGAAGGGGCGCGCAGAGCCATGAGGCACGTCGGGAGGGAGCTGCCGATCCAGGTGCAGGTGACCATCGAGCTAACCGGTCGGATGCTCCCCGGAACCGAGATCGGAGCAGCCCTCACCTCCCTGCAGGCCGTTGGCCCGGACGTGATCGGCTTGAACTGTGCCACAGGCCCGGCCGAGATGTTCGAACCGCTCCGCCACCTGAGCCGCTACTCGACTCTCCCGGTGTCTGCGATTCCCAATGCCGGTTTGCCCCATGTTGAGGACGGGGAGATGGTCTATGACCTGGGCCCGGGTGAGCTCGCCGAGAACCTCACATCGTTCGTGACCGACCTCGGTGTGGGAGTGGTGGGTGGATGCTGTGGCACCACACCCGAACACCTCGCCGCGGTGGTCCAAGCGCTCCGACCTGTCACCAAGCTGGAGCGGAGCCCCGAGCACGTTCCGTCGGTTGCGTCGATCTACAGCCAGGTCACCCTCGACCAGGACACATCGTTTCTCATAATCGGAGAGAGGGCGAACGCCAATGGGAGCAAGGTGTTCCGGGAGGCACTACTCGCCGACGACATCGAGAGGTGCATCGCAATCGGCCAGTCGCAGTTGAGGGAGGGGGCGCATCTGGTCGATCTCTGCGTCGACTACGTCGGGCGGGATGGTGTTGCCGACATGAACCGACTCGCCGCCGGGTTCGCCACCGATGTCGCTGCCCCCGTTGTCCTCGACTCGACCGAGTCTGCAGTGATGGAGGCGGGTCTCGAGCATTTGGGGGGGAGGAGCCTGCTCAACAGCGCCAACCTCGAAGACGGCGAAGGCGAAGGGTCGCGCATCGACCGGGTTTTCACACTGGCTAAGAAACACGGTGCCGGCGTGATCTGCCTCTTGATCGACGAAGAAGGTCAGGCTCGTGATCTCGAATGGAAGATGAGAGTTGCCCACCGCATCCACGATCTAGCGGTGGGCACCTACGGGCTCGACCCCTCAGACCTGATTTTCGACCCCCTCACCTTCCCTCTCAGCACCGGTGGAGACGACCTGCGACGTGACGGCATCGCGACACTGGAGGCGATCCGGAGAATCAAGCAGGAACTGCCGGGGACACGCACGGTATTGGGCGTTTCAAACGTCTCGTTCGGTCTCAACCCGGCGGCACGCAAAGTCATCAACTCTGTTTTCCTGCACGAAGCAGTTGAGGCAGGTCTGGACGCGGCAATCGTCCACGCCGGAAAAATCCAGCCTCTCGCCGGTATCGACGCGGAGCAGCGGCAGACAGCAATGGATCTGGTGTATGACCGGAGATCCGACGGATATGACCCTCTGGAGCGCATTCTCGAGTTGTTCGCGGATGTCAGGACGGAGAAGGCGGCTGTGGAGCCTATGGAGGGATTGCCGGTGGATGAAAGGCTGGCCCGGCGGATCATCGACGGTGACCAGAACAACGTCATTGCCGATCTCGACGAGGCCCTGGGTGACGGGGTCAGGCCCCTCGACATCATCAACGACTTCCTCCTCGAAGGCATGAGGGTGGTGGGCGATCGTTTTGCCAGCGGAGAGATGCAGCTGCCATTTGTCCTCAAGTCAGCCGAGACGATGAAGAAGGCAGTCGCCTATCTCGAACCGCTGATGGAGAAGGCCGAGACCAGCCGACGTGGATCGGTGGTCCTTGCCACGGTATCCGGCGATGTTCACGACATCGGCAAAAACCTCGTCGACATCATTCTCAGTAACAACGGCTATGAGGTGCATAACCTGGGGATCAAGGTGGGCATCGGTGAGATGGTGCAGGCGTTCCAGGAGAAGAACGCCGACGCCATCGGGATGAGCGGTCTGCTGGTGAAGTCGACACTCATCATGAAGGACAACCTCGACGAGCTCGATCGCCGTGGACTGGGCAATGTCCCGGTGATGCTCGGAGGCGCCGCCTTGACCAGGAGCTATGTCGAATCCGACCTGCGTGCCCTGTATCCCGGGCCGCTCTATTACGGGAAGAACGCCTTCGCCGGCCTCGACGCCATGAGCCGCATCGTCAAGGGTGAGGCGCCACCACCACCGACCAAAAAGCGGGAACGTCCCGAGATCGAATTGGGCGATATCGAGGCCCCGCGCCGCTCGCCATCGGTCAAGACCGACAACCGCATTTACGAGCCGCCGTTTCTCGGCTCGCGGGTCGTCAGGAACGTTCCACTCGACGAGGTCGTCCCTTTTCTCAACCTGACGGCCCTTTATCGGAACCAGTGGCAATACCGCCCGGAGTCGGGAGAGAACGACACCGAGTTCAAAGCGCGGCTCGCCCCTCTGCTCCGGGAGCAGATCGCACTGGCCCGGACCGGGGGACTGCTCCAACCTCAGGTCGTCTACGGGTATTTCGCGGCGAACTCCGACGGCGATGAGCTGGTGTTGTGGAAAGACCGGACCAGAGAAGAGGAGCTAACGCGGTTCGGGTTCCCTCGACAGCCAGACGACTCATTCCTCTGCATCGCCGACTTCTTCCGGCCGATCGGACAGGAAGTCGATTACGCAGCGTTCCACATCGTCACGATGGGGGCCGAAGTGTCACGGCGCACCGCCGAATTGTTCGAGGCGAATGAATACACCAAGTATCTGCACCTTCACGGGCTGGGAGTTGAGATGGCCGAGGCGCTCGCCGA
Organism: Acidimicrobiia bacterium; assembly: GCA_035513195.1. GTDB lineage: Bacteria > Actinomycetota > Acidimicrobiia > Spongiisociales > ZC4RG35 > MA-ANB-1. Next base: position 9,213 of record DATKCM010000140.1, on the reverse strand, counting down.
GCACTGGCATCACCGGATCAGGACCGAGTGGGGTTTCGTCGATGAGGACGGTCCGACGCTCACCGGGCTGTTCCGACAGAAATACCGTGGGGGACGCTATTCGTGGGGATACCCCGCGTGTCCCGACCTCGAGGACAACGAAAAGGTCGCCGACATCCTCGGAGCGGGGCGGATCGGCATCGAGGTAGGACACCAGACTTCGTACCAGTACCAACCTGAGCAAACGACTTCGGCAATCATCTGCCACCACCCACAAGCGAAATACTTCGTCGCCCGCAAGGCTAAGGAGGCGCGCAGTGCTAACCGCTCGTAACGGTTGGGTCCGTATCGCGGAAGTGAACCCGCCGGAGCTGCCCGACATGAGCCACCGATCGCTGAGCGGTTGGACCAACGTGATGGTTACGGACAACGTCTTCGGGCGGATCCGGGTTTCGCCATACGCCTTCTCGGCCCGGATCACCCATGACACTCCACATGTGGATCCAACGGTTGTGGTCTCGACCCGTGACCGCAACATCCTGGCCATAGAGTCCGAGGTGAGAGGCGCGTTGGGCAACGGCGTGGATTCGTTCCTCGTCGTTATCGGTGACACGGTCCCGCACATCGACCACCTTGCCCACCACTATGAGATCGTGGAGCACCTTCGAACGCTCCAGGAAGAACTCCCCGATTTCGAGGTCGGGATGCCGACTCGTTTCCGCGAATGGCAGTTCCGACGCCGAATCGATCTCGGGGCGCAGTTCTTTGTGGCAGGACCGGTGATCGACCCCGACAGCGTCGAGCGGGAGATGACACGGCTGGGACTGCGCGACGGCGATCCACCGGTGTACCTGATGGTCATCCCTCCATTCAGTGTCACCTGGGTGGACCAGATGGAGTCGGTTGGAGCGGTGCCGGCGACGGACGCTCTACGGCGACGTCTCGCCGACCTTGGCAAAGAGGTCGGCAGAAAAGTCGGTTGGGAAATCGTTGCGGAGATGGAACAAAAGGCGCAAGACGCCGGCGCGGCGGGAGTTGTCCTCATGGGCCTCAAATTCGACTCGATTGTTGATGAGGCGCTGCGGGCCTGGCCCGAGCTCGAATAGCCCTCCAGTGTCCTGTCCGGTGGATTCGCTTGCTATTTCGGCGAGCAATTGTCGTTCCTGGCAAGGACGCAGGACGCAGGCGCACCGGGCCGTTCGTCAAGGACGAGGACGCCGCCAGGGGGGACAAGGGCCGTTGAAATACGAGCACGATCTGCCGGATAGGGCACTAGCGCCTGTATGCCAAACCGCGCGGAGCTGGGGCAAATCCCCACTCTCTAAGAACAGGGGCAAGCGGTGAGGATGGGGCGTCGTCGTCGCCAACTGTCTCGAGAACGGTGCGCCGGTGTCGCGCCGCAATAACCGCGAGTTCCCTTCCGATTTCGCCGTAGAGGTCGTCGCCGGGGGGGAGGATGGTCAGGTTCTTGCGACTCCTGTCCAGGTACCCGATCAGGCGGCCGCCATGGAGAAGAACATAGGCGCCGGCGTCACGGGCCAGCCGGGCCGGCGATTCCGGCCAGGGGAGGGTACTTCCGTATATGTTGGCCGGGTCAGCTGCGGCCAACGCGACCAGCCTGGGCTCGGGCTCGCTGCGGAGGCGATCGACTGCACCGGGGAGGGCGAATTGGGATCCGCCCAGCCCTTCGACGAAGTAGCCGCGCCTGAGCCTTCCCGTTTCTTCGAGGTGTGCCAGTACCGGATAGAGGGCGGTGAAGCCCCCGGGATAGCCCTCGGCGAGCACTGTGCTCCTGGTGACCACACCGTGCCTATCGAGCATGAGACTCGCCCGGGCAGCCTGGATTTCGGTGACCGACGGAGCTGTTGATATCAGGGACTCGACCAGTGACCATCGACCCGACGTGTATGAGGGAAATGCGGGTGTTGGACGACCGCGCCCTGCTCGACGTCTCCTGCTGGCGAGGAATTGCCTGACTGGCTCAAAGCTGTCGTTCGTGACCAGTCCCGCCCAGACGAGATCCCAGAGAGCGGAGGAGGCGCCATCGATGTCACCCCCGCCGATGCTGCTGTATATGTCCCTGAAGAAGCTCGCACCGCGAGCGGTGAGATGCTCGAGAATCGCCGCGGCAGTTGGGTCGGGCTCCACGTCGGGCTCGGGACCCTCCCAGAGTGTTGACAGGGAGTCTCTCTTGAAGAGGGAGACCTTTCCGTCCCGTGTTCCCAGGGGCTCCCGACCCACCCAGACCAGGTCACCCGAGATGAGCATCCGGTCGAGATAGGGGCTGGCCTCCGGCGATCTCGAAACCAGGACGTCGCGTTCGAGGATGCTGGCGGGGATCGACGAGCCCTGGAGCTGGGAGATGGCCTCGCCGGCAGATTCTACTCCCCGCCTCTCGTCGCTGATCCGGTGCCAGTCGATGACGAACCTGGCCAGTCGGTGCGGTTCAACGGGCTCGATCTCCTCGCGGAGGTTGGCCAGAGACCTCCGCTTCAGACGTTTCAGTACGTTATTGTCCACCCACTCCTGGGTCCTCCCGCCGCGGAGAAAGGCGCCTCGTATCACCCTGCCTTCGCCTTCGAGTGAGGAGAGGACAGAAGTGACAACGGCAACGGGCAAGCCCAGCGAGGCGGCAGCCGATTCTGGCGAGAAGGGAGTGTGGGTCCGGGCATAGCGTCCGACGATGTCGCCCAACGGGTCGGGCACGGGCTCGAGGAAGACATGGGGAACACCCGGTGGCGGCTGGACACCGACGCCGTCCCTCAACCTTGCCATGTCCTCGACTGCGGCAAGCCGGTCCTGGCCGCCGATCGTCACCTCGAACACCCGTCTCTGCTCGATCAGTGCTTCGAGGTCCTCCGACCCGCTCTCGCCGGATCGGATGAGAACATCGTCGCGTGTCATCGGTCCGAGATTTCGGAGCATGTCGTGGACCGCGTCGGCGTGGCGCGCAGTGCGCTGTTCGGTCATATATTGCAGCTCGAGCTCGATTGCCCCCACGACCTCAGGGTCGATCAACTCCCGAAGCTCTCCATCACCAAGCAGCTCACGCAGCAGGTCGCGGTCCAGGGTCAGAGCGGCGGCCCGCCGCTCGGCTATGGGCGTGTCGGACTCGTAGAGATACGCGGCGATGAACGAGAAGAGCAACGAAGTCGCAAACGGAGAGGGACTGTGGAGATCAACCTCGACAAGTCGTATTTTCCGAGATCGGATGTCGCCGAGGACCTCCTGTAGCGCGGGAAGGTCGAAGTCGTCGCGGAGGACCTCGCGGTATGTCTCGAGGACGATCGGGAAAGTCCCGAACTGATTTGCCACGCTGAGCAGGTCGGAGGCCTTGCGCCGTTGCAGCCACAGAGGGGTCCGCTCCCCGGGGCGCCGACGGGGGAGGAGGAGCGACCGTCCGGCCGCCTCCCGGAATCTGGCGCCGAAGAGAGCAGTCTCGCCAAGGTGCTCGATCAGGATCGACTCGACCTCCTCTGGATCCAGAATCAGCTCGTCGGCCCCAGGCACCTCGTCGCTGTCCGGGAACCTGATAGCGATTCCATCGTCGGACCAGATCATGTCGACGTCGGATCCATATCTTGCCCTGAGCTTGTGGCGAAGAGCCATGGCCCATGGTGCATGGATACGGGCACCAAACGGGGACAGCATCACCACCCTCCAGTCGCCGATCTCGTCCTGGAACCGCTCGACGACGATCTTCTCGTCACCCGGGAGATGACCGGTTGCCTCGAGTTCTTCGGCGAGATACTGGACAAGGTTTCCCGCAGCGAAGTCGTCGAGTTTGTATTGCGTGCGGAGAGTTTCGTGGGCAGTGTCACTGTCCATTTGCCCGATCTCGCGGATGAATCTGCCCACCGCTCTGCCGGTCTCGATGGGACGTCCCAACATGTCCCCGTGCCAGAACGGCATCTTGTGCGACCCGTCCGGTGGAGCTGGCACGACCGTGACCCGGTCATGGTCGATCTCTGTGATCCTCCAGGCCGTCGATCCGAGCAGAAATGAATCGCCTGCCCGCGACTCGTAGACCATCTCCTCGTCGAGCTCTCCCACCCGGCTGCCGTCGGGAAGAGACACCCGGAATAAGCCGCGGTCAGGAATCGTCCCGGCATTTGTGACCGCGAGTTGACGTGCTCCCGGTCTGGCACTGAGCATGCCTCCCACCCGATCCCAATTGATGCGGGGCCGCAATTCGGAGAAGAGATCGGAGGGATATCTTCCCGCCAGCATGTCGAGGGTCGATTCGAAGACCGCGCGGGTCAGCCCCCGGTACGGGGTCGCCCTGCGGACGAGCTCGAATAGCGAGTCGACGTCGATGTCGTCGATCACGATGGCAGCGACTATGTGTTGGGAGAGGACATCGAGGGGATTCTCAGGGATGCGTGTCGGTTCGACGTTCCCCAAAACCATTTCGCTGGCGACAACAGTGGCCACGAGGAGATCACCGCGGTACTTGGGATAGATCCGCGCCTTTGAAGTTCTCCCCACCTGGTGCCGTGACCTACCGACCCGCTGTAATCCGGAGGCGACCGAACCGGGAGACTCGATCTGGAGGACGAGGTCCACAGCTCCCATATCGATGCCGAGCTCCAGGGACGAGGTGGCGACAACGGCTTTGAGGGAGCCGCTTTTGAGGCCCTCTTCGATCTCGAGTCTCTGCTCCCTTGCCACCGAGCCGTGGTGGGCTCGAGCGATCTCTTCGCCCGCCAGTCGGTTCAGCTCGGAACAGACCCGTTCTGCCAGCCTTCGCGAGTTGGCGAAGACAATCGTCGACTGATGATCCCTGATCTGATCGAGCAACGCCGGGTACACCGCCGGCCATATCGACCTGGTGGGGGCAGCATCGGGGTCGAGCGGGTCGGGAGCTGGCGTGGACATGTCTTCGACCGGCACCACAAGCTCAATGTCCAGCTCCCGGTCGCTGGGCACATCGATGATCTCGACCGGGCGGGGGGTCCAGGTCCCGTCGTCGATGGTTCCGCCACCGAGAAACTGCGCGATCGTCTCCAGTGGACGTTGGGTGGCGGAGAGGCCGATCCTTTGCGGTGAGACATCGGTGATCTCCTCGAGTCGCTCGAGAGACAAGCTGAGGTGCGCCCCACGTTTGGATCCGGCGACGGCGTGAACCTCGTCGACGATCACCCATCTGACACTCCGCAGCGTTGAGCGAACCGCAGATGTCAGCATCAGGTAGAGGGACTCGGGGGTCGTGATGAGGATGTCGGGAGGGTTGCGCTGCATCTTCCTCCGGTCTTCCTGTGGTGTGTCGCCTGTGCGGAGGAACGTCGTCAGTTCGGGTAGGGGGCCAACACCCAGCCTCTGCGCCGCATGGCGTATGCCGGTCAGCGGCGCCCGGAGGTTCCGGTCAACATCGTGGGCAAGCGCCTTGAGCGGGGAGATGTAGAGCACGCGGCAGCGCTCGTCCCTCTCAGGCACCGGCTCAGAGAGGAGGCGGTCCAGGGTCCAGAGGAAGGCGGCAAGTGTCTTGCCTGACCCGGTGGGGGCGTGGATCAGAGTGTTCTCACCTGAGGCGATGGCGGGCCAACCCAGGCTCTGAGCCGGCGTTGGCGCCTGGAAGGAGGCATCGAACCAGGAGCGAGTTGCCGGGGTGAAGGTCTTCAGCGAGTCCACAACCTGAAGGTATCAGGAGTGGGTGACAAGTAGTCCGTCGCTTAGATAGTGTGCGCGTGTCTCCGAGCCATCGGCGTCATCTGGCAAGGAGAAAAGCGCAGTCGCAGCCGGAAGCTGCGGCGAGCATTGTCGACGCAGCCAGGGGTGTCGAGGGCCGGAGAGACGCCACAAGTATCTATGGGACGGACTACTAGTTTCAGGCGGGAGTGGCCAGAGGGAGCCGGTTGACGTTCGCCAGCGAGATGAACACTTCGACCACTTCGGGGTCGAACTGAGTCCCGGCGTTGCGGAGGATCTCCGATATGGCGAAGTCGATAGGAAGCGCCGGTTGGTAGGCACGGGATGAGGTCATGGCATCGAAAGCGTCAGCAACCAGGACGATGCGGGAGAGGACCGGGATTGCCTGCCCGGTGAGACCGAAGGGGTAGCCCTTGCCATCGAATCTCTCGTGGTGGTAGAGGATTGCTTCTGAAACACGCGGGTCGAGGCGATTTCTGGTCATTGCGAAGCCGAGCTCGGGATGCCGCTGCATCAAGTCCTTCTCACCGTCGTCGAGAGGGCCGGGCTTGCCGAGGATGGTGGGATCCAAGTGGATCTTTCCGACATCGTGGAGAATCCCTGCCAGAGCGAGGCAATCGAGATCGTCATCCTTGAGGCCCAGCCCGGTGCCGAGATCCACTGCGAGATCGGAAACACGGTGCACGTGACCATGCAGGTCCTCAATCACGTCTTCCATGACCTCGATCAAGATGTCTTTCGGAATCTGTCTCAATGCTTCACCTGTGGAAAAGTGTGCCGGTGGGGGTCCAAAAAACACATGGGCCGTCCGCCCCAATTGTCTAGACATGGGCTGTCAGACCCATTTGCCCGGATAGCTGGGAGAGCCTTGCGAGTGTCTCTCTGCACATACCGGTCCATTACTTTTCGGTATTCTCTCGCGAAACTTGAATTCCGGGGAACTCAAATGCAAGCTTCAGATGAGGCCGCACTCCCGCGCCACCCGGATCACTTCCCCGGCCCGTTGCGGGTCGACCGGGTTCGTGGCACGTCCGTCCTGTTTCGTGTAGGAGCCGACGATGATCGTGTCGGCAATGCCGAGCAGGTCGGTGAGATTTGACGGTGCTGCTCCCGAGCCGACGACAAGCCGTACGTCGTCGCCAACCGCCTCCCGCGCCAGCTTGAGCCGATCCAGATCGGGCGATGCCCCGGTTCCCGCGCCGGAAATGATGAGGGCGTCGGCCTGGCCTCTTGTGATCGTGTCCTCACTGGCCTGGGTCAGGTCGAAGCCAGGAGGGGGAGTGGCGTGCTTCACCATGACATCGGCCCATATTTCGACACCGCAACCGAGTTCTTTTCTCTTCCGGACGAGTTGTGCGGCTTTACCAGTGATCGGTCCCTGATCGGTGTACATCACTCCAGTGAGGACATTGACCCGGATCATCGCGGCCCCGGTCACCGCGGCGATAGCCATCGCAGACATCGCGTCGTTGCGAAGCACATTGACTCCGATTGGCACGCCGGTGGCCAGGGCGATTGCGTCAACGGCCCGGGTCATGCCAGCAACTGTCTCGGGTGGGGCCGAATCGGGGTAGAAGGGAGCGTCGCCGAAGTTCTCCACCATGAGGGCGGGAAAGCCCGCCTCTCTCAACCTGGCTGCGTCATCGAGGGCGAGTCCGAGGACGCGATCCATCGAACCTTCGAATCGGGGCGAGCCGGGCAGAGGTTGGAGGTGGATCATCCCCACCAGGTGGGGAATCACTCTCACAGAAATGCTTTGGCCACCTTGAGGGCTGCTTCGGCTGCGTCACCAGTGACTTGGAGTCGGGTCTGGTGCGGCTCGATGCGACGAACGGCGATGCGAGCCCAGTCCGATGCCGATCCCTTGATCCGGTTGCTGGCATCCTCCGGCCCGTACACCCATCTCGAGTAACCCGGTCCGATCAGCTCGATCCTGATCGGCTCGTAGTCGAGGCTGTGGTCCTTGAAGGCGTACGGCAGCGTTTTCCACCCCAGCCAACAGACGTGGCGGATACGCGGGGTGTCCTCGACCTCGAGTTCGAGGGTCTTGTAGATGTCGAGGCCATGTGCCCAGGTTTCCATCAGTCGGAAGGTGGCAAAGGTCTTGGCGCTCATGTCACCGTCGATCCATTCGATGCGTTCGGCGCTGTTCATGTGGGAGAGAGGCTCCACAACTTTGGCCCTGCCCCCGCGCCACCACTCGATTACGTCCTGAGGTCGCATCTTTCGGCCTTTTGTGATCGCCTTCTTGCGGAGACCTTCGAGGTCGGTCGCGGTCTGCCAGGTCTTGATGGCTTCCCCACCGGCAATCACGTCGGCAGCGAGTTCTTCGAAGTCGGCCAGATGAGCAATCGTGTCGCGGACCGTCCAGGGTTTGGACGGAGTCACGTAGTCCCAGATCTTGATCGGGATCCGCTGCAAGGATTGGTCGAGGAACTGCTGCTCGGCTACGAGGTCTGAAAGGATGTCGCGCACAGCACAATTCTAGCCGTTCGGGAGCATTTAAGGCCAAGGCGGCGCGGTTTACCAGGGCCGTTCGGCATGTTCCTCACTGAAAACCGGTGCAGGTTTGGTGACCTTGACGTCTGCGACCAGGTCGTTGAGCCTGTCGATCAACTGACGGAGCCTTCCGAACTGGCGTCTGTCGAAGAGGAATGTGATCCGCTCACAGTCGAGGGCGTCGTTGTCCGCCATCTCGGCCTCGGTAGGCCCGATCACCTCCATGTCACCATCGACGACGATGTCGGCGAATTCCTTATTCAGTTCCCGGAGCGTTTCCTGGTCGGGTAGGGCGCGTAGCCGCAGGATCAGCTTGCCCGCGTGATAACGCTGGGAGTGGTAGTTGGCGTAGAAGTGCTCGATATGGTGGGCGGCTTCCTCGGGCTCATGGGTATGGAAGAGGAGCGACAGGTCCGGTTCGGCGATGAGCCTCCTCTCGACCAGGACCGACCACGCGAATTCGATCAGCGGTTCCCAGTATCGGGATTCCTCCGACTCGAGGAGGACAATCGGGTGAAGGTCACTCTTTCCCGTCTGTACCAGCGTCAGCAACTCGAAAGCTTCGTCGAGAGTTCCGAAACCACCGGGAAGGATGACAAAGGCGTGGGACTCCTTGACGAATCCGAGTTTTCGGGTGAAGAAGTACTTGAAGTTGACGTTGCGTTCGGGGTGTACGTATTTGTTCGAACTCGCCTCGAATGGCAGCCTGATGTTCACTCCGTACGAGTTCTCGATGCCTGCGCCCCGGTTCCCTGCCTCCATCACACCCGGGCCCGCGCCGGTGATGACGCCCCAGCCTCGATCCGCCATTTCCTTGCCGAAACGCATGGCGACCTGGTACTCGGGATCCTCCTCCCCAAGACGCGCCGAGCCGTAGATGGTCACTTTCGGCTCATCGTGGCGGGAGAACACGAGGTTCGAGTAGCGCATTTCTTTCAGCGCGGTGTTGATCAATTTCAGGTCACCCCGGTTGCCGTTGTCGCGATGCAGCTTGATCACGGTCGTGATCATCTCCATGATCAGGTCGGCATCGGCATGGCTAGAGGCTGCAGCTACCAGCTTGGCGACGGCTTGATCGAGTTCGGG
>DATKCM010000139.1:0-6344 GCA_035513195.1 Acidimicrobiia bacterium | reverse complement strand
CAACGCCAGGAAAACAGCGACAGTCGCCGCCATCCCCGAACCGTATGCAGTGGTGTCGAGGCCTCCCTCCAGTGCTGTGAGCTTGTTCTCGAGTGCTCTGACAGTCGGATTTCCCGCCCGGGCGTAGCTGTATCCCTTTGCCATGTACTCGTCCACAGAATCCTGGACGAAGGTGGTCGATTGGTGGATCGGGGTGAGGATGGCGCCGGTGGTGGGGTCGGGCTCCACCCCGGCGTGGACTTGTTTGGTGCGAAAACCCATAGCCGGATTCTATGACGTGTCGTGGGATGTGCCCGTATCACTCCTTCTGTGTCGATTTGGGACACCACGTCATTGCGCGAATCGACACAGAAGAGTCGGTTGATGTTGCCAATCCGTTGCGATGAATGCCTGCGGTCTAGCCGAAGCGGTAGCCGACTGATCGCACCGTGGCGATCCAGGACGACCGCTCCTCGCCCAGCTTCGACCGGAGCCTTCTGACATGCACATCAACCGTGCGGGCGCCGCCGTAATACTCATAACCCCAGACCCGGGAGAGAAGCTGCTCACGGGACCACACACGGGTTGGGTTGGTGACGAGAAAACGGAGTAGCTCGTACTCCATGTAGGTGAGATCCATCGGGACCCCGGCCAGCTCGGCCTGATAGGTGAGTGTATTGAGAATGAGATCCTTGAACGAGATCACTTCGTCGTCATCGTGTTCCGTTGCCAGCCGCTGCACGCGCAGCCGGAACTCGGCCGGCTCAACGGGCCCGACCTGAAAGTCGACGAACTGTGAGTTCGAGTCGACCAGGGAGATCTGGTCCGGCTCGATCACAAGGAAGATGGGTACACCCAGGTCTTCGCTCACCCGCGCCGCCTCCCGCAGCCTTCTCATCGGCTGGTCGCCGAGTTCGACCACGGCGAGGTCGACCTCCTGGAGGGCAGGGTCGGCGGGATCGAGTGCCTTGGGTCGTTCGATCTGGCTCGATACAAAGCCGAGGCCTTCTTCTAGCGCTTCAGACGGCTCCGCAGGGAAGACTGCGATGATCACAGCATCGGCAGGTAGGTCTCGAGCTCGTATCGGGAGACATGCTCCTGATAGCGATCCCACTCGGCTCGTTTATTCCGCAGGAACCAGTTGAAGACGTGCTCTCCTAGCGCTTCCGCCACAAGCTCAGACTCCTCCATCAAGTCCAGGGCCGACGCCAGCGTGTCGGGGAGTCTCTTCACTCCGATCGCAGCTCGCTCTGATGGCGTCAGACGGTCGACATCGGCAGTCACCTCGGGAGGAAGCTCATAGCCCTCGCGAACTCCGGCAAGTCCGGCAGCCAGCATCACCGAGAGGGCGAGGTAAGGGTTGCATGCGCCGTCGGCCGCCCTGTATTCGACCCTGACGCTCGACGGTTTGCCCCGCTTCACCGACGGGACGCGCACCAGAGCCGATTGGTTGTTCCGAGCCCACGAGACGAAGATCGGGGCGTCGAAACCTGATACCAACCTCTTGTAGGAGTTGACCCATTGGTTGGTGATCGCCGTGATCTCCGGCGCGTGGTGGAGGAGTCCGGCGATGAAAGCCTCGGCCACCTTCGACAGACCACCTTGTGTGCCCGGTTCGTGAAATGCGTTCACATCGTCCTCGAACAGCGAAAGGTGGAGATGCAGGCCCGAACCGTCGTGATTCTCGAGCGGCTTGGGCATGAAGGTCGCGTATATGCCGTTCTGGAGTGCGACCTCCTTCACGGTGAGCCGGGAGGTCATGATGTTGTCGGCCATCGTTAGCGCATCCGTGTAGCGGGCGATTATCTCGTGTTGGCTTGGGGCGACCTCATGGTGGGAATGCTCGATCGGTATCCCCATCCGTTCCAGGGCATTGATCGTGTCGCGGCGATAGTCCTGGGCGACGTCGAGGGGGGTGAGGTCGAAGTAGCCACCCTGGTCGAGCACCTTCGGGTTGGGGCCCGAGTCTTCAAAGTAGAAGAACTCTATCTCGGGAGCGACGTAGAAGTTGTACCCCATCTCCGCCGCTCGCTCCACGTTCCGCTTGAGAACGGTGCGCGGGTCACCCAGGAACGGTTCGCCTTCGGGGGTGTAGATGTCGCAGAACATCCTCGCCACCTGGCTTTCTTCGCGCCAGGGGAGGACGGCAAAAGTCGATGGGTCAGGCTTTGCGAGCATGTCCGCTTCCTGGACGCGGGCATAACCATCGATCGACGAACCGTCGAAGGTCATCCCCTCGTCGAAGGCCACCTCCAGCTCCGCGGGGCTAATCGAAACAGACTTGAGCAGTCCCTGAACGTCGGTGAACCAGAGTCGAATGAACCGGATGCCGCGTTCTTCAACGGTTCGGAGCACATAGTCAGCCTGTTTGCTCATGGTGATTCCTTCAGGTTTGCCGCATGGCGATTCTATTCAGGGGAAAAGTGACTCGAATCAGCTGGTTCTCTTGCGGTCTGCAAGCCACCGGCGACGCAGGGAGCGTCGCTCCTTTTCGGTGGTACCGCCCCAGATTCCAGCGCGCTGGTTTGATTCGAGGGCGTAGTTGAGACATTCATCGACGACCTTGCAGCTGTTACATACGGCAAGGGCTGTCGCGATCTGCTCCCCGTCGGTGTCGCCTGCAGGAAAGAAGAGGTCGTCGGGATATCCCCGGCATGCCGCCTGGGTTTTCCAGTCGACCGGAATGTCATGGATCAGGCCTCTGAGAGCGTGGCTCACAAACCAAGTGTGGTGCGAAGTTCGGGCTTTGCCAAGAGAAATTTGCCTGAATCAGTGGCTGACTCAGGATTAATAGCCCTCCGGGAGCCGTTTCTCGTCTTCTCCCGGGTCATCGAGAGGCCCTTCTGTCCCTGCCCCTGGTTTTGCGTCGCCGCCACCGTCGGTGTCCACCGTCCCGGCACCGCTTGCTGCCGTGATGACGATCTTGTCGCGTCCTTCGTCTCCGATTTCATCGCCGCCGGCGACCGGTCGATAACGCTCGGTGAAGGCGATGAGACTGAAGACTGCCAGTGCGATCAAGGCGACAATGAGCGCCACCCAGGATGCGATTGTCCCGAGGAACCCGCCTTCGATACGCACGAAGCCGAAGCCGTCGCATGCGCCGCCCTCACCGTCGATGAACCCGCCGACTTCGTAGACTCCCTGGATCTGGTCACCGGCCCTGAACCCGAGATCTTCGACGTAGCCTCTGACATCAGACACGTCGCCGGCGTTCGTGGTGTTCATGTCGCTGTTCGACTCAGCACCGTCGGCGACCACGTATTCGAAACCGCCGATGGCCACCCATATCTCCCATTCGTGGTCGGTGATCGGTCCCGGTGAGCTGGCCAACCACGAGAGGCCGCCGTCGGGGTCGATGTCGAAAGGATTCGAGCGGGAGGTGTCGGTTACGACCGTGGTATCCAGGTCGGATGCCGCCTCCACGGAACACCCTCCGTTCAGTTCGCCGCTGCTCCCGATCTCGCCGATGCCCGTCACCCCGTATGCGATGGGCGGAATCGCCAGCAACAGTGCAATGGCCAACGCCGTGTAGGTGGCCACCCTGCGCAGCCTCGACAGGAGGATAAAGATCAGAGCCAGCAATCCTGGAAGAAGAAATGTGGTGAGCTTGTCGAGGGGCCAAACTCCCGCTTGCTGCAGCAGAACTGCCGCGCCGAGGCCGACAATCAAACCCATGAACATGGCCGTAATTGGCCTGGCCGGTACCGGTTCCATTGCATTCCTTCGCATCTAATCCGTTTTCAACTTGTCCAAGTTACGCCAAATTTTTCTGCTCGCGTCGGCAATCTCTCTGGTTGTTGGAAGCGGTCGGCGATAGCCTGATACAGGTCATGCCCCGTATCCGCGCCGATTCCATAGACGAGCACAAGCAGCTGACCCGGCGCGCCATCCTCGGCGCTGCCCAGGACCTGATCGCCGAGATGGGGACAGCCGAGATTTCTTTGGGAGACTTGACCGCTGCGGCGGGGATCGGGAGAACCACCTTCTACGAGTACTTCACCGATCGGGATGATGTCATTGCCTCGTTGGTCGAAGAGGAGCTTCCCGGTGTGATCGAAGTGTTGATCTCGACCATTCCCGTGGGGTCAACCGAGGAGCGCCTGGCTGACCTGGTCGTGGCAACTGTCGAGTTCGTGGTCGACAATCCGGTCCTCGGGTTGATTCTGCACCGTGAGGTTCCCAGGCTCGGACAACGTGCCCAGGATCGAATCATGGAAGCCCACGCCGGGCTATCGCACGAGATGGCCCATCTCTACATGACCGGGGTCGATGAAGGGATATTCCGCCACCTCGACCCCGAGCTCGCCGGCCGGCTAATCCAGGACATGATCATGTCCACTGCGAAGACAATCATCGGTTCGAACCAGCCGACGGTTCGGGCCGCCCAGATCACCGGTGGCCTTCGCGATTTCTTACTTGCGGGTCTCCGATCTGACACCCTGACCGACTAGAAATTGGTGGGCCCGGATGGAACCGAACTACCAGATAGACAGCGAAAACTATGTCAATCGTGAGCTGGCCTGGCTCGACTTCAACGAGCGCGTTCTCAGCCTCGTTGAGCGACCCGACTTCCCCTTGTTGGAGAAAGCGAAGTTTCTCGCCATCTGGTCGTCGAATCTCGATGAGTTCTTTCAGGTCCGGGTCGCCGGCCTGAAAGAGCAGCTTGCTCACGGCCTCGGCGCCGGGACGCCGGACGGGATGACGCCGATTCAACAACTGGCTGCCATCCGAGAAGTGGTCGAGGAGCAGTACACCCGGGTGTCGAAACTATTTCTCTCAGAGGTGGCTCCAGCATTGGCAGCGAGCGGAATTGTCTTCAGCGACTATTCGACGCTCGATGAGGAAGATCGCGAGTTTCTGGACGCCCAGTTCCGGGACATAGTCTTCCCGGTTGTCACACCACTTGCGGTCGATCCGGCGCATCCTTTCCCCTACATCTCCAACCTGTCGATGAACCTGGCCGTCTTCGTCCGGAATCCCGATACCGGCGTCTCACGATTCGCCCGGGTCAAAGTTCCGCCGATCCTTCCCCGTTTCGTAGTGCTTCCCGACGGCGAGCGGTTCGTCCCGCTCGAGGACGTGATCGCGGTGCATCTCGACTCCCTGTTCCCCGGGATGGAGGTTGTCGGTCACCATGTCTTCCGCGTCACGCGCAACGCCGACTTCGAGATCGAGGAGGATGAGGGGGGAGACCTGCTCCTCGCCATCGAATCGGAGCTGACGCAACGACGTTTGGGACGGGTGGTGCGTCTCGAGGTGCATCCCGGTACACCCGACGACGTTCTCGACCTCCTGCTGCGGGAGATGGGAGGCACCGTCGAGGATGTCTATCTCGTTGATGGACCCCTCGATCTTGACGGCATGTGGTCGGTGTTCGACCTGGACCGGCCCGATTTGAAGTTTGATACCTACGCATGGGTGACCCCGCCCCGGCTCGCCGCCTCGGCAAAGGAGAGAAACAATATATTCGCAACGATCCGGCAGGGCGACCTGCTCGTCCATCATCCGTACGACTCGTTCACCACTTCGGTCGAGGCCTTCCTGAAGCAGGCTTCGGTCGACCCCGGCGTCCTGGCGTTGAAAGTGACCCTCTACCGCACCTCAAAGGAAAGTTCGATTATGGCTTCGCTTATTGAGGCTGCCGAGGAGGGAAAACAGGTGGTCGTTCTCGTCGAGTTGAAGGCGCGATTCGACGAAGAGCGCAACATCGAGTGGGCGCAACGACTTGAGGACGCAGGCGTTCATGTGATGTACGGAGTGGTCGGGCTCAAGACCCACACCAAGCTAGCCCTCGTCGTCCGCCGCGAAGGAGATCGCGTTGTCCGTTACGCCCACATCGGCACCGGCAACTACAACGAGACGACGGCACGGACCTATGAAGACATTGGTATCTTCACCATCGACCCGGACATTGGCTCCGACCTGTCCGATCTCTTCAACTTCCTCACCGGCTACAGCCGGCAGACGAGGTATCGGCGGCTCGCCGTCTCTCCCAACGGGATCCGGAACCGGATAACCGAACTGATCGAGGCCGAGTCTCAGAAGCAAGGTGGGTTGATCACCCTCAAAATCAATTCGCTGGTCGACGCCGGCATCATCAACGCCCTGTACAGGGCGTCGCAGGCGGGGACAAGGATCGATCTGATTGTCCGCGGCATCTGCTGTCTCCGCCCCGGGATACCTGGCCTGTCCGAAAACATCCATGTCCGCTCGATCATCGGCCGGTATCTGGAGCACTCACGGCTCTTCCGGTTCGGAGCGCGGGGGAGCGAACGTCACTACTACCTGGGCTCGGCTGACCTGATGCCTCGCAACCTTGACCGGCGGGTCGAGGCGCTGGCACCGATCCTCGACCCCGACCTCCA
>DATKCM010000138.1:0-11061 GCA_035513195.1 Acidimicrobiia bacterium | reverse complement strand
CACGTATCGCGCGGACCAGTCGCTATGGATTCTCGCTCCCTGGGGAGGTGCCACTGGCTCTTGGGAGTCAGCTATTCAGAGGGCATCCGCTCGGGGGGTGGGTAGGCGTCCCATGGAGTGGTGTAAGTAGGTCCGTGGTCTGAAGGGGCCACCGTGGAGTCCTCAGCGAGTTCATCAGCAGTGGACTCGAAAGGAGACACACAGTAGGTGGCCGCAAAGATTCCATCGGCTAGATTGTTTCATGGTTAAAGAAGAGGGAAACGATGGCGACATATGTGCTTGTTCACGGTGCATGGCAGGGCGCGTCCACCTGGGCCTTTGTCGAGGAGGGCCTACGCGCCAACGGCCATGAGGTCCACACCCCGACCATGTCGGGTGCGGGCATTCGTGGATACGAGCTGAGACCCGAGATCACGTTGGAGATGCATGTCAAGGACGTGCTGGGCGTGCTCGAGTTCGAGGACTTGCGAGACGTGATCCTCGTCGGACACAGCTATGGAGGGATGATCATTACCTCCGTGGCCGAATACGCCGAGGAGCGCCTGGCCACCCTGGTGTATGTCGATGCGTTTGTACCCAGGGACGGGCAGTCCGCCTTCGAGTGCTTCCCACCGTGGCTGGCAGACGCTCTGGTTCAGCAAGCCGATGAAATGGGGGACGGGTGGAGATTGCCGGGCTTCGAAGGGCGGCTTGATCTTTGGGCACTGAAGGATGGGCCACACCGGGATTTCGTGCGGAGCAAACTAACCGACTTTGCCATCTCCTGCTTCAAGAGTCCCGCCAGACTTCCGACCAATGCCGCGGCCAGAATCAAGCGCGCGTTCATCGCGTGTGATACCGAAGGCTACCGCCTCGCGGAAGTATTCGAGCCGTTTGCCGCTCAGGCGCGTCGCGAGGGCTGGCCGTACATAGCCCTTCCGACAGGCCATGATTGCCACGTCGAAGCGGCGGACGAGTGCGTCTCCTTCCTGTTGGGCTTGGCAACGGACTAACCGGACTGGCTGGCTCGCGCGCAGCGAGGCCGCTAGAACTTCTAGGAGTACACGGCCGTCTCGACTGTCAGATCCAATCCACGCGTCCCGACATCCTGGCAGTTGGGGCTGCAGGATTCGTCTTCAGGATTGTTGGCTTGGGGTCTGGAGAAGTTTCACGAGTGGAGCGGATCGGGATTTGAAGGGGATGGACCGCAGATGACATCCTCACCACCACCAGCCCGGGGTGGAGGACCAGGACCACGTCCAACACTTCAGAGTCTGGTTTGCCATCGACTTTGTATGTCTCTGCGAGAGACCCCGCCAGGTTGGTTTCCCGCCACTGCCTCAGCGAGTCTTCCGATTCTCAGACGTAGACACCTCCATGTTCGCCAGTTTCTGGATACCGGACGTAGTACTTCTGAAGAAGACCCTCGACATCGCGGTATCTGCCCGAGCGGGCTTCGAACTGTTGAAGAACCTGCTCATCGGTTAGGCCGGATGAATACCGAACCAGCTGAATAATCACTGCACACTTCCTCTTCAACGGGACATAGTTGCGAAGCTAGTCCCAGCTACCTAGGTGCCGCGGCCCAAAAAAGGACACAGGCAATGGCCATAGTCGGGTGAATCTCTCCTTCTCGGCCCGTGCTTGGTTGGCAGCCAGTAAAGGCGGGCCGTTGCCGCACCCAACGCACTGAAATGTTGGCTCAGTGGAGGTGCGCAATGGATGTAGCTGGACGGATCCACGAGGCGAACCAACGCTTTCATGGAGGCGATCAGCGCCGCCAACAGTGCAGTCATGCCTTCGTTGTACACGAGTGACGCCAAGATCCTGCCCCCGAACGCTGACGCCGTTAGTGGCGCGGATGCGATTGTGGAGTATTGGCAGGCCTTCTTTGACCTTGGCATCGGACCGGCTCAACCCCGGGACGCTGGAGGTGATTCCGATGGGCAAGTACTCACTATATGGAGACGACGAGACTTTGGCGGACCGTGGCAAGATCATGGTGCTGTGGAAGAACGCGGACGGCACCTGGAAGATGCACCGGGACACCTGGAACAGCAGTCTGCCTCTGCAGGGGGTATAAACGCAACGAACACCACTTCCGAAGACAGTTTGGGAAGCGACTCAACGAACTAGCGCAGAACAACGATTATGAGCTGCGAAAAACGCTCGATTCCGCGACCGCCCGAGAACGGCACGTCTAGTAACGCACTGCTACGGCCATCATCGGATGCCAAACGTAGCCGCGAGAATTGACACCCGGACCGTGGTCGATGTCCGTCCCAGGCCTCGATGGGACGACGCGAACAGGGTCCCGAAACACTACAAACTTGTTGGCTCGCGGTATGGACGCGGTATGGAGGCTCACAGCGGCCGATCCCAAGGAGCCCAGAAAAGCCGAAAACCCTTGCGGTGCAAGGGTTTTCGTTCGTAGCGGGGGCGGGATTTGAACCCGCGACCTTCGGGTTATGAGCCCGACGAGCTACCAGACTGCTCCACCCCGCGTCGGTGGAATAGCCAATTGTAAGGCCACTCGAGGGTTGTGCCAACCGGCGGCTACCGGCCGGAGAGGTCGGTCCAGACGAATTGGGCCACGGCTCGGGGAGCCAACGCAGCTCCGCCTCAACCCGCTCCACGGAGCGACGCCAATTCGGCAATCGGACGGCAAGCTCCTCCCCGAGCCGGAACACCACCGTATCCATCCCTTCGAAGCGTTCCCCTACATCATCGATCATCAGGCTCGGGGCTACCGTAATCCGATGGCGAAAGCGCAGATCGCAGTGTTCAGCACCAAGCCATATGACGAGGCTTACCTCTCGGAGGCGAACCAAACCCACGGCCACGAGCTGGACTTTCTCGAAGCCCGACTCACCGAAGGAACCGCCCGCCTCGCCGAGAGGAAGCCGGTGGTGACCATATTTGTCAACGATGTCGCTTCGAGACCTGTGCTCGAAGACCTTGCAGTCCACGGCACCCGCCTCCTTGCGCTGGGCCCTGTCCGGGGCAATCCTCTCTCAGCTTGTCATTGCCATGTGGTGGAGTGATGCCGCGACAGGAACCATCCCCAACATCCTCATTGCTGCAGCAGCAGTCTGGGTCGACCGGGTTGATCCCCTGCTCGACTCAGAGTTCGTCTGATCTGTCAAGGCGGCTGGCGTCCATGGCGAGCACTCGCGGGCACCCACCTCGGTTGGGAGATTTCTGGGCAGAAGTGCGGAAGACGATATAGCCAGGTCGGACTGGGCCCGCGTCGGTACCCTGTTCTGATAGCCAGACCTGGAGCCAGATGACGACAGAGGTGACGAGTGGTTGACCGTTCAGAAGTCGAGCGGGAGATCTGGGCCGACGAGTTGCTTGACCGGCTGACTCCAGTGATGAGTGCTCTGTCGGTCGTGTTCGTCCTGGTGGTCATCGGTGAATCCCTCGCCACGAGCGGAACCACTCTGAGCATGGGGCTGGCAGTGGCGGGCTGGCTCATCTGGCTCATATTCGTCGCAGAGTTCGTCGCCAGGCTCGTCGTCGCCCCGAAAACCGCAGAGTTTCTCAAGCGGAACTGGTGGCAGGTTGCCTTCCTGGTCCTCCCGTTTCTCAGGATTTTGCGCCTGGTCCGGACCCTTCGCATCCTTCGCACTGGTCGCGTTCTGTCCTCCGCCGTGCGATCGTCGCGTTCGGCACGCCGGGTTCTCGGAAGCCGGATCGGTTGGTTGGCTGTGGTCTCGGCTATCACCGCACTCGGCAGCAGTCAGCTCCTATACGAGTTCGAGGTATTCGATCGGTATGGAGACGCCCTTCATGCCGCGGCCCTGGCCACCATTACAGGTGAACCTCTTGCCCGACCGGATGGATTCGCCAAGGTCCTCGACGTGGCTCTCGCCGCATACTCAGTCGTGGTGTTCGCTGCCCTCGCCGCCACTCTCGGGGCCTATTTCCTCGAGCGCCGGGGCTCTGGGCCGCCCAATCCCGTGCCCTCCCCTGCAGAACCCGCCAGCCCTTAGGGAAGCGTCTTTCTACCGTCGTTTCGGGATCCCTTATCCTAGGGAAATGGGCGATGTCGTCATCATCACCGGGGGGTCGAGCGGGTTAGGGCTGGCCCTCGCAGGTTCGGTGCCGTTCCCGGCGCGGCTAGTAGACATCAGCCGGTCGGGCCCGCCGGAAGGCTCCGGCATCGAACACATTGCGACCGACCTCGCTGATGTGGTCGCCTGGGGCGACGTCTCGAAACAAATCGCCGACATCATCGAAGCCGAGAACCCGGACCGGGCTGTGTTCATCCACGCCGCCGGAACCCTGAATCCGATCGGCTTTGCAGGCGAGGTGGATTTCGACCCGTATGTGAACAACGTTGTCCTAAACAGTGCCGCGGGCCAGGTCCTCGGCCATGCCTTCCTCTCGGCCGTACGAGGTAGGCATGGAACCTACGACCTGGTGATGATCTCTTCAGGTGCGGCGAGCAACGACTACCCGGGATGGTCGGCTTACGGGGCGGGCAAGGCGGCGCTCGGCCAGTGGGTCCGGTACGCGGGCGCCGAGCAAAAGCTGCGGGGCGGGGTGAGGGTGGTGGCCATTGCTCCGGGAGTCATGGACACCGAGATGCAGACCGCGATCCGGTCGATGTCGGAGGAGGAATTTCCGAGAGTGCAGCGGTTCCGCGACCTGTATGAGCAGGGCAAGTTGGTCGCCCCGGAGTTTGCGGCGCGCAAGCTCTGGAAGGCAGTGGAGTCAGGCCTCGACCCCGGGTCGGTCCTCGACCTCCGGGATCTATGACGTTCCCTCCAATCAGCCAGTCTCGGAGCGATCCACTTTCCCGCGCCACGCACCGGTTTCGGTGCCGCGGCCTTCGATGAAGTCCTTGAACCGCTCGAGGTCGCCTTTGACCCTCATCGAAACTATGCCCAGCTTGTCGCCGGCCTGCTCGACGAAACCATCAGGGTCGAAGTCCATTTGCAGCGTGACCCTGGTCTGCTCGTCGTTGAGAGCGTGGAAAGTCACCACACCTCCCTGATCAACACCGGAACGCGATCGCCAGGCGATTCGTTGATCGGGTGTCTGCTCGGTGATCTCTGCTTCGAACTCCCGGTCCACTCCGGCGATGTCCACATGCCAGCGGACGTGCCGGTCGTCGATTTGCTCGACCCTCTCCACGCCATCCATGAAACGAGGGAACTCCTCGAACTGGGTCCACTGGTTGTAAACGGTGCGAACGTCAGAATCGACTTCAATGCTCTGGGTGACTTCACCCATATTGACCTCCTTGATGTCGGTTTTGCGATACCCGCCCCGGTAAAGATGTAAACCCCGACTGGCACAGCAGCGGTCAACAACCCTCGTACGCGACGTTGCCTCTGACAAACGTCAACGAGACCTCGGTGTCGCCGAAATCGCCAGCAACGAAGGGATCTCGGTCGAACACCACGACATCGGCCAGCTTTCCGACTTCCAACGAACCACGGTCCTGCTCACTGTTGTTGATGTAGGCCGATCCCATCGTGAAAGCGGTCAGAGCCTCCACCGGAGACAATGCCTGCTCCGGACCGAGGGGTGGGCCGCCGTCGGGGCCTGTCCGGTTGATGGCGACGGCGATCTCCTCCATCACGTTGGCCGTTGAGACATTCCAGTCGCTTCCCATCCCGAGCGCAGCGCCGGCGCGCAGTAGGGAGCCGAATGGGTACTGCCACGAGTCACGCTCGGGGGTGATGAACGGTCGGGTCAACTCGATCTGGTAGTCGTCGTTGAACGCCCACAGCGGTTGGGCATTGGCGATAGCGCTGAGTTCGGCGAATCGTGAAATATCATCAGGATGGACGAACTGGATGTGGGCAATGTGGTGGCGGTTGTCCGCCGGGCCGTTTGACCTGCGAGCGGCCTCCACTGCGTCGAGGGCACTCCTCACCGCCCCATCTCCCACCGCGTGGAAATGACATTGGAAGTCATGTCTGTCGAGGATCGTCACGATCTCCATCAGTTCTCCTGGATCGATCAAGTCGATCCCGGTATTCGTTGTGACCCGGCCTGCGTCATCCAGGTAGGGGTCGAGTAGGGACGCCGTGTAGTTCTCGGCAACTCCGTCCAGCATCAGCTTCACCGATGTCGGTCGGAAGCCTGGCGCCGACTGTTCCCGCCGGCCCACCAACTCGTGCACCTGCTCCAGGCCCTGGTGGCGGTCCCACCAGAGGGCCCCGACTACGTCACCGACGAGTCTTCCCGAGGCGGCCACTTGTAGATATGCCTCCTGGACCTCGGCGTTCACGGCAGCCTCCTGCCACCCGGTGATGCCGTACATGAGCATTTCCTCCTGGCCGCGAATCAGGCCCCTCGCGAAATCGTCGACCGTGTCTTCGGGCGCGTGCCGCTGCACCAGTGCCATCGCCCCTTCATGGAGAGTGCCCTGGGGTCTGCCATCCGGGCGTCGTTCGATGCGTCCGTCTCCGGGGTCTTGGGTGTCGGCGGATATCCCGGCGACCTCCAGGGCGCGGGAGTTCGCCCAGGCTCCGTGTCCGTCGCTGTTGGTGATCAGGACCGGACGATCGGCGACCACCGAGTCAAGAGTGAGCGCATCAGGGCAACCACGCTCAAACCATGCCTGGGACCATCCTCCCCCGATGATCCACGGTTCATCCCGATGTTCCGCCGCGTAGCGGCCCACAAACTCGAGAGCGTCTGCAGCGTTGTCACAATCGCCGAAAGTAAGCCTCAACTGCTCGAGACCACTTGTAGCTACGTGTACGTGGGCGTCGGTGAAACCGGGGGTGAGTAGGCCGCCCTTGAGGTCGATCACCTCGGTCCCCGGACCAACGAGAGCACCGATGTCGGCATCTCTGCCCACGGCGGCGACCCGGTCACCGGAAATCGCGACGGCGTCAGCGAGAGGCATATCAGCGTCGGCAGTGAATACCCTCCCGTTCCCAAGCACAAGATCCGCCTGAACCATCGGGAGAGTGTGCCATCCCGAACGCAATCGGCCACGTTTCCGTGTCTCCAAGTGCCAACAGTTGTGCTCTGCGGAGAAAGAAGCGCGCCCGCGAACCTCTGTTTTCTGTCGGCGCGATGAGATACGTTCCCAGAACAGTATGAAGCCAGGGGGTGGCAGATGAAGATGAACCAACAGGCGTGGCTCGACCAGGAGGACGCTCGACTCACAGCAGTGGTGAGGAAGCACGGATGGATGATTCAATACATCGGCGGCGGAACGTGCTCACGCCCGGGGTGTGACGCCCACCATGAAGAAGGGGTTGCCTTCGCTTACACCGTTGGCCTGTTCGGAATGAACCATCCGGAGATGCTGATATTCGGAGTATCGCCGGAAGTAGCCTCACTCGTCATCAACCAACTGGGAGACCTGATCCGGAAGGGAAGCGAGATCATCCCCGGTCAATTGGTGGAGCCCGACGCCTGGAATCGTCGCATTCTCCCTGAACCGGTCCCGAACCCCGGGGAAATTTTGTTCACTGCAAACAGGTACTACTTGAGGCCCGACGAGTATTCCGTCCCGGCGCTTCAGCTCACCCATGACGACGATCAAGGGCTGTTCCCGTGGGATGAGGGGTATTCAGGCCCGGAGCAACCACGGCCCGGGACCTTCCGCGCCTGATCCTGAAACAACAAACACTCCACGCCCTTACCAGCTGGTGGTCCAGCGATGACGGGGAGGATAAGGCCGTGGCTGCTCTGGCCCGCAGTTCACTGCCTTACGGGCCAGAGGAGAGTTTTCTTACATCATTCGATCAAGGTCGGTGTTCGATAAACAAAGACCCGCCAGGGCATCTCACCGTTCCACAATCGTGACGTCGCTGTCCTTCCCGCGCTCGTTTTCGGAGCCGGTCATGATCAGCGTCAGGATCAGTCCGATGATTCCCACGATCAACAGAATGAGCCCGATCATATTCACGTCGAAACCTTCGCCTTCGACACTTACCGCCCAGAAGAGGATCGCCCCCAGGGCGATCAAAAATAGGCTTCCTCCAATACCACCAGTTCGCATCATTCACCCCTTTCAGGAGTTTGCTGGTCTGCTGTACCCCGCAAGGGTACCTATAAACCTTAAAGCGCGGGTCGTCTACGGCCAACCCTGGTGATGAAGACGGAATTCGTGCACCTCTGCACGGGTAGTCGGGCCCCAGGTCCTGGTGGGAACCGGATGCTCCAGGCGGGCTGATACCAGCTCCTCCCTCGTGAAACCGACGGGATCGGTTATTGGCTCGATCTCGTAGAGCCGGGCCGCGTTCCAGCCCAGAATCTTTGCCTTTGCCGCCCTCGTCAACTCCGGATATCCGAAACGCTCCTGGTATTCGGATGGGATCTGGAAGCTACGGAACGCGTCAATCTGACCCTGAGGCGACCCATAGAAGATCGAATCCGTGCCCCAGACGATGTTGTCTTCCCCGAAGGCAACGAGAAGCTTCCCGATCACGTGTGCTGCCTCATCGGGTCGCCGCAAGAGGTGCCACCACGTGGAGCCCAATTCCGCATAGACATTCTCGCCAGGACCGAGCCCCGCCTCCCTTACCGAGGCAATCAACCGATTTACCCCCTGATGCGCCGTGGTTTCGGTGTAGGGTCCCTCACGCTGATTGACCTCGAACCCCGAGTGATACACGACGAACGTCACGTCGGGATGAGACCTGGCGGCTGGTCCAATGTCTTCGGGCGACCCATATCTTCCGCCCCCGGCCAGACCCTTGTGGACGAAGAGTATTGGAGTGCCCAGTCTGACCAGCTGTTCGAGGAATGGTCCGCCCACCGCCGGCAGGGCAGGATCATGGTCATCGAGCCACCAGTGAAGATTCGACGGGAAGTGGGTAAAGGTCTTCCACCCGGCGATGCGGTTCTCCGTGACGGTGCGTTGCATCTCCTCAGCCAGGGCCGCTGGAGCGGCAGTCTGTGGGAGGGCAAGGGCATTGACTACGACCCTCTCATCACCTGACAGGGCAACAACAAGCTGCCTCGTCTCTTCCATCACATCGTTTGAAAGCGGGCTGCCCTCGGGATTGATTGGCAGACCGGAGAGGGCGACCATCGTGGTGTCGGATCGGATGAAGATCTCCTCGAGAAAATGATTGGTGGCGAAACAGGCGCGCGGATCGTCTTCGTCCTCACACCGTGCCTGGGGAAACTGTGAGCCCCAGAACCAATCGCCGGCGGTTGATGGGTCCAGGTCGTACTCGAGCAGATGGCCTTGGACATCGAAAACGAACTCAGCAGGGCCGATGACACTCCGGGCAGCTTCCGTGTCATATCGGGCTACCGGATCAAATGGATAGAAGAGCCCGGCCGGGTTACCGGTGGCTCCGGCCACGGCAGCATCGATCGCTGTAAGGCATATTGCGAGCGCAGACGACGACCGGATGAATTGCCGCCTTGTCATCCCGGTGCTTTCGATGGCCTCATCGATCGCAGAACGGGCGAGGTTCTCCATTTCCAGACGGACGGGTGTAACCGGTTCGGGTTCGTACTCCCCGTTGGAGCACTGGCCGAAGGTTATTGGCAGACCTTCTTCCTCGTCGCGCCACGAAAACGGCATTTCCAGCCGATTCTGCCATCAGCGAGGATCAAGTGCGTCCGAAGGTCCTGCCCACTGGATTCATTCGGCCCTAGGCGAATCAGCCCGGCCACGGCATGGTGAACCTGGATCAACGAAAGGACCCGTATTGAGCAAGTATGACTTCGAGGGCAAGGTGGCCATAGTCACGGGCGCAGCTTCCGGTATCGGCGAAGCATGTGCACACGCTTTGGCCCGCTCCGGAGCAAGAGTCGTCGTCGCAGACTTCGATGAAGAAGGCGGCACTCGAGTCGCGGACAAGATATCTGTTGACGGAGGCGCTGCCTCTTTTTTCAAAGTCGACGTCAGTGACCCCGAACAGGTCGCAGCAATGGTCAGCCATGCAGTCGAGACCTACGGTGGGCTGAACATCGCAGTCAACAATGCAGGGATTGGTGGGGTGCAAGCGCCCACAGGGGAGTATCCCCTCGATTCGTGGCACGAAGTGCTTGATGTGAATCTCAGTGGTGTCTTCTACGGGCTCCGCTATGAGATCCCGGCGATGCTCGCATCTGGAGGAGGATCGATTGTCAACATGGCGTCGATTCTGGGAAGTGTCGGCTTCGCCAACGCACCCGCATATGTCGCAGCCAAGCATGGAGTAGTCGGCCTTACTAAGAATGCTGCCCTCGAGTACGCGGCTAGCGGAATCCGCATCAACTCGGTCGGGCCAGCTTTCATCCACACACCACTTCTCGACAAGAATCTCGATCAGGAGACCCTTGCAACGGTGGCAACCCTGCACCCGATCCAGCGTCTCGGGACTTCGGAGGAAGTCGCCAATCTGGTCACGTTCTTGTGCTCGGACGAGGCTGCATTCTGCACCGGTGGCTACTACCTGGTGGACGGCGGATATACGTCCCAGTAGTGAGCGTCCGTCGGTGTTGACAGAGCAGGCAAGGTCAAGAACCACTTTGTCTTCGGGATCGCCTCGCCCGATGGGATTCGCCTTTGCGCGGGCACTCTTAGAAGAGGAGAGCAAGGGAACGAAGAGTGCATTGCACCAACAAAAGGTGCAAGGCCCATCTAACGAACTTCCTGTGTTCCGGCGAACCGGACTCAGGTTCAGCGATCGTTCGGCTCCTATTGCCAAACTCTCAGTCGGGAAGTCGCCCGACTCTCGCATCGCCACATGGACCTTGCAAAAGTGAATATAGGGGGTGCCGCGCCAAAGAGCAAAAGAACGCGAAACTTTCCGCTAACGCTTATGAAACTCCGGCAAACGAGATAAAAGCGTGCGACCTCAGACCGGAAGTCGGTGCGGCGAAAACGTCCGCGATCCGGTGGTTTGCAGCCCCGCGCGATGGGTACATCGGCGCTCCCTCGCCCCGTAGATCACTTCGCCCCGGGCACGCTCACCGGCGGGGGCTTTCGAAACAGCGTTGGGCCTGGCAGCCAGTACCATTGACACCCCATGCCGGGCACCACTCCCATTCGCAACGTGGCTTTGATCGCGCACGTAGACCATGGCAAGACGACACTCGTCGATGCCATGCTCAACGCGGCCGGCGTGTTCTCCGACCACGAGACCCCCACCGACCGGGTTA
>DATKCM010000137.1:0-4307 GCA_035513195.1 Acidimicrobiia bacterium | reverse complement strand
AAGACGGTAGCTTTAGCTCAT
Organism: Acidimicrobiia bacterium; assembly: GCA_035513195.1. Classification (GTDB taxonomy): domain Bacteria; phylum Actinomycetota; class Acidimicrobiia; order Spongiisociales; family ZC4RG35; genus MA-ANB-1. Next base: position 4,286 of record DATKCM010000137.1, on the reverse strand, counting down.
GGACGCAGTCACCGCGACGGGGATCATCGGAGTGGCGCGGCGCGCAGTGGACGAGGGCCGGGGACTTGGCGGCACCGGCTTTTGGAAGCTCGTCGACGCCATGAAGAAAGACCCGTCCATGGATCGATTCGCAAACGAAGTCGCCGAGATTGACCAGAAGGCGTTTCGGAATTGGGCTCTGCTCACCGTTCCTCTCGCCGTGGGAACCTCGCTGATGGTCCTCGGTACCGTCGTCGGGCTCGTCCTGGTGGGACTCGCCTACCAGGTCGAGGGTGTATGGGCCGGGATCTGGCTGGTTCTGGGCACAGGGGTTCTCCTGGTGACGACACACGGACTCGCCCATCTCTTGGTGGGTCTGGCGGTGGGGATCAAGTTCACTGCATGGTTCATCGGCAAGATCACACAACCGCAACCAGGCGTCAAAACCGACTACTCCACCTATTTGCGGACCCCGGCGCGGTCCCGAGCCTGGATGCATGCTGCCGGGGCGATCCTCACCAAGTTGATCCCCTTCCTCATGATCGGCGCTGGTGTGGCCGCCGGGGTGCCTGCCTGGGCGGTATGGGCCCTCGTGGTGATGGGAGTCGTTGCTCTGACCACCGACGTGCTGTGGTCGACAAAGGCTTCCGATTGGAAGAAGTTCCGACGCGAGATGTCGTTCGCTCAGGAGTGATCGTCGAACTCGGGGATAGACCCGTCGCGGCGATGGAGGTCCTCGTGCTGGCGGATCAGCTCCTCGAATAACTGGGGATTGCGAGGGTCGACCCCGATGAGGTGGCGTGTAGTTGGCCCGCCGCTGGCGTCGAACGCCCTTGCCCTGGCGATCATCTCAGCCGAGGCGTCGTCGATCCGCCTGTGCTGGGCGAGGTGCTCCTCCCACGAACCGACCTCGAAGAACTCGATGATGCGGAGGGGGTCGGACGCCGTTCGCATCAGTTGCCAACGGTGTGCCCCGGTGCGAAGACGAACCAGACGCACCTGGGTCATCAAGTCGACAAATGCCGCCAGGTCCTCTCGGTTGATCTGCCAGGCGTTCAGGATCATCACGGACTCACCCGATACCGTCGCCTCATGTGAAGGAGGAATGCGCGCCTCGGAGAACTCGGGTGGCTCCACGTTCCTGATCGAGGGAACGCCGAGGACAGGTGAGAGGAGGCCAAGCAGAACTGCAGCTGCCGACATGGTCACCATTGCGGTGGCCGTGCTCGTGGCATCGGCAACGACTCCGGCGAGGATCGACCCGAGCGGAAAGATCCCGCCGAAGGAAAGGCTGTACAGTGACATCGCCCGGCCCCGGATCCACGACGGGCTGATCAATTGAGCCGTTGCATTGAGGCTGGTCAGAGTCAACACCCAGAAGAAGCCTGAAACCAGCATGCCGACCACCGCAATCCATAGTTCGGGGGCCAGGCCGACTGTCAGCCCGGCGAAGCCGAATCCGGTGATGGTGACCCGCGAAGGTCGGTCCGGGAAGCGATCGAGGAATTGTTCGCGGAACCAGGCTGCGAACAACGCCCCGACCCCCATAGCCCCGAGCAGCACCCCGTATGCCAGCTCGGCCCCACCCAGGCCCCGGGTGTGGTTGGGCAACACGGCTTGGATCACTGCAGAGAAGACGGCGAACAGGGCAACAAGACCGAGAAGTCGGCGGAACACAGGGGTGAAACGGGCGAATCGGAGCCCGAGGGCGATTGCTGTGTTGAACGAGATGACCGTGCGTTCGACAGGTTCCAACCGACGCCCGACGATGATCACCGCGACGATCACGAAGGCATAGGTCAGCGCGTTGATCCCGAATCCGGCCGCTGCGCCGAGCGACGCGAGGATGACACCTCCGATCGCAGGCCCAACTGCCCGGGCCGCGTTGAATGCTGCTGACTGTACTGCCACGGCCGAGGCGATCATCCCCCGCGGCACCAGGTCGGGCAGCAGAGCGTGCCAGGTGGGGAGGTTGAGCGAAACGCCGATACCGAGCAGGAGGCCGAGGCCTAAGAGTAGGGGAGGCGTGATCCGATCGGTGTAGGTGAGGACCGCCATGGCGACTGCGGAGCCGCCCATGATCGACTGGGCGATGAGCATCAGCTTGGTCCGGTCGAACATGTCAGCCAGAGCGCCCGACACCAGGGCGAGGAAGAGCAGAGGGAGCGTCGACGAGGCGACCATGAGGCCGACCCAGGTATTCGAGTCCGTGAGGTCCAGCATCAGCCAGGAGCCGGCCACCGATTGGATGAACGTCCCTACCGCCGACAACACTGAGGCGATCCACATAATGCGGAATGATCCGTATTTCAGCGGGGCGACAGCCGAATTCATCGACTGCAGGGTAGGACCGTGAGGCGGGTTGAAACTCGTGTAGAGCGTCCCCCTGACTAATTTCGGACTCGTGGTCAAGGATCTCGCCTACTTCATCCAGATCGGCGAGGAGCGCGGCCCCGGGGTGCTTCTTCTCCACTCCTTCTGGGGGCTGACCTCCACGGTGAAATCCCTTGCCGATGGCCTCGCTGATGAGGGCTATACGGTCCTGGTTCCGGATATCAGCTTCGGTGAGGTCCCGGAGACCGAGACCGATGCAGTTGACCATCTTGGGAAAGCCAATCCCGACCGGCTTGCATCGCTGGTGCTCTCATCGGCGCAGTTGCTCAGAGAGAAGTCGTCCGAACCAACAATCGCCGTTATCGGTTTCGGGATGGGGGGCTCGCTGGCGTTGTGGGCATCGGTCCGCCTCAACTCGGTCATCGACCGGGTGGTTTCGTTCTACGGCACACAACAGATCGACTTCGCTGGCTCTCGCTCCCGCTACCTCATCCATCTTGCCGAGTCTGACGAATACATCACCGACGATGAGGCGGCGTTTATGGAAGCCACCATGGGGCTCGAATCGCTGGATGTCGAATTCCATCACTATCCGGGAACGCTCCACGGGTTCGGCGATCCGGACGGCGAGACCTTCGATCCTGGCTCCTTCGAGCTGGCCTGGCAGCGAACCGTGGAGTTCCTCAGGGTTTGAGGAAAACCACCGGGTCGTCTTTCGCGACAATGCCCGGTGTCAGCACCCTTGCGTACCAGCGAGACGATCCGGGGTGCTTGGAATCGGACATCCGCCGGAAATCCCTGTCGACAAACCATTGAGCGTTTTTACTGCACGGACTGGTGGTGTTGGTGATCTCGATGACCAGGTCGTCACCGACTCGATAACGCTGACCGGAGGCCATAGCCGTCCAGTCGAGACCGGAGATGGTCAGGTTCTCCCCGGCGGATCCAGGCGCGATCTGATGTCCCTCACCCTGGAGCACCTCGATTACCTCTAGTGAGTAGAGGCAGACGGTTTGATCGGGCCCGCCGTGGTGTTCCCGGTCTGCCTGATAGTCACCTTCCACGCCGTCGATTCCAATCCAGGCGCGGTCGATAGGGCGCTTCGGGACACCGCCGTTCGAAACGTTGATCTGGTGGATATGCGGCATGTGGCGAGGTTAAGGCAGGTGACGTGGATTATGCGTGGTCATTCACTTTGAGGCATCCGGGCAGGCAGGGGGGAGTACCGCCGGCCGTTAGGCCGGTGGGGGCTCGTACCCACCAACGTGGCTTGGGACCCGGCCGTTGACGCGTCCGATCTCAACTTGATGTCAGCGTCCCCCCATACCTCCCGGCCCTTGGAGGGCCGGCAGGGACTTTTCCCCCATTCGGCTTCGCCTCTGGGGGAACAGCCGCTCGCTTGGCTCGCTGGGCCTCTGGGGGAACAGCCGCTCCCTTGGCTCGCTGGGCCTCTGGGGGAACTGCTTCGCGGGAGGACAGCTACGCTCGCGCTCGATGTTTCGTCGTAATCAGGAGGGATGGGTCGAGGTCATCTGCGGTCCGATGTTCTCGGGCAAGAGCGAGGAGCTGATCCGGCGGGTGACCCGTTCCCGAATCGCCCGGATACCGGTTCAGACCTTCAAACCCACGTTGGACAACCGGTACGCCGATCGAGAGGTCGTGAGCCACTCGATGCTGACCGTCAGCGCCATTCCGGTGGAGTCATCTGCAGAGTTGCTGAAACAGGTCGAGGATATCACCGAGGTCATCGGGATCGACGAGGGTCAGTTCTTTGACATGGAGCTGGTCGAAGTTGTCGAGCATCTCGCTTCGGCGGGCAAACAGGTGATTGTGGCCGGACTCGACACCGACTACCTGCGTCGGCCGTTTGAGCCGATCCCTTCCCTATGCGACCGGGCCGAGTACGTGACCAAAGTTCTTGCCGTTTGTCATAAGTGCGGTGGTCCCGGGATGTACACCCAGAGAATCGTCAC
>DATKCM010000136.1:0-6887 GCA_035513195.1 Acidimicrobiia bacterium | reverse complement strand
GCTCCACATGTCCCTAAGAGCGTTGTCCATAATCCTTACTTCGACTGGCGGGTCGACCACCGCCCGACCACACCACTCCATGAGACGATCATCTACGAGACCCACGTCAAAGGTCTCACGATGCAGCACCCTGACCTTCCGCAGCATCTGAGGGGAACATACGCTGGCCTGGGGCACCCTGTGGTAATCGAATATCTCACCAGGCTCGGAGTCACCGCTGTCGAACTGATGCCGGTCCATCAATTCGTGCAGGACGCCCGGTTGGTCACCCAGGGACTCAGCAACTACTGGGGGTACAACTCGATAGGCTTTTTCGCTCCGCACAACGGCTACGCCTCACGCCAGGGCGAGCAGGTTGAAGAGTTCAAGACCATGGTCCGCGCTTTCCATGAGGCCGGTATCGAGGTGATCCTCGATGTGGTGTATAACCACACCGCCGAAGGCAACCACCTTGGCCCGATGTTGTCCTTCAAGGGGATCGACAACGCCGCCTATTACCGCCTCGTTCCCGACGACCGCCGGCATTACTTCGACACAACGGGCACCGGAAATAGCCTCAATGCCGGTAACCCGCACAGCCTCCAGCTGATCATGGATTCGTTGCGTTATTGGGTGACCGAGATGCATGTGGACGGGTTCAGGTTCGACCTGGCAGCGACGCTCGCCCGCCAGTTCTACGAAGTGGATAGGCTGTCAGCCTTCCTCAACATCATCCAGCAGGACCCGATAGTCAGCAAGGTCAAGCTCATCGCCGAGCCGTGGGATCTCGGCGAAGGCGGCTATCAGGTAGGGAACTTCCCTCCTGTGTGGTCGGAGTGGAATGGAAAGTACCGTGACACCGTCCGGGACTTCTGGCGTGGCGAGCCTGCCACCGTCGCTGAGCTGGCGTCACGCCTCACCGGAAGCTCGGATCTCTATCAGGCGGACACCAGGCGACCGGTGGCCAGCATCAACTTCGTCACCGCCCACGATGGGTTCACCCTTAAAGACCTGGTCTCGTACAACGAGAAGCACAATGATGCCAACGGCGAGGACAACAATGACGGCGAGAACCACAACCGGTCATGGAATTGCGGGACCGAGGGACCGAGCGACGACCCGGAGGTGGTCCGATGTCGTCAGAGCCAACAACGCAACTTCCTGACGACGCTACTTCTCTCCCAAGGAGTTCCCATGCTGCTCGCGGGTGATGAGGTGGGCCGCACCCAGCAGGGCAACAACAACGCCTACTCCCAGGACAACGAGATCTCGTGGTTCGACTGGGGCGACACCGACGACGACCTGCTCGCCTTCACGCGGCGTCTGATCGCACTCCGCAAAGAACACCCGATATTTCGTCAACGGCGCTGGTTCCAGGGCCGTCCAATCAGGGGCTCGGTTGACATCGCCTGGTTCCGTTCCGACGGCGAGGAGATGAGCGAGCAAGACTTCAACAGCAGCCACAGAAGATCATTGGGGATGTTCTTGAATGGGGAGGCCATCCAGGGCCGCGATCTCCGCGGGCAGGGTGTCCATGACGATTCATTCCTCGTCATCATGAATGCCAATGCGGAGAAGATCGACTGGAAACTGCCCTCGGATCTCGACTATCAGTGGTCGGTGGTTGTCGACACCAGTGGAGACCTGGCCGAGGGGAGTGCCGTCGACGATGGCTCATTGCTGGTTGCCGAACGGTCGACGTTGGTGCTCACCGGAGCCACCTGACAGACGATCCCTATCTGAGCGTGTCCAATATCCCGCTCAGCGGCACACTCACAAAGTCGGGCCTGTTGTTCACCTCGTATTCGAGCTCGTAGGCCGCTTTCTCGATGATGAGGACATCGAGCAGCTCGCGGAAATGGGTCTCGTCGGTGGGAACGATGGGAGAGCCCTCCACGGCCGATCGGTAGGCATTCACGAATTCCGCGGCCAACCAGCGGTGAATCGTGTGGGTCCAGTCCACCAGGTGCTGCCGGCTGCCATCGTCCCATCCGGATTCGTCCACCTGGCGGGAGGCCATGAGGAGTGCATAATGGAACGACCGGACCATTCCCGCCACATCACGGAGGGCAAGCCGCTTCAGACGTCGCTCCGAGAGAGGGCGCTGGGGCTCGCCCTCGAAGTCGATGATGACGAAGTCCTTGCCGGTGTAGAGGATCTGTCCCAGGTGGTAATCCCCGTGGATGCGTATCCGATCGATGGTTATCTTTTCGGACATCACCGCCTTGATCTGGTCGAGGAGAGTATTTTCGGCTTCGATCAGCTCGTCGACCTGGGCGGCGTCTGCTTCGTGAAGCTGGGATCGGCGTCGCTTCAGCACCGCGATACTCGTCTTCACTGTGGAGCGTATCGACTGATAGACCGAACGCATTTGCAGTGTCGAGACGGTTTCGGTGCCGAAGACCGGATGGCCAGGGTCTGAGGCCAGGGCAAGATGCATCTCGCCGGTCCTCTGTCCGAGCAGCTTGGCGTCCGCAAGCAGAGGACCCATGAACTCCCGCCCCCGCCCCAACTCGGCCTCAGTGACGTCGAGGAGGTGCCGTGGAGTCGGCGGAGGGCCGAGATCGTCGGACCGGGCGAGCACCGTCTCCAGCGTCAACAGGGCATTGCTGAAGATGTGGTCGAAGGCATTCGCCTGGCTCGGCACATATTCCTGAAAGAACGCCAGCGCCGAAGATTCACCGTCCATTTCGGCGAGAAGCAGACCCCTGGTGGCGGGGGTGTGCGGGAAGTGTGCCTTCTCGGTGAGAAAACGCCCCACCTCGACTTCGGGGTTTTGCCCGGCCTCGATCTTGCGGAACATCTTCATCATCAAGCGATCACCGAAAAAGACCGCGCTATTGGTCTGGTCGAGGCCAACAAAACGGACCGGGACTTCGTCCATACCCTCCCCGGCTTTTCGCGAACCGGGGATCCTCCCGGAGGTAAGGCTCACCCGGCGACCCTTCGTCTTCCTCGAGCTGCCAACCAGGCGAAGCAACGACCTGGCAAACCCCTCGTCGCGGATGGCGTCGTAGAGAACCGCGTCACCCTCCTCGCCGACGGTGTGCACCAGAGCCACCACCGCCTCCGGTGTCTCACTCTCGATTCGGTCTGCATCTGCTCCCGTAGCGACAGCGAGCGGGATCACATAGAACTCCGGGTCTCCCTGCGTGTACTCGATCCTCAGGAAGGCCATCTTCGCCTCGGTCCCGGGAACGTCGAGCAAATCGACGAGCTCGGAATCCCTGATCGTTCTCGCTTTCGCCCGGAACCACCGTCGATGAGATATGTCCGAGGTCATGACCCGTTGCAGCTGCCCTCTGGCCCGCCACAGGCCATCAAGGCCGCCACGGAGGCTGATCCGGGGCGTTTCCTCGGGATAGGTCCCGGTCTCGACCGGCTCCATCGAGAACCAGTAGACCTCGTGCGGTCCGACCGTCAACGTGTAGGGGCTCTCCGTCACCTCGGGAAAGCGGGCCTTGCCGAACGCCTCGACGGGTGTGTGGCCGGCAAGCTCCCCGAGTTCGAGGGTGACAGGCTGGACATGCCTTGAGAGGTTGGCGACCACGAGGACGGAACGGTCGCCGAGCCGGCGGAGGAACGTCAACACCTTCGGGTTATCCGACGCCACGAACTCCAACCTGCCCCGGGATAGCTCGGGAAGGCTCCTGCGGAGTGAGAGGGCCCGCTTCGTCCACCACCAGAGGGAGTTGGGGTTGTCCCGCTGGATTGCAACATTCACCGCCTCGTAGTGATACTCGGGGTCGGTGATCACCGGGAAATAGAGGCGCTGAGGATTTGCCTCCGAGAAGCCTGCGTTCCGGTCGCCGGACCATTGCATGGGTGTCCGTACGCCGTTGCGATCGCCAAGATAGAAATTGTCACCCATCCCGATCTCATCGCCGTAGTAGATGACGGGGGCCCCGGGAAGGGAGAGGAGTAGTCCGTTCATCAGCTCGACTTCACGACGGTTGTTGCCTAGCAGGGGAGCGAGGCGCCGGCGGATTCCGACATTGATCCGCATCTGGGGATCGTCCGCATAGACCCGGTACATGTAGTCGCGCTCTTCGTCGGTGACCATCTCAAGTGTGAGCTCGTCGTGGTTGCGCAAGAAGATCGCCCATTGCGACGAGTCGGGGATGGCCGGCGTCTGTTCCAGGATGTCGATAATGGGGAATCGGTTTTCCATGCGCAGGGCCATGAACATTCTCGGCATGAGAGGGAAGTGGAATGCCATGTGACACTCGTCCCCGTCTCCGAAGTAGGCGACGGAGTCCTCGGGCCACTGGTTCGCTTCGGCGAGGAGCATCCGATCCTGGTAGGTGGCGTCGACCCGCGCCCGCAGCTTCTTCAGGTAGCGATGCGTCTCATCCAGGTTCTCGCACATCGTGCCATCACGTTCGTAGAGATAGGGCACCGCATCCAGTCGCAGCCCGTCGACGCCCAGGTCGAGCCAGAAGTCAAGGGCTTCGAATACCGCGTCATGCACCGCCGGGTTCTCAAAGTTGAGGTCGGGCTGATGGGAGAAGAAGCGGTGCCAGAAGTAGGACTGCGCCACCGGATCCCACGTCCAATTCGAGGTCTCGGTGTCCTGGAAAATGATACGCGCATCGGAATAGAGGTCGGTCGTATCAGACCACACGTAGAAGTCCCGCTCGGGGCTTCCCGCGGGAGCGCGTCGGGCTCGCTGGAACCACGGATGCTGGTCAGAGGTGTGGTTGATCACAAGCTCGGTGATCACCCTGAGATCGCGGGCGTGGGCTTCGGTCAGGAATCGTTTGAAGTCGCGCATGGTCCCATAAGACGGGTTGATCGACAGGTAGTCCGAGATGTCATATCCATCGTCGCGGAGAGGCGAGGGATAGAAAGGGAGGAGCCAGATGGCGGTGACACCGAGGTCCCGCAGGTAGTCGAGCCTGCTCGTCAAGCCGCGGAAGTCTCCGATCCCGTCGCCGTTTGCGTCACGAAACGAGCGGACGTGGACCTCGTAGATGATTGCGTCGTGGTACCAGCTCGCGGATTCAGGCGAAGTAGTCAAAGTCCCTCTCGGTTCGTGTCTGCTTCCTGACCGAGAAGACGTGGGCCGGGATGCCGGCCGCGTCAAGCTCGACGAAGTTACGAGAGCCACTCCAGAGGTAGAGCCGGTCGGTGAGAAGATCGTGCAGCTGATACGGGCTCGCATCTTCGACTCCGATCGCGCTGAGGTCGAGGTCGATCCAGCCGGTCTGGCTGTGATGCGGGTCGAGGTTCACCACTGTTAACACGACGTCGCCGCCCGCCCGTTTCGAGTAGCCGAGGATCATTTCGTTGTCGACCTGGTGGAAGGTCAGATTGGAATTGCGTTGCAGGGAGCGATGCGAATGCCTGGCCCTGTTGACCTGGGTGATCACCGGTGCGAGGGAGTCCTTGTGGTCGAGGTCCCACTGCCGGATCTGGTATTTCTCGGAATTGAGGTACTCCTCCGTTCCCGGGAGGAGGGGCCGGTGTTCCATCAACTCGAATGCTGGCCCGTAGATCCCGCAGCTAGAGCTCAAGGTGGCGGCAAGCACATACCGTGAGATGAAAGCCGCTTTGGTGCCGGTTTGCAGGACCTCGGGAAGGATGTCGGGCGTGTTCGGCCAGAAGTTGGGGCGGAAGAAGTCCTTCACCTCGGCAAGCTCATGCATGTATGTGGTCAGCTCGTGGCTCGTGTTCCGCCAGGTGAAGTAGGTGTAAGACTGGTTGAATCCGACCTTCGCCAGCCGGTGCATCACCGCCGGACGGGTGAAGGCCTCGGCCAGGAGGATCAAGTCGGGGTGGTCAGATCGGAGCGCGGCTATCAGCCACTCCCAGAAGGGAAAGGCCTTGGTGTGCGGGTTGTCCACCCGGAAGATGCGCACGCCCTCCTCGATCCAGAAGTCGAATACCTCCTTCAAACTCGCCCACAAGCCATCAGGGTCGGACGTCTCGAAGTCGATCGGATAGATGTCGTGGTATTTCTTCGGTGGGTTCTCGGCGTATTGAATGGTTCCGTCAGGCCGATGCCGGAACCACTCAGGATGGGCAATTACCCATGGATGGTCCGGGGAGCATTGCAATGCGACGTCGAGAGCGAGCTCTACGCCGAGCGATGCCGCCGACGAAAGAAGAGACCGGAAGTCGTCGATGGTCCCGAGGTCGGGATGGATTGCGGTGTGCCCTCCCTCGGGAGAGCCGATGGCCCAGGGCACCCCGGGATCCTTGGGGCTCGCATCGAGTGAGTTGTTAGGCCCCTTCCGGGATGTCATCCCGATCGGGTGAATCGGTGGGAGGTAGAGCACATCGAAACCCATGTCCGCCACATAACCGAGGTGCTTCTCGACATCAGCGAAGGACCCGTGTTCACCGGGGGTCTGCGGCCAGGACCGGGGAAACAGCTCGTACCAGGTCGAGAACACTGCCCGCTCACGGTCGACGATTAGCTGGAGGGTCAGGTCCGAGTTCGTTACCCTCGTTCGATCCGGGTGCGCCACCATAAGATCGGCCAGAGTCTTTGAGAAGGCCGTCGTTAGGCGCTTTTTCAGTTCGATATCCCCGTCTGCGAGACGCTCGGCGTGATCGCAGAGTGCGGTTGCTGCCCGTCCGCTTGCCCGTTCAGCGGCACCTTTGACCAGCTCTGCTCCGATGGCGAGATCGACCCCGTTGACCTGGTCCGCCCGGTCCTTTTTTGTCAGCCCTCGCACCCAGCTCTGGAAATGATCGACCCAGGCGATGATGCGAAAATGCCACTTGCCGAGGTCGGTGGGGGTGAATTCGCCCCGCCAGCAGTCGTCGTCGACGAACTCCATGCCGGTCTCCTTCCACACTCGGGAGGACACCGGCTTGTACTGCAGGATGGCGGAGACGGCGTCGTGCCCGTCGGTGAAGATCCGGGCCCGGACCTCGACCACGTCGCCAAGCGCCCCCTT
>DATKCM010000135.1:0-10066 GCA_035513195.1 Acidimicrobiia bacterium | reverse complement strand
GCAAGTCGCATCTGGATCGGGTCGAGGTGGGGGCGAAACGACCCGACCATCACCTCCCACGCCGTGGTGTCCGCCTCGCGCACCAGTTCTGCCATGTCGAGGAGCCGCCGGTCGTGGTGAAGCAGGATCTGCCTGGCTCGTTCGTCACCTCTGTCCACGATGGTGCCATGGGCGGGGTAGGTGAGACCGATGTCCATTTTGACCAGCTTCTGCAGCGAGTTGAGATATTCGCCGAGAGGGTCGTCGAGGACGCCGTCGTACATGATCACAGGGGAGATTCTGGGGAGAACGTGGTCGCCGCTGAAGGTGACCCCGGTTTTGCTGTCGCGGAGGCAGATGTGGGAGGGCTCGTGGCCAGGGGTGTGGATCACCGTCAGGGAGCGTCCGCCACCCAGATCGAGGTCCTCCCCGTCGACAACGGTGCGGTGGGGTCTGTAGATCTCTGGCATGTAATCGGGGCGGGGGAAGTCCGAGATCGCATCGAGAATCGACCCGGGAACTCCGTGACTGTGCCCGATCGATCTCAGGTTTCTCAGGAATCGGGGCGTGTCGTTGTAAGAGTCAACCTGATTCCCGGCTTGCTCATGCATGACGAACTCACATCCCCACTCGTCGATCAACCGGGTCGACATCCCAACATGGTCGAGGTGGAGATGGGAGACAACGAGGGTGTGCACCGCGTCCTCGGAAAGGCCAAGCGCAGCAAACCCGTCCCGCAGCGCATCCCGGCCCGGCTTCCAGTCGGTTCCGCAGTCGAGCAGAAGCAAGCCGTCGCCTGATTCGACGGCGTAAGTGTTGACAATGGGTGGCGATTTGAAGGGCAGGGGAGCGGGGATCTGGTAGATCCCGTTGCCCAGATTGCGAGGAGGTGTGGCGGTGTCCAGGATCGGGACCTACTCGTGTTCGACCGTGTCTTTGATCCCGAATGTGATGTCCACGGTCACTGTGAACAAAGTCGGAGCGCCCGAGTTGTCCACCTTGCCACCGACCTTGACGATCTCAAATTTCTGGATGTCGCTGATGGTGCTGGCGGCGCGGGCCAGGACAGTCCGCACCGCATCTTCGATCGACCCGTCGGCCTGACCGGAGAGTCGAATGGTCTTGGTTATTGACGACATGGCTTCCTCCTGGCCGGGACGGTACCAGTCGCCCGTTCTCGTCGCGACCGACTTCGGTGTACCCGAGGGACTCATAGAGATGGCGTGCCGGGTTGTCGGTCACCGGGTGAGGCTAAACGGTGGCCGTCTTCTTTTCTTCCTGTTTTCGCTCCCAGCGGCCGGCCCCGATCACACCGCCAGCGACAACACCGGCCAGGGGGAGGAGCAGGGCGACGACATTGAGACCGTCGGCGTCCGCGATCCCCCCGGAGGCGAGCATCCCCAGGCCGGTGCACACTGCCACCGCCGCCAGCAGCGGTTTCCACACCGGAGGGGCGGGGCGGTTGTCGGCACGAGGCCGCTCGAACCTGCCGAAAGCCACCATGAAGGGCACCAGGATGAGAGTCATGAAAGCCAGCCAAACCGGCCGGGTCAGCCACCAACCCAAGGTTCCGACCTCGAGACCCAGGCCGAAGCCGCCGAACAGCAGCAGAATCCCAATAATCGCGACCATCGCGGTCAGGTGCCAGAGATAGATTGTCATGATCGACCCATTGACGGCGACGACCCTTGTCCAGATCTTGATCCGATCCAGCCAGCGCCGGGCGGGCCCTTCGAAGAGCATGGCGAGACCGAACTGGAAGACTGCAAGTGCAACCAGGGTGACTTTCGGCGGATTGGAGTTGGTGATGGTCTCCCCAGCGAAGCCGACCATCGAGACCGGGTAGGGGCCGAAGACGATCAATGCGGCTAGGGATGCGAAGCCACCTATCGCAATCGATGCCCGGTGGGGGAGGCCGCGTATCTTTCCGTCTGCCCAGGCGTAGCCGAGGATGTGGACGGCATTCCAGACGAAGAGATAGTTCAGCCAGCGGACCAGGTCGATGTCGTATCCGATGTACGCAACGTCGACAGCAGCCGCAGCTGCGGCAAAGAGGAAGAAGGCGGCGAGACCCATCTTCTCCCACATCCACAGGGTGATCGGCGCCATTGCCACCACTACGACATACGTTGCGAGGAACCAGACCGGGACCAGGGCGGCCTGCGATCCGACCCTGACCAATTCGCTATCGACACCGGAGGTAACCGCCAGCCATGCCCCCGGGCCCCAGAGGGCGAGGACAGGCAGGACGGGAACGATCAGGCGGCGGAGGCGGTCCCGTAGCCACTGGCTGTACTCGGTGCCTTTGCGGCGTGCGGCACGTAGGCCAAAGGCGTTGGAGTAACCACCTACGAAAAAGAAGATGGGCATCACCTGGAGCACCCAGGTCAGCCCTCTGGTCCAGGGGATGTCGGTGAGAGCGTGTCCGATGCGGATCTCACCGTCGATTACCTCGGGTGCGGCCATCAGCCAATGGCCGTAGACGACGACAAGGATCGAGAAGGCTCTCAGTAGGTCGACGTAGCGGTTTCTCGTCGGCGGAGTCGAGATCGCCAGCTTTCCGGCTGAAGCCATTGTTCTCTGGATTGCCTTCATGCGGGCTTCGACCTCATCAGGCGGGAATGGGTTGCAATGCGTCCCTCCCCCAATCGAACATATGTTCGATATAGTGGGACAGGTGAACGGTTACGCCGAACTCCATTGCCACACTAACTTTTCTTTCCTCGATGGGGCGTCCCATCCCGAAGACCTGGTGGAACGCGCCGTCGAACTCGAATATGAGGCGCTTGCCGTTACCGACCATGACGGCTTCTACGGGGTGTCCCGATTCTGGCAGGCGGCACAGACGACAGGGCTACCCGTCATCTACGGGGTTGAGATCGGGCTTGAAGACGAATCCCGGGAGGGGGAGGACCCCCTGGCCAAAGCCGAGCAATGGGATCTCGCCCGGTACACCCGGAGCAAAGGAGGCCAGGGACGTTTGCGGCGGGGACGCAGTGTCAGGGCCCACGGGACCAAACCCACCGACCTCCCCGAGTCGGACCATCTGGTGCTGCTGGCGGGATCGCCGTCAGGGTACCGCTCCCTTTCCCGCCTTGTGACGAAAGCCCAGCTCCGGGGAGAGAAAGATCACCCGATTTATGCCTGGAAGGACCTTGCCGAGGCTGCCGCCGACTCCGATGTCCACGCCCTCACCGGCTGTCATTCCGGAGCAGTGCCCCGAGCAGCGGTACGGGGTGATCTGCCGGGGACGATGCGGGAGATCTCCCGTCTGCGAGAGATCTTCGGCACCCGTCTCCATATAGAGATGTGGCACCACGCGATGCCCGAAGACGACGGGAGAAACGATCTCCTCTGGGAAGCCTCCGCCAAGCTCTCGGTGTCGACGGTTGTCACCAACCAGGTCCACTATCACCAACGCCCAGACGCTTATCTGTCGGAGGTGCTGGCTGCAATAGGCGGGCGTCGTTCTCTGGCTATCGCCGACGGGTTCAGACCGGCATCAGACGAGAGGTACCTGAAGACTGTGTCCGAGATGGCGCTGCGTTTCAGGCGTTATCCCGGCGCAGTCGCCCGGAGTGCCGAATTGGGGAGAAGGCTCGCCTTCGACCTCGGCCTGATGGCCCCCCGTCTGCCCGACTTCCCCATGCCGGGCCACTTCCGTGACGAGATGGACTATCTCGAGGCCCTGACCTGGGAAGGAGCCCGCGACGTTTACCCGGGCTCTGATGACGGGATCAGCCCCGAAGCGAGGCGGAGGCTCCGGCATGAGCTCGACATAATCGCCCGTCTCGGTTTCGCCGGCTACTTCCTGGTGGTGAAGGACCTGGTCGACTTCGCCCGCAGCCAGGACATCTACTGTCAGATCCGGGGGTCGGGCGCCGACTCGGCGGTCTGTCGTTGCATCGGCCTCACCAGGGTCGATCCGATCCGTCTCCAGCTACCTTTCGAGCGCTTCCTCTCCGAAGAGCGGGGCAAGCCACCCGACATCGATGTCGACTTCGAGGCCGACCGCCGCGAAGAGGTGATCCAGTACTGCTACCGCAAATACGGGCGGGAGCGGGCGGCGATGGTGGCCAATGTGATCACCTACAGGGCCCGGTCGGTGCTCCGCGACGTGGCCAAGACCTTCGGCTTCACTCAGGCTCAGGTGGACGGGCTCAGCCAGTACGTGGACACCCGCGACCCCGGACAGCTCCGCCATATGGACACCTCCCTCCCCGAAGGGATGACCGCCGAGATGATCTACGACATCTGCTGGCGTCTCGACGGGTATCCCCGACATCTCGGAATCCACTCCGGGGGGATGGTTATCGCCGACCGCCCTCTATGGCACGTGGTCCCCTTGGAGTGGGGTCGGATGGAGGGCCGGACCGTTATCCAGTGGGACAAAGACGACTCGGCAGCCGTCGGTGTGGTCAAGTTCGACTTACTCGGTTTGGGGATGCTCAACGCCCTCCACCTCGCCCACGACCTGATCGAAGATCACCATGGCATCGACATCGACCTGGCGAGGATCCCCCAGGAGCCCGCTCTGTACCGGTCGATCACCAGGTCTGACACCGTCGGCGTGTTCCAGATCGAGTCACGAGCACAGATGGCCACTTTGCCCAAGATGAAGCCGAAGACCTTCTATGACCTGGCGGTCGAAGTGGCACTTATCCGCCCCGGGCCAATCCAGGGGCAGTCCGTCCATCCATATCTGCGGCGGCGTAACGGCGAGGAGCCGGTCCGCTACCCCCACCCTCTGACGGAACCGATTCTGGAAAAGACGCTCGGGGTGCCCATCTTCCAAGAACAGCTAATGGAGATGGCAAGGGTCTGCGCCGGCTTCGACGGGAGTCAGGCGGACCGGCTCCGCCAGGCGATGACTCACAAACGATCCGAGACTGCAATGTCACGGCTCAAGGACGAGGTGTTCGCCGGGATGGCCGCCAACGGGATCGGCGGGGCGGCGGCCGACGAGATCTGGGAGAAACTGCAGGGCTTCGCCAGTTTCGGTTTTCCCGAGAGCCATTCGGTCAGCTTCGCCTACATCGTCTACATGTCGGTCTGGCTCCGGTTCCACTACCCGACGGAGTTCCTCGCCGGGCTGCTCAATGCCCAGCCGATGGGTTTTTACAGCCCGAACTCACTGGTCCAGGACTCGCAGAGACACGGCGTGGTTGTCCACGGCCCCGATGTCAACGTCTCCTGGCATGACTGCACCATGGAGGCGATCGATGTCGACCCCGACGACATCGTGACCTACCTCGGCGAGAGCTGGCGACGGGGGAGGGGACCGGTGGACGATTCGATCCGCCCGGCGGTGGCGGTGCGGATGGGCCTTCGCTATGTGAGGAACCTGGGGGAGCGGGAGATCACAACCATCGAGGCGGCGCGGATATTGAGTGGGCCGTTCTCTTCTCCTGAAGATCTCGCGTTCCGCACCGGTCTCGACGTCGACGCGTTGGAGGGCCTTGCCGCCGCAGGTGCGCTGGAGTCGGTGGGCCTGGGCCGACGGGAAGGTTTGTGGGCGGCCGGTGCCCTCGCTGAGATCGACCCGGAACGCCTCGCCCTCTCGCCCGGAGTGGAGTCGCCTCCTCTTCCCGGGATGAGCGACGAGGAAGCTCACCGCGCCGATCTCTGGTCGACCGGGGTTTCCTCCCGGCACCCGATGAGTTTCGTCCGCGACCAACTGCGGGACTGCCTCACTGCCGCCGAGACACTGGAGATGCAGCGTCACGGCGCCCGGATCAAGGTGGCGGGGGTCATTACCCACCGTCAACGCCCGGGTACCGCCAAAGGTGTCCATTTCCTCAATCTCGAAGACGAGACCGGTCTTTTGAACATCGTTGTGCTTCCCGATGTCTGGTCGAGACACCGCCAGATCGTCCGCAAGAGCCCGGCTCTGGTGATCCACGGCCGCCTCGAATTCAACGACGGGGTGACCAACATCGTCGCCAGGGACTTCGAGCCGATCGGAGTCCAGACCGTGAAGTCGCGGGACTTCAGGTGATCAGCTTCAGCCCAGTGCACCCGGATCCGAGGGGACGTCGACCGCATACTGCTGGAGAACGTCCAGTGAGATGACCTCCAGAGTCGCCTCGTGGGTCGAAGCGAGGACGAGGGGAGCAGCCATGCCGTCATCATGCGCTCGAAGCCAGTTGCGCGCCGTGACACACCAGCGATCACCAGGCCGGAGTCCGGGAAACATGAATTGAGGCATCGGGGTGGTGAGGTCGTTTCCTATCCGTCTCTGGTGCTCGAGGAACTCGGAAGTGACCACAGCACAGACGGTGTGGAGGCCGATGTCCTCAGGCCCGCTCTGACAGGAGCCATCCCGGTAGAAGCCAGTCAGGGGGTCGGCGCTGCAACCTTCGAGCTCTTCGCCCAGGACATTCAGTTCGGTCATGGGGGTGTCAGGCCCTGCAGCCGAAAATGTCCCATCCGCCTCCGTCATAGACGGCCCAGGCTGCCGCAGCCGTGGATGCGCGCGGGTCGGCTGCGTCAGCACCGGGGAAACCGGCATTGGTGGCTCGATCCTCCCAGTACTGAGGGAGATGCTGGAAGAGACCAACTGCCCCGGTGCGGAGGTTTACCGCCTCAGGGTCGAATCGTGACTCGCACCATGCGATTCGGACTGCAGTGTTGACATCCTCGGCTTTGAAATACTCGCTGACGAGGGCTCGAACCTGGACCTCGGATAGCCACCCGGCCGGCGAGGCGATCGTGCCGGCCGAGCTTGCCGCGTCGGCGGCAAGGGTCGATTCCTCGGTGCCGGCTGTAACGGTGCCATCGGTGTCCGACTGGAGCAATTCTGCCTCGGCGGTGGCGTCGGCCACAAGGGCAAACGTCAGTCCCGCGTAGGTGCCAGCCGTGTGCCCGAGGGAGGCTGACGCCGCCTCGAACTCGAGGTCGTTGGCAGGATCTTGAGGCGCACCAAATGCGGCAAAACCGGCGACGGCCAGAAGAATTACCGCGACCCAGCCGGCAAGAAACGAATAACGCCTCAAACGCATATATTTAGTGACTCCGCCCGGGGTTGCCCGGTCCACGTGAATATCTAACCTTACTGATACTTTTCCACAGGCGGCAACTCGGTCAACCCTTCAAATGGTGGTCCAGGGTCGAGCTGATCGCTTCCCAATGGGGTCGTTCGGGATCGAGGACGTCGAAATGTCCCACCCCTTCGAGGAAGTGGGTCTCCGTGTCTCCTTCGACACGACGTGTGTGGTCCGGGCTTACCTCGGTGTCGTTGAGACCGTGGAACAAGACCGAGTGCGGGGGGATTTCGAGGTTGCGTGGCCCGCCGGCAGCGACGAGCTCTGTAACCGGAGGCATGTCGCCGACGATGTCGAGATCGGTCACAGCGGCAAGTCCAACGCAGACCTCCACGGGGCGCCTCCTGTGTGCCCATAGTGCGAGGTATCCACCTGCTGAGTGACCGATCAGCCCCACCTTGTCGTAGCGCTCCTCTGCCCAACCAAGGGCAGTTGTCACGTCGTGGCCCGACCCCGGCCAGGGTGGATAAACCCGGTACTCGACATTGAGGGTGTCGTAGCCGCGCTCGGTGAGATCGCCTGCGGCCTGGTCTAACTGGTCGCGGTCCCACCCGGGAAACCAGTAGCCGCCGTGGATGAGAACCACAAGTCCGGTGGAACCATCGGCGGTGCGGTGATCAGCGACGTTCCGCGGATGCGGGCCGTACCTGACGGTCTGAAACGGGTGCTTTTCGCGGTAGACCAGATGGCGCATCGCATCGCGATATCCCGTCGGCCCCCTGCCGGAGATTTGTCTGATCGCGTTCGGTGCGACAAGTGAGATCTGCCGGAACGGCTCCCGGTTGGCAATGTCCGAGAGATGAACTTCGACTACCGGAGTGGAGACCGAGGCGACGGCATCCGCGATAGCTACAGAGGTGTGGGTGAATCCGCCAGGGTTGAGCACAATGCCATCGCACTCCCTGCCGGACTCCTGAACAAGTGTGACCAGGGCTGACTCGTCGTTTGTCTGGTGGAACGACGGATGAACCCCGAGTTTGTTCGCCCACTCCTCGATCTGATTCTCGAGGGCACCGAGTGTCATTGTCCCGTATATCTCGGGTTGGCGGGTTCCGAGCAGGTTCAGATTCGGGCCGTTGATGATTGCCAGTCGCATCAGGCAGCCGCCGGGAGGTGGCGTTCGATCATCGTCCTGCCTCGTTCGACGATGTGATCGGGGATCGACCCCGTGACGATCTCAACCCTGGTGCTGAGCTTGCTGAGAACGGCCTGAGCGACATCTTCATTACCCGTGCCAGCCGAACGATCTGCGAGGGCACCAGCAGTCCGCGGATCCCAATCGACTCTGAGCGCCCGGTAGACCGGAACCAGGACATCGCGGACACGATGCCCATCGTCGACGACAATCACGCCGCCGATGTGGGCGGCCCCTCTGATCAGGCGTTGACCAACCCCCATCACCTTGACGGTTCCCCCGACATTCACCGAATACTGGCCCGGGCAGTATTCCCCGCGGATCTCTCCGACCCGGGCATCGACCTTGAGCGACCGGAACGCATCCCGCATCATTTCGGAGACGAGAAGGAATCGCTCTGTGATCCCGGTTCGAGGGTGGTCTTCTTTTATGGCCCAGCTGAACGCGAGGGTTTTCTCGTGGAAGACCGCGGCGCGGCCCCCGGCAAGGCGCTCGACCGGAGTGAAACCGTGGGCAGCTGCGATCCGGACTGCTGCCGGATACCCCTGCTGAATCCGATCTGCCATCCCAAACGCCAACACCGGGTGGGCGGAATGAAGGCGGAATACCGAACCGATCTCGCCGGCGGCAACTGCATCGAGCACCGCATGGCTGACGGCCACATCAAGGGCTGGATGCTCGGGATAGGAGTCTCGCCCCACCAGAACTTCTTTCATCTGCCAGAGCATAAGCCAGGTCACTGGTACCGTCATGCCGGTTGCCAGGCAATGGAACCTTTCAGGTGCCCGGCTCGTTTTACTGCCGGCTACCCGTAAATGGAGGGCAAGTGCGCCGTCAGGCCCTTACTGCACTTTCAATTGTGATGATGCTCGGTCTCGCCGCTTGCGGAGACTCCCCCTTCCAGTCGTTGGGGGAGAGGTCCTCTCGATGGGTGACCGCTCCTACTGTCCTCACCACATCGACTGTTCCGACAACGATCCCGCTGGCGAGGGATGCTGCCAATCTGATCTGGTACAACGACGACCTTGGCGCCGGCCCGGAGAATCCCGAGGATGTAGTCGCAGCTGTGTTCGCCCGGCGCGAGGGGGATCGGTTTGTCCAGGCGAGCCGCGGGGAGATCAGAAAGGTCCTCGAGGGTGTCCAATTCCCCTCTCGAGTCCCGCCCCTGTCGGAGTACGTGACCAGCCAACTGGTCATCGAGAACACCGGCGCGGTGTCGGACGATCCGTCAGCGGCCTTCGGCATCTGGACGACTGAGCCCTACTCCAGGTCGCGTTCGGTGGCCCAGTTGATTGTCATCCAGGTGTCCCGCGACCCTGAGACGGCCGCCGAGGTGGAGACCGAAGGCGCGGATTTGAGTTGTGCGCGCTTCGCTGCGGGACAAACTGAAGCCTGCGATGTCGAAGAGATCGGCGGGCGAACGACCTGGGTGCTTGAGAACGCATCTGGCACCACGATGATCTGGTTCGATGGGACCTACCGGTACGAGATGTTCGGTCGCCCGTTTGCGGCGGTGGAGGCTCTGCGACAGACTGCGGCGAGCATGATGCCGCTGGAAGCGGTTCTCGAAACCTCCTGAAGTCCGGATCGGCCGGGGCGATAACGTGAAAAACCCAGTCCCTCTCAACCTGCTACCCGACAATACCTCGATCGCCGACGACGGCGAGTTGTATTTGGGCGGGGTCTCGTCGCTGCGTCTCGCCCGCGAGTTCGGGACGCCGTTGTTCGTATACGACGAAGAGCATCTCCGTCGCCGGTGCCGGGAAGTAGTTGCAGGCTTTGGAAGCGGCGCTGTTTACGCGACGAAAGCGTTCCTGTGCACCGCGATGGCCCGGCTCGCCCATGAAGAGGGGATGCGTCTCGATGTGGCGACAGGTGGTGAGTACCACGTTGCCCGCGCCGGTGGAGT
>DATKCM010000134.1:0-6693 GCA_035513195.1 Acidimicrobiia bacterium | reverse complement strand
TCGTTGAAACAGGGCGAGGGTGTCTCCGAGTCATCGGCGCCATCTGGCAAGGAGAAAAGCGCAGTCGCGGCCGGGAGCTGCGGCGAGCATTTTCGACGCAGCCAGGGGTGTCGAGGGCCGGAGAGACACCGCCAATATTTCTGCGACGGGCCACTACTCAGAGACCTTGCTGCGGAGACGCCGTATGTCGTCGTAGACGCCGGTCGTCAGGGTCATCGACGCTGGAGCCGAAAGCCCTCTTGCCCCGGGTCCCGGTGGCGCTGGAACCTCGTCTGCGCTTATCACGAGTTCAGAGTCACCGGCCTCTTGGTCGGACTCATCGACTTGACCCGACTCATCGACTTCGCTGGCGACGGGAGCGTCCTCGCTCTTGACGATCATGTCGGCAACTGAGTCTTCGAGCCATTTGGTCGAATCGGTACTGGACACTTCGTCAGCGAGGCGATCCAGCCAATTCGACTCCTCTTCACTTACTTCGCCCGGTACCGGTTCGATAGCGACTTCGGCTTCCATGCTGCTGGCCGCCTCGGCGATGCCGAGCCGGTGGTATGCGTGAACCATTCTGATGGCGGCGCCCCTACCGAGTCTCTCGGCGAGGCTATCGAAGGTGAACGGCTGCGCGAGCAAGACGATTGCAGTCCAGTCGTCCGGCGTTAGGGTGACGTCTTCATCGATGGCCGCTTTGAGCCTCACTTCGCCTCCATCAAGGAGACCCTCGTCGGCTACGACGGTTTCGAGCGCCCTGAGCTCCCCGATCTTCTCAGTGATCGCCTCGATTGGAACTCCGTCGGCATCGGGCCCGTCGGCGCGGCCCATGGCGAAAGCACCCTCCTCCATAGAGGCGAGTACAAACACAACGTCAGCCATGATCGAGGGGTCGGTACCCGCGTAAACGCCCTTGGAGCTGTGAAGCTCGGCGCCGGTGACATTCCCTTCGCGGAAGTGGACCCGGCCCTTATGTACACCGACGATGTCGAGCGTCCCGGTCTTCTTGGTGACCTGGACGATTTGAAGCAAGTCGTCCATCGTCCAGTCGGCCAGCTGGCCTGACAGGTTCATACCTCTATCCACGGTTGTCTATTCCTTCGGGCATGACGTAGGTATCGGACAAACCGGCTGCCCGGTTTAGGACTAAATAGGTCTATGTACCCAGAAGATTGCCGGGCTTGCGACGCACTCCTATAAGCGACCAGCCCGATCTACCCCGATGATTCCTTCTTCTTCGCCTTCATCAGGCGCTTCTGCTCCCGCAGCTCCAGGACGTCATCGAATGTGGCGACATCGGCGATGCTCGGCCAATCGGCGGCTACCGTCTCCCAACCCTCGGGCTGGACACCGAGACGTTTGCCGAGCAAACCGACAAAGATCCGGGATTTCCCCTCCCCAAACCCGGGCAGAGCTCTGAGCCTCCTGAGTAATTCGTCACCGCTTTCCGCGGTCGTCCAGATCATGGATGCATCGCCGCCGTAGTCGTCAACGATCATCTGGCAGAGGTCCTGGGTCCGCTTCGCCATGGAGGCGGGATAGCGATGGATCGCCGGAGGACCTTTGAATATCTCCTCCAATTTAGCGTGGTCGGTACTGGCCAGTCTGCCCGCGTCGAGATCTTCGCCGAGTCGATCCTTGAGAAGCTGGGGACCGAAGAAGGCACGCTCCATCGGGAACTGTTGGTCCAGAAGCATCCCGATCAGGACGGCAAGATCGTCGGTGGCGAGGAGCCTGTTGGCTTCCTCAGATTCTGTGAAGTGGAGTTGTTCGGGCCGTTTCATCAGCCAGACGGTAGTGGCGCCGGCAGCGCCCCTGGGACGGATCCGATGACACGGCCCGGCTCCCGGAATCCCCCACTAAGCGTCCGGAAACCGGGCCAATTGCCTAACCCCCATCCCAACCATGCGAACATACGATCACGATAGGCGTCGTGCAATAAGGCTTTCGGCCCTTACCGCGACCATTTGAAGGAAAAACGAATGACAGATGTCTACATAGTCGACGGGTGCCGCACCCCGATGGGGAAGCGAGGCGGCCAGCTTGCCCATGTCCGGCCGGATGACCTGGCCGCCCACGCCATCTCGAGTCTGCTCGAGCGAAACGGCGATCTTGATCCGGTAGCCATCGAGGACATCCAATGGGGCGCGGCCAACCAGGCCGGCGAAGACAACCGGAACGTCGCCCGCATGGCTGCCCTTCTCGCCGGGCTCCCCATCGAGACTCCTGGCAACACTGTCAACCGATTGTGCGGATCGGGGATGCAAGCCATCATCGCTGCCTCTCATGCTCTGAATGCCGGATGGGGCGATGTGATGATTGCCGGCGGATCGGAATCGATGAGTCGCGCCCCTTATGTGATGGCCAAAAGCGACAGGCCGTTCCTCGCCGGCGCACCCGAGGTGGCGGACACAGTGTTGGGTTGGCGGTTGGTAAACCCCCGCATGGAGGAGATGTACCCGCCGATCACCCTCGGGATGACGGCGGAAAGAGTCGCCGAGGAGTACGGCGTGACACGTGAGGACCAGGACAAATTCGCGTTGGAGAGCCACAAAAAGGCGCTTGCCGCTCAGGGAGAGGGGCGGTTCAAAGGCGAAATCGAGCCCATCGACGCACCCACTGACCCCGGGCGACGAACCGTTCGGCATGTAGACGCCGATGAGGGACCGCGGGCCGACACATCACTCGAAGCCCTTGCCGCACTCAAGCCGATATTCAAGTCTGGCGGCACGGTGACAGCCGGCAACTCCTCGCCGATGAACGACGGAGCTGCGGCGCTCCTCCTTGCTACCGAACATGGCCTGGAGACACACAATCTGAAACCAATGGCGCGGCTAGTGAGCTCGGCCGCGGCCGGAGTCCACCCCGACGTCATGGGCATCGGGCCGGTGCCGGCGTCGGCGAAAGCCCTGGAACGAGCGGGGCTGGCCGCCTCAGACCTCGATCTCGTCGAGCTGAACGAAGCCTTTGCCTCCCAGTCGCTGGCCAGTGCCCGGTCGCTCGACTTGGATCCGGATCGGGTAAACGTCAACGGGGGCGCGATCGCCATCGGGCACCCCCTTGGGGCTTCGGGGGCGCGAATTGTGGTGACCCTGGCCCACGAATTGCGACGGCGGGGTGGCCGGTTCGGCCTGGCGACTATGTGCATCGGTGTCGGTCAGGGGATAAGCCTGGTGATAGAGCGTGTCTGATCGACCGCTCGACGGCTTCATCGTCGTCGAGTTCGGGAACTTGATCGCGGCGCCCTACGCAGGGATGCTTCTCGCCGATCTCGGGGCTCGCGTCATAAAGGTGGAGCCACCAAGCGGAGACCTCGGGAGACAGTTCGGCCCGTTCCAGAATGATGAATCGGTGTTCTTCCTCGCAGTCAACCGCGGCAAGGAGTCACTCGCGATAGACACCCGGGACTGGGTCGCCAAACGGGTTCTCGACAATCTCGTCAGGAAAGCCGACGTTCTGATCCACAACCTGAGGCACGGGGCGATGGATCGCCTCGGACTCGGATCGGACCGGTGCTTCGAACTCAACCCGAACCTCATCTACACGACCATCTCTGCCTTTGGCTCGACCGGCCCGTACGCGTCCCGCACGGGCATTGACATCGTGTTCCAGGGCGAGTCGGGGATGATCTCGATCACCGGCGCCCCCGAGGACGGTCCACGCAAAACAGCTACAACCATCGGTGACTACGTCGCCGGCACAAATGCCGCTTTTGCCGTGGCTGCCGCCCTCGCCGAATCGCCGCGGAGGGGTCGCCTCATCGAGGTGTCCTTGCGGGACGGTGCCATGGCAGTGCAATCCGGCTGGAACGCGATCCATTTCGCCTCCGGCGAACAGCCGGCCAGAACGGGCACAGCAAGCCCATATCTCGCACCTAACCAGGTCTTCGAATCGAGCGACCGTCCCTTTACCCTCGCCGTCGTCTCCGATCGCCACTTCGAAATGATGTGCAACGCACTAGAACAACCCGAGCTGGCTGAGAGATACCCCACAAACAAGGAGCGGATGAGCCATCTCCCAGAGCTGATCGAGCATTTGCAGACCCTGTTCCTAACAGAGCCTGCCTCACACTGGATCGATCTGTTCGGCTCGGTGGGGCTGCCTTCGGGTCTGGTCCTCACCCTCGCCGAGGCATTCGACGATCCCCAGGCACGCCATCACGAGATGGTGGTCGAATACGAGCACCCGGCAGCCGGCCTGGTGAGGACAACAGGCAGCCCGATCCAGATCGACCGTATGCCTGCGCGGAGTGCAACGATCCCGCCTGAACTCGGTGGAAACACCCGTCGGGTTCTCGTCGAGCTGGGTGTCGATACCGGCACCGTGGAGAAGATGATTGAAGAGGGAAAGGCCGTGGCGAGTGATCTGTCGCTTGAATAGTGTGCGCGTGTCTCCGAGTCATCGGCGTCATCTGGCCAGGAGAAAAGCGCAGTCGCAGCCGGAAGCTGCGGCGAGCATTTTCGACGCCGCCAGGGGCGTTGAGGGCCGGAGAGACGCCACAAGTATTTATGCGACGGGTCACTCATGAGCGGTAAGGCAAGAATTCCGGACGGAGTCGGGGCTGATCCGCCGACGCTTTCGCAGGGCTTTCTCTTCTGGGCGGATACCCACATCGGCACCTGGGATGAGGCAAAGGCAGAGTTGAGTCTCGCATTCGAAGGGTCGCGCGGCTCGGCGCTGAGGGAGGAGTCGATTGTGTACATCGTCTCCAATGACGCTCTCCTCGGCCGGGCCGGGCCCCCGACGGCGATGGTCGCGGCCGGCCTTGTCTCCGGGGCGCGGACGGCCGCGGTCGAGGGCTGGAAGAAGGGTTGGACCGCCAATGTGGTGGCGTACGAGGCTGATCAGGATCCGGCGAGTGTGCTCCAGCGCGCCGTGCATTTGCTCGAGGACGGGATGATCAGCGGAGAACTGGTTCACCTCGGCCCCGGCCATATCGGCAAGGCTCTGGCATGAAGGGCACCGTGGTGGTAACCGGGGCGGCGCGGGGAATCGGGCGGGTGATTGCCGAAACGCTGCTCAACACCGGCCCATTCACTGTTGTCGGAGTCGACATCGCCCCCGAACTCGCCCTCACCGATGGAATCGTCCCGGTCCAGGTCGATCTCACTGCCGGGGACGGACCGGCGGCAGTTCGCGCCGCCGTGGAGGACACGGGCGTCCCCCTTCTCGGAGTCGTCAACAATGCCGGGATCACCCGGGATGCTCGGCTGGTGAACATGACCGACGAGGACTTCTCGGCGGTTCTCGACGTGAATCTCGGAGCCTCCTATCGGCTCACCGAGGCACTTGCTCCGCTCATCATCCCCGGTGGGGCCATCGTCAACATTGCATCCCGGGCGTATCTGGGAAACTTCGGGCAGTTCAACTACTCGATGTCGAAAGGCGGTCTCGTCGGGCTCACCAGGGCGCTGGCTATAGACCTCGCGCCCGACATACGGGCCAACGCAATCGCGCCCGGTCTGATCGCCAGCGAGATGTCGATGGGGATCCCCGACGACATCCGTGAGAAGATGATCGCCGCCATCCCCCTCGATCGGATGGGCACCCCCCAGGAAATCGCAAACGCGGTCTTTTTCCTCCTCTCCCCCCAATCTTCATATATCACCGGCCATGTCCTCGTAGTAGGCGGCGGGAGAAGCCTTACATAACCGTTCCTAATGAATCAGCGATCAATATTGATCGGTGGGTACCGCACACGGTTCAGGTTTCTCAGTAGTAGTACCGCGAAACCGTCTCGGCGACCATGGCCGGCTTCTCCTGGCCCTCCACCTCGATAGTGACGATCCGGTTGACCTGGACCCCTCCGCCGGCCTCGGTGACATTGGCAAGCTCGACCCTCGCTCTCACCCTGGACCCGACCGGGACCGGAGCCGGGAACCTCACCTTCTCCAACCCGTAGTTGATCGCCATTTTGGGCTCCCCCACGTCGAGCGGAACCTGACCGGCGAGAGGTACCGTCAGAGCGAGGGTGAGAAAGCCGTGGGCGATGGTGCCACCGAAAGGACCCAGGGCCGCCTTCTCAGGGTCGACATGGATCCACTGGTGGTCATCGGTCGCGTCGGCGAATTTTTTCACCCGCGCCTGGTCGATGAGCATCCATTCGGAGACACCGAGGTGCTGGCCGACCATGTCCACGAGATTCTGGGGTAGTTCCATGATCCAATTGTGCCATGACCACCGAAGCCCGCGAGATGGACTAAGTTTGTGGTTATGGCCAAAGAGACGAAGCTGATGGTCTGGATCGACCAGGACCTCTGCACCGGTGACGGAATTTGTGAAGAGATCACACCCGACGTTTTCGTCGGACGTGACGACGGCCTCTGGGTTGTCAAAGAGGAGTCGAAATACTTCGATAGCACGGTTGTCTTCGACGGTGAGCAGGCTCCCGACGGTGCGCGCGGGCTCGCCCGTGTCCCCGACGAGTTGATCGAGGACACCATCGAGTCGGCCGAGGAGTGCCCCGGCGAATGCATCATGATCGAGCCGTACTCAGCCGACGCCGTCCACCAGGGCTGAGTTCCCGCATCAAACCCCATTTAGTGGCCCCGTCGCTGAAATAATGGCGGTGTCTCTCCGGCCCTCGACACCCCTGGCTGCGTCGAAAATGCTCGCCGAAGGTCCCGGCTGCGACTGCGCTTTTCTCCTTGCCAGATGGCGCCGATGACTCGGAGACACCCTCGCCCTATTTCAACGACAGACCACTAG
>DATKCM010000133.1:0-5148 GCA_035513195.1 Acidimicrobiia bacterium | reverse complement strand
CGACTGTCTTCAAAGACTGTCCCCGATGAATGCTCTCATGTCCGCGGCCAACTGCACCAACGACGGCTTGTGGACGTACATCATGTGCCCGGCGTCGTAGTACTTCATCGACACGTTCTTGCGGATCTCGGGATCGAGGCCCATGTGGCTGAAGGTGTACTCACAGGCGAGATGAGGCGTGGCCAGGTCGAAGTACCCGTTGGCCACGAAGACCTTCATCCGCTGTGACCGGGACATAACTTCCCGGAGCTTCTCCGAGGTGTCGACGTACTTGTTCTTGAAGTCCTCGTAGTCCCAGCGTTGGTGGACCTCCATCGAGAGTATCTCGTAGAAATCGTCGGTCTTGAAGCCGAGCTCGGTGCGGAGGTACGCGTTGAGGGCGGACGACATCGGTCCCATGGTGAGATTTGCGGCAGGGTCGCTCTCGATATTGTCCCCATCCGCCACCCGGTCGTATCCGGTGTATCTCGAGTCGAGCCGTCCCACTGTCTTTCGTTGTGAGCGCAGCAGCTCCTTGCAGAATCGCATTATGTGGATTCGCATGTCATAGCTGTCGACGTAGTCCTCGGTCAGGCCCGTGTACTCGGCAACCTTCTTGACTATCTTCTTCCGCTCCGGATCGGCAATCTGATCACCGAGAGCCAACGCCGACCAGTACGGCCCGCGGGCAAACTCCTCGACCTCGTCGAGGAAGTCACGAAGGCTCTTTGACTGGTGTCTCTTCGAGAGAGCCCCGTGGTACCACGCAGTGGCTGCATATGTCGGCAGGTGAGTGAGATAAGGCAGATCGTTGCCCCGGTGGAAGAGGAACCCGGCCTCGACGTCCATGGCAATGGTCTGAAAGCTCATCGCCACCGAGATGAGCAGGATTCCGTTCAGCTGTAGTCCGTGTTTCTCAAAGAGATTCGCCGCGATAGCCGCGCCCCGTGTTGTCCCGTAGCTCTCCCCCGCCAGAAAGACCGGAGAGGCCCATCGGCCGTTGCGGCTCAGATAGGAGATGATGAAGTCGGAAAAGGCATTGATGTCGCGGGAGAAGTGGTGATACTCCTTCTCCTTGTCCTTGGGGTGGGCACGGGAGAGGCCGGTGCCGATCGCATCGACGTGCACCACGTCCGCCACGTCGAGGATCGAGTGCTCGTTGTCGACCAGCCGGCCCGGGATCCCGATCGGCTGGCCCTCGTCGTCGAACTCGACTCGTTTCGGGCCGAAGAGGCCGAGATGGAGCCAGACAGTTGAGGAGCCGGGGCCTCCGTTGAACGCGAAGACGATCGGGCGATCTGCAGGGTCGGCATCATCCATCGTATATGCGACGTAGAAGAATGCTGCCTTCCGGTCATCCTCTCTTTCGATGACCTGTGTGGCCGCTGTCGCCGTATAGGAGATCTTCGCTTTACCGAACTTTCCCGTGTACGACTTGGAGACGAGTTGCTCCTCGATCTCGGGAAGGTCTTTCTCCTTGTCGTTCTTGTCGGACTCGTCGCCCCCGGGCTTCTTTTCGTCGCTCATAGCGGCGAGGCTAGCCGTCCCCAGGTCGATCCTTGATCCGACCGGCGCCGTCGATCCAATCCTCGTGATCGATACCGAGCCCTTCGGCAATCCGGTTTATGTAGTTGAAGTAAGAGACGACCTGGACGCAACTGGAGATCCCGGCATCGTCAAACCCGTGATACCGGAGCGCCTCGATATCCCCATCTCCCACTTGAGACGGACTACGGGTCAACTTCGCGCCAAACCGCACCAGCGCCAGCGTCGCTTCGTCCAGGCCGGATATTTCCCAGTCGATCGCAATCCGATCGACCAATTCGTTGTCGGCGACCTCAGCCCGGAGGTCGTGGAGATGAGCCGACGTTCAGTAATAGCAGTCGTTGATCTGCGAGGTGACCGCGGCGAGAAGCTCGCGCTGGGACCGGCTCAACGGCGAAGGTCCGAACATGATCGACCCATAGAGGAGCACCGAGGCTCGCATCACCTCGGGTAGTTGGCTCTGGATCGAAACGATGTTCCAGATCCGGCCGGCCCGCCTCAATGCTTTGTCGTATTCCTCCCGGACCAGGCCCGTGCTTTCGTCGTAGCCGATGACATGAACGTGTGGCATCAGGTGGCGAGGAACAAAGCAGGCTCCTCGAGGTTCTCGATGAGGAGCGCGATGAACCGACGGCCCTGAGCCCCGTCGACGACGCGATGATCATAGGAAAGAGACAGAGGCATGATCGGGGCGATGCCGAGGTCGCCGTCGTACGCAACGGGTTTGTCAACCGCCCGGCCAACGGAGAGGATGGCGGTTGTGCCGTAAGGGACGATGGGGGTTCCGTGACCGCCGCCCACCGCCCCGATGTTGGATACGGTAAAGGTCTGGCCGGTGAGCTGGTCTACAGAAAGCGAGCGCCCTCGTGCTCCCTCGCCCAGACTCACGATTTCATCTGCAAGTTGAAGCACCCCCTTGCTGTCGGCGTCACGGATGACGGCGACGAGCAGACCGTCGGGAGTGTCCACCGCTACCCCGATGTCGCGTGAGGCGTGCATCACCAATTCCTCGCCGTCGAGCGTCGCATTGAATTCCGGGAAGGTATCGAGAGCGGGAAGCACCGCCCTGATCACAAGGGCTTCGAGAGGGATCTTCCGGTCGTAGCGTTGAGCGAGGGCACCCCTGGTTTCAAGAAGACGGGTGGCATCCACATCTTCAAACGTGGTCACGTGAGGGATCTCCGCCCAGCTCTTGGACATGTTCGCAGCAATGGTCCGCCGCAGGCGCGACATCTTCTCCCGCTGGTCTTCGGTGGCCGCCGTCGGGACTGTCGGAGATGCCGTTGAGGGGACGGACGGCGTCTGAGCAGGTTGAGGAGACTCAACGCGGGGAGGTTGGGCCCCGGAGTCGATCACCGCCTGAACATCGGCTCGCGTGATTCGGCCATCCGACCCGCTGCCTTCGACACGGGACAAGTCGATGCCGTGGTCGCGGGCCAGTTTGCGCACGATCGGCAGTGCCCTCACATGGTCCGCTGCCTCGGGCGCATGTTCGACGCGTGGAGCGAGCACCTCCGCCTCCTCGCTGATTGTGCCAACGATCGGAGCGGCATCTCCGGACCTGAATTGTGGCGAGCCAAACCTTTCGTCCTCTCCTTCGTCCCCTCCTTCGTCGTCCGCGAGCACGTCGCCTTCTGGTTCCTCGACCCCGGCGACTGGCGCATCATCTTCATCCGCCTCGCCCACCACCAGGAGGACACTCCCCACTTCGATCACGTCACCGGGGGCGCCACCGTGTTTGAGGACGATGCCCGCGTACGGTGACGGGATCTCCACGACCGCCTTGTCGGTTTCCACTTCGACGACAGGTTGGTCGGCCTCGACCCTCTCACCCTCCTCGACCAACCAGCGGACAATTTCCGCTTCAGTCAATCCTTCGCCGATGTCCGGCAGCCTGAACTCCTGGGCCACTACTCCTCCAAGGCTCTCATTGCGACTTTGACAATCTGTTCTGTAGAGGGAAGGTAGTGACCTTCCGACCGCTTCAACGGGAAGATGGTGTCCGGCCCGGTCACTCGCCGGACCGGTGCCAGAAGGGAATAGAGGCAGCGTTCCTGGATGATCGCTGCAACCTCTCCACCAAATCCACCGGTCCGGGGAGCCTCATGGACGACCACGGCCCGGCCCGTCTTGCATACCGATTCGACGATCCCGTCGGCATCCAGTGGGGAAAGGGTGTGGAGATCGAGCACTTCGACGGAGCCGCCCTCCTGTTCGATCATGGTGGCTGCCGCCCTGGTCTCTTTCATCATCGCCCCCCAGCTGATCAGCGTGATGTCGTCGCCTCCCCGTTCAACGCGGACCTTCCCTAGCGCGGTCGTGTAATAGATATCCGGGACATCCTCCTTGACGGCACGATACATCCGGATCGGTTCGAGAAAGACCACCGGATCGGGATCCTCGATGGCCGCAAGAAGCAGACCTTTGGCATCGTGCGGGGTCGAAGGGACCACAACCTTCAGACCCGGCACATGGGCGTAGATCGCCTCGGCCGACTCCGAGTGGTGCTCAGCCGCCCCGATCCCACCGCCGAACGGAATACGAATCACCAGAGGAGCGGTGAACCGGTGGTTCGAGCGGTTCCTGATCCTGGCGACGTGATTGATGATTTGGTCGTAGGCGGGATAAGAAAAGCCCATGAACTGGAGCTCGGCCACCGGCCGCATCCCGGCGATGGCGAGGCCGAACGCGGCACCGACAATCCCGGACTCGGCCACCGGCGTGTCGTAAACCCGTTTTGGCCCGTGCTTCTCCAGTAGTCCGTCGGTGATGCGGAATACGCCGCCGGTGCGTCCGATGTCCTCGCCCAGGAGCAGGACGCGCTCGTCCGACTCCAGGGCGGTGTCGAGTGCCTGATTCAGGGCCTGGGCGACGTTGAGCTCTGTCACTCGTCACCCCCGTCGAGTTGGCGGCGGAGCGGCTTGGTCATCTCTGCGTACATCCGCGCGAACATCTCCTCGCGCCGAGGCACCGGAAGACCCTCGGCCTCGGCGACCGCTTGCTCGATCCGCTCGGTCGCCCGGGTCTCGAGTTCCGCCTCCCACTCCTCGGACCATTCGCTCGCCTTCTGGAAGAGCTTTCTCACCCGCAGCAGCGGATCACGTTCGCGCCACCTTTCAGCATCAGCAGCGTCGCGATAACGGCCCGGGTCGTCGCTGGTGGTGTGGGGGCCCATGCGGTAGGTGACTGCCTCGATCAGGGACGGACCGTCGCCTTTCCTGGCCCGCTCGACGGCGACTGAAACCGCAGCCACCACGGCCGCTATGTCGTTGCCGTCGACCTGCTCGCCGGGCATTCCGTAGCCGTCGGCCTTCAAAGCAATGGACTCGGATCTGGTCTGCTCGTGCCTGGGGTAAGAGATGGCGAACCCGTTGTTCTGGCACAGGAAAATGGTTGGCGTCTGATATACAGCAGCGAAGTTCATCGCTTCGTGAAAGTCGCCCTCCGAGGTGGCGCCATCGCCGAACGAGGTGAGAGCAACCCGGGTCGACCCTTTCAGCTTCTCGGCCCAGGCCAGACCCACGGCATGGATCATGTGACCGCCGACGGTGATCGAGGGCGGCAGGATGTTGACCGTTTCCGGAGGCTGGCCACCTCGCTCATCGCCGGTCCTCCCCGCGATCA
>DATKCM010000132.1:0-20068 GCA_035513195.1 Acidimicrobiia bacterium | reverse complement strand
ATCCTCGAGCGGCACAATGAGATAATCAGGGCGGCTCTCGCTGGCCATGGTGGCCGTGAGGTGGCCACGGAAGGCGACTCCTTCTTTGCGGTGTTCCGGGATCCGGCAGGTGCCATCGCAGCCGGAGTGGACATTCAGAGTGCCGTGTCGGCAGAGCGATGGCATCCGGACGCAAAGCTGAGGGTGCGAATCGGCATCCACTCAGGGAATGGAGTCCTCGGGGCAGCCAATTATGTCGGAGTTGATGTTCATCGGGCACAGCGGGTGGCGGCAGCGGCCCATGGGGGACAGGTTCTCGTCTCGTCGATCACCGCCCTTCTCGTGGACGATCGCGTCCCGACCGGGGTCTCCCTGCGTGATCTGGGCCGACACAAACTGCCAGGATTCGACCGCTCCGACACCCTCTATCAACTCGGCGCGGATGGCCTCGAGGAGAGTTTCCCACCGCCGACCGGGTCGGTCTCCACATCGAGGCTCCCGGAACCTCTCAGCGAATTCGTTGGTCGTGAAGTGGAACTGGAAAGGGGTGAGGAAACACTCCGCACCCACCGTCTGCTCACCCTCACCGGTCCGGGTGGTACCGGCAAGACCCGGCTCTCGATAGAACTCGGCCGCCGGGTCGAAGCGACCTTTGACGACGGCGCCTTTTTCATCCCCCTGGCAACCATCCTTGATCCCGACTTGATAGCGAGCAAGGTACTCGAAGGCATGGGTCTCGAGACCGCCGCGGGCATTGATCCAGTCACACATCTGCACCGCTATCTCGCCGAACGAGATGTCCTGCTCATCCTCGACAACTTCGAACACTTGCTCCCGGGAGCGTCGATCGTATCCACTCTGCTGGGCGCAGCTCCCGGTCTCAAGATCGTGACGACCTCCAGGATCCCTTTACGCATCTCGGGGGAACGCGAGTTCCCGGTGCCGTCCCTCGACGTACCGGACGCCAACGTCCACTTTGGCGAAGTGGGGTTGGCTCCCAGCGTCAGGCTCTTCGCCAGTCGCGCCGCCGCCGTCCGGCCCGATTTCGAACTGAACCAGTCCAACATCGACACGGTATCGTCAATCGCCCGTTCTCTCGACGGGCTCCCGCTCGCCATCGAACTTGCTGCGTCGCGGATGAGGAGCCTCACCCCGGAGGTGATCCTCGAGCGTCTGAGCAATCGGCTCCTTTCATCCTCCTCACCCGACCTCCCCGAACGGCAGCGGTCGATTGTCAATGCGATAGGCTGGAGCTACGACTTCCTCGATGAGCCGACAAGACGGCTGTTTGAGAAGCTGTCGGTGTTCGCCGGCACGTTCACTCTCGATCACGCTGAGGCCGTGTGCGGGCTTGAAGAAGACGGAGTCGATGTGCTCGACGGGATGACCCAGCTTGTTGAGAGCAGCCTGATTCATCAGATCGAAAGCGCCGGCACTCCACGATTTCGCATGCTCACGGTGATTCGCGAATACGGCTATGCCGCCCTGGTTGCCCGGGGGATCGAAACCGAGGTTCAGGACCGCCACGCCGAGGTCTTTCTCAATCTGGCAGAAATGGCGGACCGAGAGATACTCACCTCCCGCCAGCTGCACTGGCTGGATCGCTTGTCGATCGACCATGACAACCTGCGTGCCGCGATCGACCATTCGATACACCACAAGGACGTCTCGGTCGCCCTCGGCTTCGCCGGATGCTTGTGGCGGTTCTGGCAGGTGCGGGGCCACCTGGTCGAAGGGAGAAAACATATCGAGCGCGCCCTTTCCCTCGAAGAGGGCGAGGACAAGATAGCGAGGGCGCACGCCCTCACCGGGCTTGCCGGCTTGATGTACTGGCAGGGGGAATGGCAAGGGACCCTTGAGCTATACCAGGAGGCGCTTGAGCTCTTCCGAGTAGTCGGGGATGACGCTGACATCTCCGAGGCTCTGTACAACCTCAGCTTCCCGCTCATGTACTCGGGTGACATCGACGGTGCCGAGGAGTGTCTCAGGGAATCACTCCGGCTGAGCGAGAGAATGGAGCGGAAGATCGGGGTCGGAAGGGCCTATTGGGGTCTGGGAGACTTAGCTGGGTTCAGGCAGCAGTGGCCGGAGGTGGTCGATTGGAACAAACGCGCCGCCGAGGAGTTCCTCGCCCTCGATGCGCCTTTTGACCTGGGCTGGTCGTGGTTCATGGTTGCGTATGGCTATGCGAAGGAAAACCAGTCGGATGGGGCGGAGCCGTATCTGGAGCGCAGTCTCGAGATATTCGGGGCTACCACCGACCTGTCGGCTCTTACCCTCATCTTCGAGCACCTTTCCCTCGCCGCCCTCCGCCGGGAAGACCGGGCCAGGGCGGCCCGCCTGATTGGTGCCGCGCGCCGACTCAAGGCGGACACCGGTGTGGCCATTTCGGATGTGGACGTCAACCAGTTTCCCGAGATGGTGGAGTTTCTCAACCAGCGGTCCGATGCGGACGAAACCGCTTATCAGGAGGGCTACGGATACACCGTCGAAGAGGCGGTGGCATACGCCCGCGGTGAAGCTTCGGTTTGACCGAGTCGTGTTACGATCTGGGAGCGAACCTTGGCTGGTGTCATGAGCACGCGCCCGATGTGCTGTCAGTCGCCGAGTCGACCGTCGGAGAGGTCGGCGAATATCCCATATGCTGCATCGGCGAGGTAGACGACGCTCGCGCTACCGGCCCGGCCCGGTGATCCGGGTGCGACGATGTTCGGCATCTCATCGAGATTCGATTTCGTTGCCAATACAGAGAACGTGAGAAGTTGCTCGGGGCTGAGATCGGTCAGGAATGAAAGCTCAGCGGCCTCCATGAGGCTGGGGATAGCCAGCGGTCCCATAGCGCGAACGCCCTGTGCCGCGGCGATGAGGATGTCGCCCTGATGCTCCGATCGGGTGAAGTCACCACCGGGCACAGTCTTCCGGGCACGGGCGAACGCCAATGCGTCGAACCCACTGAGAACCTGGAGTCCGGCGCTCAGGGCGGCCTTCGCGTTGACGTCGTTGATCGCGAAGGGCACCTCGACCTCAACACCGCCGAGGATTTCGATCAGACCCTGGAACCCGGCGAAGCCGGTGAGAACGTAGCCCTCGAGGGGGAGCCCCGTCAGGTTGCGGAAAGACTCCATCATCACGTCCGGTCCACCAAGAGCCAATGATCCGGTGATCTTGCGGGTGCCGTAGCCCGGTACCGGTACGTAGGAGTCCCTGGGCAACCCGACGACGGCGCCGCCGCCCGCACCGTCCAATGCCACGAAGTGGATGCTGTCGGCCCGGGTTTCGTCGACGGGTTCTCCGGTTCGGGCGTCCGATCCGACCACGGCGATCAAGCGGGGCACGGATCCGTAGTATGCAGCTACACCGGCATCGGGCCACTCCCCACCGACGATCCTCCAGCCCGATCCGTCGTCGACAGCGAGGAACAGGTCGTTGCCCACCTGGACCGTTGCAATGTTCTGGCCCTTGAAGGTCGCACCGGTCGCGATGCCACCATCCGGTCGTTCTGCCGGGGAGGGCGTAATCGAAGCAAGCAGCTCAGCTGGCATCGCTGGCGGAACATCGGTCGTGCCTGCGGCGTACTCATAGAACCCTTCAACCAGGGCAGTCAGTCGTGGGTTGGCACCTTCGACCACGAACGGTGCGGTGGTTGTGGTAGTCGGCTGGGTCGTGGTTGTGGTTGGCTCGGTAGTGGGGGTCGTCGATGGAGTCGTCGTCGCTGTGCTGCCAGCCGTACAGGCCGAGACGAAAACTACAAGAGCGACCACTGATACGAGTTTGCGACGCGGCATCGGACCCCCATGTCCTGGTTCGATTCCCCACCCGGGTTGTCGGTCAATACCGTAGACCCAATAGGTTGTTTTGCGAACCCGACAGCGGTAGTTCAGGCCGGGGTTGTGCCGCTAGCGGGCACATTGTCCCTCCGATCGGGGTCATTCGTCACTTAACCTGAAGCGACCCGGGCCATAGCTTGGTGGAGTGAGTGTTTCCAACGCCGCCCCGGCCACCATCGATGGGAATGAAGCCGCCGCCCGCATCGCGCACAAGCTCAGCGAGGTAATCGCCGTATACCCGATCACCCCCGCATCACCGATGGGCGAGCTGGCCGACGCCTGGTCGTTGCGGGGGCAACCAAACCTCTGGGGTGTTGTCCCCGAAGTCGTCGAAATGCAGTCTGAGGCCGGTGCCGCAGGTGCCATACACGGGGCTCTCCAGTCGGGGTCGCTTTCCACCACGTTCACAGCCTCGCAGGGTCTTCTCCTCATGCTCCCCAACATGTTCAAGATCGCAGGAGAGCTGACGCCGAGTGTCATCCACGTTGCCGCCCGGACCGTTGCCACCCACGCCCTCTCCATCTTCGGTGATCACTCCGATGTGATGGCCGCCCGCCAGACCGGCTGGGCGATGCTTTCGTCGTCGTCGGTCCAGGAGGCTCACGACTTCGCCCTCGTGTCCCATCTCGCCACTCTGGAGGCGCGTGTCCCGTTTCTCCACTTCTTCGACGGCTTCCGGACCTCCCACGAAGTCGCCAAGATCCATCTGATCGACGATGGCATCCTCCGCCAGCTCGTCGACGAGGAGTTGATTTTCGCACACCGGCTCCGTGCTCTCAATCCCAACAGGCCCGTGCTCCGGGGCAGCGCCCAGAACCCAGATGTGTTCTTCCAGGCACGTGAGGCGAGCAATCCTTTCTATGACGACCTGTCCTCGATCATCCAGAACACGATGGACCGGGTTGGTGAACTGACAGGCCGACCTCACCGCTTGTTCGAGTATCACGGTGCCCCTGACGCCGAAGATGTGATCGTGCTGATGGGGTCCGGGGCGGGGGCAGCCCTTGACGCCATCAAGAGGCTGGTCGCCGACGGAAGGAAAGTGGGCCTGATGGTGGTAAAGCTGTACAGGCCGTTCGACGGGGTTTCCTTCACTGCCGCCCTGCCCTCCGGGGTCCGCCGACTTGCCGTTCTCGACAGGACCAAAGAGCCCGGGGCGGTTGGAGACCCCCTCTATCTCGATGTGATTGCAGCCCTTGCCGAGCAGGGACGCCGGGATATCGATGTCTATGGCGGTCGTTACGGCCTGTCGTCGAAGGAGTTCACGCCGTCGATGGTCGCCGGGGTGTTCGAGGAGATAGCGAAGGACGCCCCGCGGAGACACTTCACGGTCGGCATCGTCGATGATGTCACCGGGTTGTCCATCGACTACGACCCGGAGTGGTATCGGGAGCCTTCACATGTCAAACGGGCCCTGTTTTACGGGCTCGGCTCTGACGGCACGGTCGGCGCCAACAAGAACTCCGCCAAGATCATCGGTGAGTCGACACCTCTCCACTCGCAGGGATACTTCGTGTACGACTCGAAGAAATCGGGATCGAGGACCGTTTCGCATCTGCGTGTGTCTCCCGAGCCGATCGACTCCACCTACCTGATCGACAAGGCTGACTTCGTCGCTGTCCATCAATTCGACCTGTTAGGCGCCACCGATGCCCTGGAACGGGCCGCGCCGGGGGCAACACTGCTCATCAATAGCCCCTACCCGCCGGCGGATACCTGGAGTCGCATCCCCGGTCATGCCCAATCCAAGATCGTGGAGAAGGGGTTGGAGGTGTGGGCCATCGACGCCCTGACCATTGCCCGGGATGCCGGACTTGGCCAGCGGATAAACACTGTTCTGCAGACCTGCTTCTTCGCGCTGTCGTCGATCCTCCCCACCGATGAGGCCATCGCCGAGATCAAGACCCAGATCGAAAAGTCCTACGGGAAGTTGGGCGAGACGGTGGTTCGCCGCAACAACGAGGCGGTTGACAATTCCCTCCAGGGTCTCTTCCGGGTCGAGCCCGGGCCCGTCGATGCGGAGACGGGGCGCCCGGCGGTTGTGCCCGACATCGCTCCCGACTTCGTCCAGAGGGTCACCGCCATCATGATGGACGACCGGGGCGACTTCCTGCCGGTTTCGGCGTTGCCGGTGGACGGGACCTTCCCCACGGGAACTGCCCGTTGGGAGAAGCGTTCGATCGCCCTCGAGATTCCGATCTGGGATCCGGCGCTGTGTATCGACTGTGGTCGTTGCGCTCTTGCCTGCCCCCATGCCGCGATCAGGCTCAAGGCCTTCGTACCCAACGGTGCTGCACCCGAGGGGTTTGTCTCCAAGGACCCCACCGGAAAGGACTTCCCCGGCAACCAGATCGTCGTTCAGGTGGCGCCCGATGACTGCACCGGCTGTGGTGTGTGCGTCGATGTTTGCCCCGCCCACTCCAAGGAGATGGTGAAACACAAGGCGATCAACATGGAGCCGAAGGCTGCGCACCTAGAGCGCGAGCGCGAAAACTTCAGCTACTTCCTCGAGATTCCCGAAATCGACCGGAGTGAGGTCAAGGCAGGCACGGTCAAAGGATCGCAGTTCCTCGAGCCCCTCTTCGAGTTCTCGGGTGCCTGCGCCGGCTGCGGCGAGACACCGTATCTGAAGTTGTTGACCCAGCTTGTGGGGGACCGGGCGATAATTGCCAACGCCACCGGCTGCTCTTCGATCTACGGAGGGAACCTTCCCACGACGCCCTGGACCCAGAACGAGTCGGGCCGGGGCCCGGCGTGGGCTAACAGCCTCTTCGAGGACAATGCCGAATTCGGGCTCGGGATGAGGCTGGCTCAGGAGACCCAGCGTCAGGACGCAATCCTGTTGGTCACCGCTCTGGCGATCGAGCTCGGAGAACTGGCCGAAGAGATCATCGAGACGGCGACCGAGCCTGACAGATCCGACCTCGACTCGCTCGTCAAGTTGCAGCGGGAGCAGGTCACGGCATTGAAGGAGCGACTCGTCGGCATGGACGGACCCCTGGCAAGGCGGCTGGAAGGCGTTGCCGACACACTGATCGAGACCAGCATTTGGATTGTGGGTGGAGATGGCTGGGCGTACGACATCGGCTTCGGCGGCCTCGACCATGTGTTTGCGTCGGGCAGGAACATCAACATCCTGGTCCTCGACACCGAGGTCTATTCCAACACCGGAGGCCAGGCGTCCAAGGCAACGCCGCGGGGCGCCATCGCCAAGTATGCGGCGGGGGGCAAGGCGACGGGGAAGAAGGATCTCGGTCAGATCGCGATGTCATACGGAAACGTCTATGTTGCACAGGTGGCGATGGGCGCAAACCCGACCCAGACCGTTCGTGCTTTTGCCGAGGCGGAGCAACACGAGGGCGTTTCGCTGCTGATCGCGTACAGTCCCTGCATTGCACACGGGATCGATATGTCGACCCAGATGAGTCACCAAAAAGATGCCACGGCCTCCGGCTATTGGCCGCTCTATCGATTCGATCCGGCACGGGAGGTGGCAGGCGATCCCGCCCTCTACCTTGACAGCCGCAAGCCGACCATCCCGTTCAGGGATTTTGCGAGCAAAGAGGCGCGTTTCTCCATGTTGGGACGGGTCAATCCCGAGCGTGCCGAAGCGTTGATGGAAGGTGCCCAAAGGGATATCGACGATCGCTGGCATTTCTACGAGCAGATGGTGACCATCCACAGGACTGCCGAATATGCGGAGGTAGAGGAATGACTGTCGATCTGAGTGTCGAGTACATGGGAATGCGCCTCGCCCATCCGGTGATGCCGTCGGCATCGCCGCTGACGGGCGACATCGACCACATTCATGCTCTCGTCGACGCCGGCGCACCCGCGTTGGTGCTTCCCAGCCTGTTCGAGGAGCAGATCGAACATGATGCAATGGCGGTCCACTACGACCTCGAGCAGGGTGCGGGGGCTTTCGGAGAGGCCGCTTCTGGATACCTGCCCGACCTCGACGATTACAACACCGGGCCCAAGCTGTATCTCGATCTGGTGAGACGCGCCAGGCGCGAGGTCGATGTCCCGGTCATCGCCAGTCTCAACGGGGTTTCGTCCGGTGGATGGACGCTTTATGCCCGCGTCCTTGCCGACGAGGGTGTCGATGCCCTGGAGCTGAACGTCTACAAGGTCGCCGCCGATGTCGAGGAGTCGTCAGCGCAGATCGAATGGGCCTACCTCCGCCTGGTCGAATCGGTGAGGGCCGCAATCGACCTTCCTCTTGCGGTGAAGGTCGGTCCGTATTTCTCGGCGATGGGGGCGATGGCGAAGCGGCTCGGGGACGCAGGTGCCGACGCCCTGGTTCTATTCAACAGGTTCTACAAGCCTGACTTCGATCTCGAGACGATGGACGTGGTGCCGAACCTGGTCCTGTCGCGGCCATACGAAGCCCGTCTCGTGCTCCGCTGGCTGGCGATTCTCCACGGCCGGGTCGGCGTCGACCTCGCCGCCACCAGCGGGGTCCACGAGTCCGAGGACGCCATCAAATGCGTGTTGGCCGGTGCCA
Organism: Acidimicrobiia bacterium; assembly: GCA_035513195.1. Classification (GTDB taxonomy): domain Bacteria; phylum Actinomycetota; class Acidimicrobiia; order Spongiisociales; family ZC4RG35; genus MA-ANB-1. The sequence continues at coordinate 11,755 of DATKCM010000132.1, read as the reverse complement.
CCGTGACAATGATGGCATCGGCACTGCTCCAGCACGGCCCCCAACAGCTGACGAAGGTCAGGGACGGTCTCGAATCTTGGCTCGCGGCCAAAGGATATTCATCGGTGGAACAGGCAAGGGGGAGCCTGAGCCAGATGGCCGTTGCCGACCCGGTTGCATTCGAGCGCGCCAACTACATGAAAACACTCATCTCATACACACCAACCTGGTGAAATGTCCCTAGGTGCACTGAATTTTGGTGCCCTTGGGTGACCAGGGGCATGTGGGGGATTATCCTTAGCGACATGATCACCGAGACATTCAAGTGGAAGGGCCGTGAGGGGCCAATGGAACTCCTTGTGGGTCCTGCGACCTTCCGACCCACGACGGTTTCCTACCTTCTGGCCGAGGCGCTGGATTTCGATGAAGGCAGTATCGTCATCGATGCCGGGTGCGGCTCGGGAGTCCTTTCCATCGTTGCAGCCAAGCTCGGAGCAGGAGAGGTTTACGGAGTCGATGCGGCCGACGGGACGGCCGAGATTGCTTCGGCCAACGCCAGCGCCCACGGTGTGGCGGAGAAGACCCATTTCTTCCAGGGGGATTTGTTCGATCCCCTTCCTCAAGGCTTGCAGGCTGATGTCCTGATCGGAGATGTCTCGGGGATTCCGGACGAGCTGGCACGAGCGACGGGTTGGTTCCCCTCGGGTCTGTCGGGCGGGCCGACCGGTGCCGAGCTGCCGATGCGGATGATCGAAGAGGCGAGAGGTTTCCTTGCGAAGGGGGGGCGGATGTTCCTTCCCACGGGAAGCCTCCAGGATGAGGAGTCCATCCTCAGCCGTGCCCGTTCCGCCTTCGGAACGTTGAAGCAGTTGGCCGAACGGAACATACCCCTGCCTTCGTCGGTGGCTGAGCACCCGGCATTGCTCGAGTTGCTCAAAGAGAAGGTTGTCGACCTCACCCAGCGGGGTAGCCGGCTCCTGTGGACTGCCCGGGTCTGGGAGCTGAGGGTCTAGCGGTCGATCCGGGGTGGATGTCGGTGCCCGAGCGATTCAGTAGACGAGTCCCGTCGCACTGGTGCCCCGTCCACCAACGTTTGCCGCGTTCAGGACGGCCAGATGACGCCGCCAGCTGCGTCCTCGTCCTCGACGAACGGCCCAGTGCGCCTTCGTCCTGCGTTCTTGCTGGACGACGCCCCTGACTCGCCCTGAACATCGCCATCGTTGTTGGACAGAGCACTAGATTCCTCCCATCGCTTCTCAGGAGACCCAGAAACCTGGCATCAAGCCATGGAAATACATCGCCGTTGGGCTCGCAGCAGGGATTCTCGGCGGTGGCCTCGGACTGGGTGGAGGCATCATTCTCGTCCCGCTCCTCCTCTTCATCGGGCTCGAACGTCACCGCGCCCACGCCACTTCGCTGGCGGCGATCATTCTCATCGCCGTGGTGGGCGCGATCAGTTTTGGTGCCTCGGGTGAGTTGCAGCTCGACGTCGGGCTGAGCATCGGGCTCGGAGGCGTGGTCGGGTCGATCCTCGGGGCGAACACCATGCACCGGATGACCACAAGGAACCTGACGATCGTGTTCGGCCTTGTGTTGCTGGTGGCAGGTGTGCGGATGGTTTCGGGGGCCGAGCCACTGCAGGGAGCGGGCGAGCTTTCCACTCTCGCTCAACTTGGGATCTCGGTCGGCATCGGGCTGGTGGGCGGCTTCTTTGCAGGGATCGCCGGCGTGGGAGGAGGAGTGGTGAACGTTCCGGCCGCTGTATTCTTCATTGGCCTGACCCAGCATGAGGCGCAAGGGACATCGCTGCTGGCGATCGTTCTCACCGCCACTGCCGGAACCATGGCCAACTACCGGAACGGCCGGGTGGTTCCGAGAGATGGGCTGTTGGCCGGAGCCGGAGGAGCCGTTGGGTCATTGCTCGGGAGCCGCCTGGCCCTGGGCGTGAATGAGGACACCCTGTCGCTGGCTTTTGGTGTCCTCATCCTCATCGTCGCCCTGCGCACCCTTTTCCGGGTGATGTGGCCGGCTCAGTCGACCTGAACCGACTCGGTCTCTGTGTCGGTTTCAGTCGGATCTTCCCGGTTGACGAAGACAGGGACGATTATCGCAAGCCCGATTCCGAGAAGGACCAGTGGCCATGCCCAGCTGCCCACGTCCACGAACACGTCGATGAGGTCGTCGGTGTTGTTGGGGATGAGGAAGAGGAGCCCGAAGCCAGTGAAGACCAGGCCTGAGATGAACGAGAGTGTGTCGAATTTGTGCGGTTTCATTGTGTGGTCCTTTAATTATTGGCCGAGAAGCGGTCGATGTCGATCTCGCCGATTCCCAACGTTGCTTCGAGGTCGATGGCGCCGCTGCTTCCGTCTGCGTGCAATGCCAGTTCGGGACCCAACCCGGACGACTGGTCCGAGCCGAATTCGACGTGACCTATGCCAACGTCGGCTGCACCGGTGACCGAAACGTCATCAGGAAGCAGTATCCGCAATTCGCCGATGCTCATCGAGACATCGAGGTGGATTTCCTCACCGTTCCAGGGGAGGTCGCGGAGGTCGACGACGAATCGTCCGATCGTGTGATCGTATGCGGGCTGGACGTCAGCGAATTCTGTCGGTGTCTGATAGACCGACGCGGAGTTCCAGTCCTCGAAATCGAACTCGAGTGCCGGTGACCCGAAGAGGAAGGGGAGCCCGAGCACACCAATCAGGATCAGCCATCTGGCACGCCCGATGAACGCTCCCGTAATCAACCCGATTCCAAGCACCGTCATCGCCAGCGCGAGGTAGTGCCGCGCCGCGGGATCGATCGCGGTGGTTGTGTTGTCGAGGAGGGCGAGAACGCCCAGGGCGATAGCCATCACCCCGAAGGTGACCCTGCCCAGCATTGACCTCGGCTTGGGAGGACGGGCAGGAGGAATTATCGGCGGTGTCGGGGTCGGCGTGGGTGGCGGAGGGGGAGGAGTTGTTGCCCCTGCTCCGCCTCCCACGTGCTCTTCGGATACAGCTGTTGTCCCGGTGTCAGTTCTCGTTGTCATTTGTTGAACGCCCTCCTTTGAACCGGTGTCTTTGAACAGGCGCGGGAGTTCGCCCGAATAGAGCAGCAAGCCGATAGCAAGCAGGCCGACCGCCCAGATCACCCCTCCGGAAAGAAGGGGGACGTTGTCGAGCAGTACGAGAATTGCAACAAATATCAACGCAATTCCCACCCACGACCCGATACTCGTGGTCCTGGAGAGGAATCTCTCGGCGATCGTGTCGGGTTCGTCTTCAGATCTGATGAACACCCAGAAGGCCGCATAAACGGCCAGGCCGAGGCCGCCTCCAAAGCTGAAGATGATGAACAACACCCTCACCAGCCAGGTCGGGAGGTCGACGCGACGGGCGATGCCCACCGCGACACCACCGAGGATCCGGTCGTCGACAGCTCGGGTTAATTCTTTGCTCCCGTGGGGAGGAGGAGAAGTCGGATTCTCCATTGTGGTTGGTTCTTGTTCCATACCTGAATCATCTCCGAATCCTCGTACGGTCACAATCGGGGACGACCCTGACCGTCCCCTGAGACGGTCAGGGGAAACCCCGATTGAGGTCAGGTGCGATAACGGCGATGATCTATGTCAATGGATCGAAGTTTTGACCTCTATCGGCGGCGCTCGAATCGGATCGCCGCCGGAGTCGCCGGTGGCGTGGCCGACACATTGCGCGTTCATGACACCTTCGTCAGGGCGGCCTTCGTCAGTCTCTCGATGATCTGGGGGCTTGGATTCTTCCTATACATCATCTTGTGGTTGGTCAGCTTCGACGACGTCGACGATCGCGAGGTCGAGATGGTCGACGGCCAGCAGGGGATCGGACTGGGTATGGCCTTCCTCGGGTTCCTTCTCCTGCTGCGTGTGTTCGGCTGGTGGCCCGATGACGCTCTGGTGTGGATTGTCACCGCGATCTCCTTCGGTGTCGCCGCATTGACTGACCGAAGCCTTCCCTCACCGCTCACTTCGCTACTCGATCCCGGTGTGGAGCAGCCCGGCCGCGTCCGGATCCTCATCGGGGTGAGCCTTCTGGTGGGTGGGCTCGCGTTCATGGCGAGCACCATCGGGCCGGTCGCCGAGCTCGGGGCCGTCTTGCTTGCCGTGGCGCTCACCGGGCTCGGACTGCTGGTGGCCTTCGGGCCTTGGGTGAGGCGACTCGCTCAGGACCTCGGTCACGAGCGAAGGGAGCGGATCAGACAGGAAGAGAGAGCCGAGATGGCCGCCCATCTCCACGACTCGGTGCTGCAGACTCTCGCGTTGATCCAGCGCTCGGACGATCCGGTCCGAATGGGCCTCCTGGCACGGCACCAGGAGGGCGAGCTGAGAGATTGGCTCTACGGAAACATGCCTCTCGACGGTGTGGACCTGGTCTCGACCGCTTTGCGGGGCATCGCCAGCAAGGTGGAACAGGATCACCAGGTCCCTGTCGACGTCGTCACGGTCGGTGACATCACTCTCGACGAATCCCTTCGCCCTCTGTTGGGTGCAGTCAACGAGGCAATGGTCAACGCCGCCAAACATTCCGGGGCTGACCGGGTATCGGCTTATATGGAAGTCGGTCACGAAACCCTCGAGATCTTCGTGACCGACCAGGGAAAGGGGTTCGACCCCGCAAACGTCGGATCCGACCGCAAGGGCATCGAGAACTCGATCATCGCCCGTGCCGAGAAGGCGGGGGCGAAGGTGTCCATCGAGTCGGAGCCGGGCGAGGGCACCGAGGTGTTGATCAGGATGAAGCTAGAGGGAACATGAACACGAAGGTCTTCCTGGTTGACGACCACAGGCTCTTTCTCGCCGGGGTCAAATCTGAGCTTGCCGCGGAGTTTTCGATCGTGGGTACCGCGTACGATGTCGACGCCGCGATCGAGGGCATCCGCAACTTCAAGCCCGACGTCGTGCTCATCGATGTCCACATGCCGGACGGTGGGGGAGTGGCGGTGGTCGAGGGGGTGGCGGAGACCAACCCCGACATCAAGTTTCTGGCGCTTTCGGTCTCGGACAGCGCAGAAGATGTGATTGCGATGATCCGGGCCGGGGCGCGCGGGTATGTAACCAAGACGATCGGGCCCGAGGAGCTGGCGGATGCAATCCGCCGGATTCATGCCGGCGACGCCGTCTTCTCACCGCGGCTTGCAGGGTTCGTGCTCGACGCATTCGCCGGAGCGATCCCGTCGACTGAAGACCCTGAGATGGACCAGCTCACTGTCCGGGAAAAGGACGTCCTCCGCCTCATCGCCCGTGGGTTCGCCTACAAGCAGGTTGCGCGCAAGCTCAACATCTCGATCAAAACCGTCGAGACCCATGTGTCATCGGTGCTACGGAAGCTTCAGCTCACCAACCGCCACGAACTAGCCCGCTGGGCCTCCAAACGCCGGATCGTCTAGGAACGGGCTCCTGGCTCAGCCCGTGGGCTCTTTGTACCGCACGCCGCCTTTGAAGACGTGGGTGATGTTGGATGGGGTTTCGAGGACGGTGACGTCGATTGATGGGTCGCCGGCCACGCAGATGACATCGGCGTCGTAGCCCTCGATCAGTTGCCCCGACCGTGGTGCCTGTGGGCCGAGCGTTTCCGGCCCGTTGGCTGTAGCAGCTTCGATAGCCTTGAGGTTGGTCATCCCGTCTTTGACCAGAAGGCCCAGCTCTTCAGCATTCCGGCCCCACATCCCTGTTGCCCAGATGTCGGTTCCCAGGGCGATGCGCACTCCTTTGTCGATCGCCAGGGAGACCGCGTCGCTGTGTTTCTTGGCTGCTTCCTCGCCTTTGCGCCGTGCGTATTCGGGCATGCCCTGCTTCTCGCCTTCGGCCATCAAGTGTTCGACGATGAACCGGGTGGGAACCAGCGTTGCGTCCTTCTCCACCATCAGGTCGGCCGCCTCCTCGTTGAGGTAGGTACCGTGCTCGATTGTCTTGATCCCGGCTTCAAGGGCAGCGATGATGCCCCTGCTGCCATGGCAGTGAGCTCCGACCAGCCGTCCCATCCGGGTTGCCTCGTCGACGATGGCCTCCAACTCTTCTCTGGAGAATTGAGGGAGGATCGGGTCGTCCAGTTCGCTCATCACCCCACCGGAGGCGTGAATCTTGATCACCTTTGCACCGAGTCGCAGCATCCGGCGCACCGCAGCGCGGCACTCGTCAGGCCCATCACAGATGTTGTCCTCCCCCCAGTGCGCCTGGACCAACTTCCTCGCTTGCTCCAGGGGCATACCGTGAAAGTCTCCGTGCCCTCCAGTCTGGGAGAGCATCGCCCCACTGGCATAGATATTGGGCCCGACCGCCCAACCTTCGTCGATGGTCCGCCCGAGGAAGGTCCCGTACCCACCCATCTCGCGCACGGATGTGAAGCCGGCATCCAAAACGTTGCGGGCGTCGTGGGTGACCCGCATCGCAGCGAGCTGGGCCGGAGGGCCGTCATCTCGTCGAGTTGGCGCCGAGCATGCCAATGAAATGGCCGTGGCACTCCCACATTCCAGGCATGACCGCGTGGGTAGTGATTGTCTCCCCTTCGGCGACTGCGGGGGTCCCGTCGCTGGGACCGACGTACGAGATCTTCCCGTCCTCGAGAACAATCGAGCCATTGTCGAGGGGGTCGCTGCGACCGGGGATCAGCCTCGTCGCATCGATTCTCGTTGCGGTCATGCCGAGATGACTTCGCCTGCGGATTTGTTGGCGACCCGAACCCCGCCGAAGGCAACGAACCCACCGATGTGAACGACGGTGACGTCGACACTGGAGTCGGTGGCGGTGAGATCGTCGAAACCTCCGGCGTACACCCGCCCGGTGAAGTCGACCTTCCAACCGAGCGGCACGGTGAGGTCGAGACCCCCGAGGACGATCGCAAGGTCGAGATGAACCCCGGTGGGGGCAGGTGTCACCTGACGGAGGTCGAGGCGTGTCCCGCCGAACATGGTGAGGACTTTTCCCCCGTAGAACGGGTCGGCGGTCGAGGTGAGGTCTTCGCCTTCGAAGATCGCAACCATGTCGACTTCCTGGGTTGTGGGCTGGGCATTGGACTTGAGCATGAACTTTGCGATGATGGCTGTGCCTAGGGCTGCCATCAGGCCAAGTCGCATCAGCTTGAATATGAATCTGTACACGTCATAACCCTATCCGAAATCTCAAGTCAGGGAATCGGGATCTGTTCTCCGGCGGTGACCGCGATGTCGAGAGCGTTTTCCGGCGGGGCGAGTGGGCACGACCAACGGGGGGAGTGAACACAACTCGGGTGATACGCGTAGTTGAAGTCGAGGACGAGGCCATCACTCGTCTGCCCCAGGTCGGCTCCTTTCACGGTGTCGATGAGGTACCTCCCGCCACCGTATGTCAGATCGCCGTTGGTGCGGTCGCGGAACGGGATGAACATGCCTCCTCCGTATGCATGGAGCCACAACACGCTGAGCGAGTAGGGGTGACCATCGATGTCGAACGCCACTGTGCCGATTCGCTCGAAGCGGGTGGAGTCTGAGCCTGAGTTGGAGATGTCCTTCGCGGTTGCATCCTCTGGCCGGAACTCTCCTTCGAAACGCCACGCCGGGTCGAATTCGAAGAAGGGGAGCGAGGTGAATTGCGATCTGTCCTCGATCGGTGATTGGGGGTGGGAGGCGAAGATCCTGTCCCGTTCCGTCCGCCACGTCTTCCACGTGGTCCGGGAAGGTTCGGAACTACGAACAGCCTGATAGAGGTCGGCAACAGTCCTCCGGTAGTCGAGCAACTCGAGGTATTCACTCATCGATTCCGTCCAACCTATTCAAACGAGACATGAATTCCCTAAATGCCTTGACGGATGGTTTCTGATCGACCATTGTTGTGCCGTCGAGAAATGAGGTACTAGTGAACGAGCAGCGCAATATCGCATTCATCCAGCAGCCCACTGGCTTTGCCGCGCCCGTTCCGACGCTTGGTGGCGGCGCAGCCACTGTCACCCGGCAGCCTCTAGACCCATGATTTGATCTTCGCAATCGTTTCGTGAGCAGGCCGCCGGATCACCCGGCGGCTTTCTTTTTGCCCCGATCAACTGAAGAAGAGAATCAGGATTTTCGACAATGAACAAAGACTTACGAGCAATACAAGAGAACGGACGATGTAGTTCCGAGGGGGAGCATGAGTGGTTCTTCTCGGAGCGTCCCGCCGACATGGCCCGGGCCCAGGAGGTCTGTGCTGGCTGTGACCTCAGGGTCAGGTGCCTGGAGGTCGCGCTGAGCGAGGGCCACGACTGGGGGGTCTGGGGTGGCGTCATCTTCTGGGATGGCCAGCCGTTCCACCGGCGCCGCGGTCGGGGCCGGCCCAGTCACTCCGATAAGGGGCTACCTCTGGAGGCGGATGTCTCGCAACTGTGGGAGCTGGTCAAGTCCGCTTGATCGGCTCCCCGCTACCGATAAACAACGCCTGACGGAGCCGGGGTCAGGAGACAGCGAGTTCGCGGAGACTCCCGGGTGTCGACGGGTGTCTCATCTTCGCCAAGGCCTTGGCTTCGATCTGGCGGATGCGCTCGCGGGTGACGTCGAAATGGCGACCCACCTCGTCGAGGGTGGCCGGAACCGTCCCCTTCAACCCATAGCGCATCTCGATGATGGTCCGCTCCCGGTCGTTGAGACGATCGAGGATCTGGCGGAGGTCTTCGATGTTGAGCTTGGAGGCGATCAATTCGAAAGGCGTCGCCGCGTCATCGTCGGCTAGGAAGTCGCCCAGGGTGGCGTTGTCATCGCCGACGGGTTCGAAGAGCGAGATGGGCTCGGGTGCCACCTTGCGGGCTTCGATGAGTTTCTTAATGGTAAGACCCGACTCTTCGGCGAGCTCTTCGTCGGTCGGCTTGTGTCCGAGTCGCCGCATCAGGTTCGATTCAGCCGTTTGCATCTGGGTGATGGTGTCCATCATGTGCACCGGCACCCGGATGGTGCGGCTCTTGTCGGCGATCGCTCTAGTGATTGCCTGGCGGATCCACCACGTCGCGTATGTGGAGAACTTGAAACCCTTCCGGTACTCGAATTTTTCCACAGCCCTGATCAGACCGAGGTTTCCCTCCTGGACCAGGTCGAGGAAAGGAAGGCGGGCGTGTCCGTACCGCTTGGCGATGGAGACCACAAGTCGAAGGTTTGCCCTGATGAAGGTCTGCCGGGCCTCTTCACCGGTGCGGATCAGGCGTTTAAGCTCGCGGCGCTTCGCTGAATCCCGCTCACTTTCGAGTGCCGTTGCTGCCTTTTTCCCGGTCTCGATGGCTTTGGCAAGTTGAACCTCATCTTCGGCGGTGAGCAGCGTGTAAGTCCCGATCCCGTCGAGGTACTGCCGGATCGCTTCGTCGCTGACTTCTCGTCTGATGGATGCACTCTTTGCCATAGTGTTTTGTCCCTGGCCAGCGTAGGAACACGACTGGCCACTATTGAGGATTTATCAACAGGCTCGTGTATCGGACAGAGGCGCCGAAAACTGAATGGGTCGTGGGGACCAATCTGAGGCACCAAATGGGTCTAGTCCCTGAGGGTTCCGGTGACACCTCTTTCCCTGCAACATCGTTCAGCAGGATCTCGACTGCCGCCGGTCGGTGGGTGTTGCCAGATCGTCGGTGTATTCTGTCGGCGGTGCCGATTCGGGGACCATCGACACTCCGCAATCACCCTTGAACGGGTGTTTTGGGCGTTTAGCTCAGTTGGCTAGAGCACTGCCCTTACAAGGCAGGGGTCGGCGGTTCGAGTCCGTCAACGCCCACCAGATAAAAACCAGGTCAGCCTGGGGTTTTGTCTCTCCTGGGAAGGTCGACAACGTCCGCTGGGTCTGATTTGTGCCCCCGTTGTGCCGCGCGAAGTCGCTCGTCGAGTCGCGCAGCGGTCTCTTCATCGGTGCCTGGAAACAGGTGTCCGTACACATCGAGGACGGTCCGCACCGAAACATGGCCCAATCTTTCTGCGATCACCTTGGGGTGCTCGCCCTGGTCGATCAGCACCGAAACGTGAACGTGGCGGAGATCATGCATGTCGAGTTCGTCCAATCCGAGGGCCCGAACTGTCGGCGTCCAGCGGCGGGCATCCCAGTTGCCGCGACGCAGTGGCCCGCCCGCGGCATCAGGGAACAGCCAGGAGTCTTGCTTGAGCTCATGTGTGGCGAGATACCCTGATAGTTCGTCGGCCAAGGTCGAAGGGATGGCCACCGTCCGTACCCCTTTGCGAGTCTTGGGCTGACCGATGATGACGTGTCCGTTAACGTCGGCGGCGTTACGACGCACGGTGAGGCGACGTCGCAGCAGGTCGAGGTCCTCCACCCACAGGCCGGCGGCCTCACCGAACCGCAAACCGGCAAAGGCCATGGTCAGTACCATCACCCCGTCCCTCAGGCCCGGCATCGCCTCGGCGATGGAGAACACCGTCTCAACGTCAACGATGCGAGGCTCGGAGCGCTCGATGCGGGGGAGTTCAACGTCTCTCGCCGGCGTCCGGGCGATCAGGCCGTCCCTCACAGCAAGACGCAGCACCGCACCGGCGATCTGCCAACCCTTGACGATCGTGGATGCAGCGAGCCCTTTGGATTCCAGCTCCCCGATCCAAACCTCGAAGTCCGAAGGGGAGAGCGAGGCGAGCGGCCGGGCGCCGAAGTAGGGGAGGATCTGGTTCCGCAGATAGGACTCGTCGCGAGCTCGAGTCGACGGTCGCACACCTCGGCGGGTGTCGAGCCAGCGGGCGGCCACATCCCCGAACGCAACCGCGCCACCCTTCGGGTCGGTCCACTCGGCGCGGTCGATGCGGCCTAGCTGATCCCGCAGCCATCGCTCAGCATCCACCTTGCGGGGGAAGGTCTTGGACTGTTCCCGTCCATCAGAAGCCCGATAGCGGGCGCGCCACGGTGACGGACGGTCCGATAGGCGTTGGATGGAGCCGGCCATGAAACCAGAGGATAGAGACTTGGGCTGTGACCATTGGTAATGCCTCCAAACAACAGCTGTCGTCAAGCACCCAAGTCGCCTGGCTGGCCGACGAGGTGACAGCTGGCCGCGCGATCCGACAGTTGGTGCACCTAGCATCTGATTTCCACTGATTTGTGTAAATCAGATGCTAGGGTAGGGTCGTGTTATCGAAGACTCAGCAGGTGTGGCGTCATCTCCTCGTTGGTGCTATCGAGCGGAATCAGCGAAGGTGGGCCTCGCTAGGTGCTCTTGCCGACGAGGTGGATCTGGGCGTGTCTACGACCCATCGGGCATTGGGTCATCCAACCGAGATCGGGGCGGTTGAGGTGCGGCCCGCTGGTGGGGTTCGGGTGGTGGATCCGGGCCGGCTGTTGATCCTGTGGGCCGGGCATCGGAGGTTGAGTCGGGATGTGGTCGACCGTTTCGAGGTTGCTGCCTCGGCGCCGGTGGTGGAACGTTCCGTCACCGACCCTGCTGCGGTCCTGGGCGGTTTTGGTGCTGTGGTAGCGCACATGGGAGGAAATCGGATCGCCGACTATGAGACCGTCCTGGTGTATGGGGATCCCCGGATCGAGGTGTCCGACCGAGTGAAGGACCCTGCACCGGGGAGGATCACCACTGTGCTGGTCGCCGAACCTGACCCTCTGCTGCCCGGCTACGGGCAGGTCACACCCCTCACCCAGGCATGGGTTGACCTATTCAGTCTTCCCGGTTGGCAGGCGGCCCGTTTCGTCCACGACCTACTGCCTATGTTGGTCCCCGATGACACCACCGAGCCAAGAGTTCTATCCGCCTGAGTTCACCGAGCGAAGTCGGGCGGTTCTCGACCGCATCCACGAGGCGGTTCCCGATGCTGTGCTTAT
>DATKCM010000131.1:0-6979 GCA_035513195.1 Acidimicrobiia bacterium | reverse complement strand
TATTCCTTTCGCGACAAGAACGGCAAAGTGATCTACGTCGGGAAGGCGAAGAGCCTGAGAGGCAGGATCCCTTCCTACTTCGGAATCGGTCTGCACCCGAGGACCCAGACGATGGTCGACAACGCGCGCTCAGTGGAATGGATCATCACCGAGTCCGAGGTCGCGGCGCTGATGTTGGAGTACACCCTGATCAAGAAGCACCGTCCCCGGTTCAATGTCAAGCTCGTCGACGACAAGTCCTATCCATACCTGGCGATCACGCGCAGCCACGATTGGCCCCGTGCCCAAGTGATGAGAGGCAAGAAACGCAAAGGAAACCAGTACTTCGGCCCGTATGCCCACACCTATGCCATCCGCAAGACCCTGGATCAGCTGCTTCGGACCTTCCCGGTGCGGACATGCTCCAACGCTATGTTCGAACGGCAGAAGGCGCAGAACCGTCCCTGTCTCCTTTTTCACATTGAGAAGTGTTCCGGGCCCTGCATTGGGGAAGTGACTCCGGAGGACTACCAGGTCATGGTCGACGGGCTCGCCACGTTTCTCGGCGGCGACACCGAGGCGGTGCTCTCCGATCTCGATGCAGAGATGTGGGAGGCATCGAATCGACAGGAATTCGAGCTTGCGGCCCGTCATCGAGACCGGATCGACGACGTGCGGAGAGCGATGCTTCGCCAGGAGGTGGTCACCGAGCGGCCGGAGAGTTTCGATCTCATCTCGTTCCACGGTGACGAACTGGAGTCGGCGTTCCAGATTCTCTACGTTCGCCAGGGGAGAGTGGTCGGGCGCAAAGGGACGGTGGTCGACCGTGTCGAAGAGTTGACCGACAACGAGCTGATGGGTCGGGTGATCCGGGAGCTGTACGGCGATGAGGAGCCGCCGAGGGAGGTGCTGGTTTCACTGGAGCCGGCTGAGCGTGACCTCATCAAGGCGTGGCTCACGGAACGGCGCGGCTCAAACGTCGATTTGCGGGTGCCCCAACGGGGGTCAAAGCGACGGCTCATGGAGACCACGACAATGAACGCCGCTGAAGCATTTGCCCGACACCGACTCCGACGGTCGAAAGACCACAACGCCCGAGCCAAAGCCCTGCGCTCGTTGCAATCCGAGCTGGACCTGCCGGAGGCACCGCTTCGGATCGAGGCCTACGACATCTCGACCCTGCAGGGAACCAACACGGTCGCATCGATGGTCGTGCTCGAAGATGGGATGCCACGAACTTCCGAATACCGCCGGTTCAAGATGAGAACCGTCCAAGGACAGGACGACTTTGCGTCGATGGAGGAGACAATCCGCCGCCGGTTCAAGGCCTACCTGGCAGAACGGGATAAACCACTCACCGAGCAGGGCAAATTCTCCTATCCGCCATCGCTGATTGTCATCGACGGAGGCCCCGGACAGCTGGGCCGGGCGGTGAAAGTCCTCGACGAACTTAGTCTGGAGATCCCGGTTGTCGGGCTGGCCAAGAGGATGGAGGAGGTCTACCTCCCCGGAGTGCCCGAGCCGGTCCGGATCGCCCGTGACGCCGACGCCCTCTACCTGCTCCAACAGGTCCGGGATGAAGCCCACCGTTTCGCCAACACCTACCACCGTCAACTCCGTTCGAAGTCGATGGTCGACTCTCTTCTCGACGATGTTCCCGGAATCGGACCCAGCCGAAAGAGCGACTTGATCAAGCGGTTCGGGTCACTCAAGAAGATCCGTGAGGCGTCGTTGGAAGAGCTCGCCGGAGTGGTGCCGAAGGCCGTGGCCGACCATCTGTACGCTGTCCTTCACAACTAACGGGTGGCTCGACCGATGGACATAGTCTCAATTGAACATCCCCACGTTCTGTTGCTCACCGGCATGTCCGGAGCAGGGCGCAGCTCGGCGGCTAACGTCATCGAGGACCTCGGATACAGCGTGATCGACAACCTTCCGCCGAGTCTCCTCGTCCAGGCCGTAGCGGCACACGACATCCCCGAGAAGCACAAACATCTCGCCCTCGTCATCGATTCGCGTGGTGGCCTCCCCATCGAGGACCTGAAGACGGCGATCGTCGACCTCGCCAGGAACGGCGTGCAGAGCCGCATGGTCTTCCTCGACGCCGAAGACGACGTCATCGTCCGCCGGTATGAGGAGAACAGGCGACCCCACCCGCTCGGCGAACCGACGATCACCGCGGCAATTGCGGCCGAGAGAGAGGTCCTCTCCGAGTTGAGGGAGATGTCGGATTACTACATCGACACCTCGAACCTCAACGTTCACCAGCTCAGAGAACAGTTGACAACACTGTTCGCAGACGAGGAAATGACCTCTCCGATGCGGGTTTCGGTGCGCTCGTTCGGCTTCAAACACGGCAGCCCCAGGGATGTCGATCTCCTCTTCGACGTACGTTTCCTGCCAAACCCACACTGGGTCCCCGAATTGCGCGACAAACGGGGGACCGAGCCCGAGGTAAGCGACTACGTGATGGGCCAGCCCGGGGCGGTCGAGTTCGCCGATCAGGTCGAGCAGATGTTGACATTCCTCATCCCCCTTTTCGAGACCGAGGGCAAGTCGTACCTTTCGGTCGGGATCGGGTGCACCGGAGGACATCACCGCTCGGTGGCAATCGCAGACGAGATCGGGAGGCGGCTCAACGATCGCGATATCCGCGCGGTCGTTCGCCACAGGGACATAGACACTTGAAGCCACAGACCGAAACCATTCTGCAACCTCTCCTGCTCGACCCGAACGGGCCCAGCGTCGTGGCAATTGGAGGCGGGCACGGACAGGCAGCGGCGCTCGAGGCTATCCAGTGCTATGCCTCCAAGATCACCGCGCTGGTCACTGTGGTCGACGACGGAGGATCGTCGGGTCGCCTCACCGGCCTGGGGATCCCGCCGCCGGGTGATCTCCGCCGCTGCTTGCTGGCTTTGACGCCTGAGCCATCGCTGTGGTCGGAGTTGTTCGCCCACCGGTTCTCCGAAGGCGATGTGATCGATCACTCACTCGGGAACTTGATCCTCGCCGGTCTCGCCCACATGTTCGGTGACTTCGAGACCGCGGTGTCGACGGCGGGTTCGATGCTCGGTGCCGTTGGCGATGTCATCCCCCTTGCTTCGGATGCCCTCATTCTGCATGCCCGAATTGATGGAGAAGTAGTCACCGGGCAGAAGTCGATCACTGCCCGGAGCGGGCATTTTGAGGACTTGTGGATCGAGCCCGCTGACGTTGTGGCGGCGCGGACGGCTCTCGCCGCGGTCGCGACGGCTGACCAGATCGTCATTGGCCCCGGGAGCCTATACACGTCGATTATCTCGGCTTTGAAAGTGAACATGCTGGCGGATGCCGTGATGGGGGCGCCGGCCCAGAGAGTGTTCGTACTCAATCTCGTCACGCAGGATGGTGAGACTCTGGGCATGAACGGGGCCGAGCATCTGGCCGCACTTCACGATCACGTCGGAGTCGAAGGGCCCGCCGTGGTGATTGCCCATGAAGGTGACCTCGATGTCCCTGACGGGCATCGGGAGGTGACCATCGACGCAGACGTCGCCGCAGAACACGGTTGGCGTGTCGTATACGCCGATGTTGCCGAGCAGGGGGCGGAGTGGCCGACTCACGATCCTTTGAAGCTCGGCCGTATCCTTGAAAAGCTTTCAAGGGGCAACCATTCATGAAGAAGTACTTGACACTCGACGACGTCGACGTCTCAGGCAGCCGCGTCCTGGTGCGTTCCGACCTGAATGTGCCGCTCGACGACGACGGGAACATCACCGACGACTTCCGGATACGGGCGGCGTTGCCCACGATCGAAAGGTTGGTCGCAGGGGGAGCGAAAGTCACCGTCTGCTCGCACCTGGGGCGACCCCGCGGTCCGAACCCGCTCTACTCGATGAGGCCTGTCGCCGAACGCCTCGGGGAACTCACGGGGTACGAAGTGAAGATGGGCAAACACGTTGACACCGCGGTCAAGGTGCTCGAAAACACAAGATTCGAAGAAGGTGAGACCGCCAACGACCCGACGTTCGCGGCAAGACTCGCTGAAGGGCACGACCTTTTCGTCCAGGACGCTTTCGGTTCGGTCCACCGCGCCCACGCCTCGACGACCGGGGTCGCCTTCCTGATCAAGAGCGTCGCCGGCCTGTTGCTGGATCGTGAGCTCAGGGCGTTCAGTCGTTTCATCGACGAGCCAGAGTCCCCTTACACCATGATTCTTGGGGGAGCCAAGGTCTCTGACAAACTGGGTCTGATCGAGAACCTGCTTTCTCGAGTCGACGAGATGCTGATTGGAGGCGGGATGTGCTTCACCTTCCTCAAGGCGAGGGGAGAGACTGTTGGGGCGTCGATGGTTCAAGAAGACATGATCGAGTCGTCGGCAAGGTTGTTGGAAGGGGAATTCGGCAGCAAGATCACGCTGCCACTGGATGTCGTTGCTTCGACCTCCTTTACGAGAACCGGCCCGAGCCGAGTCGTCGATGTCCATTCGCTGAGCGAACATGAGATGGGCCTCGATATCGGGCCATCCACCTCCAACCTCTTCGCTGACATCATCCGCAGGTCGAACATGATCTTCTGGAACGGGCCGATGGGGGTCTTCGAGTGGGTTGCCTACCGGAAGGGCACTGACCGAATCGCCAGCGCCATGGCAGCATCTGATGGATTCACAGCGGTCGGCGGGGGTGATTCTGCATCCGCGGTTCGCATGCTCGGGTATGCCGAGCAGATCGACCACCTCTCCACCGGTGGTGGCGCCGGTCTCGAGTTGTTGGAGGGCCGTCGCCTGCCCGGCGTCGAAGCTCTGCAAAGATGGGCTGAGGAAGCCACATGACCCAGCGCAAAGACCTGATCGTCGGGAACTGGAAGATGAATGCGACCCATCTGGACGCGATCCAGATGATCCAGAAACTGTCCTACCGCCTCGATCCCGACGACTATGACCGGGTCGAAGTCGTGGTCGCCCCACCGTTCACCGCGCTCCGGTCTGCCCAGACTGTGATCGAAGCCGATCGAATGCTGATCGAGCTCGGCGCCCAACATGTTCATTGGGAGGAATCAGGCGCCTACACGGGGGAGGTTTCGGCGTTGATGCTCAGCCGTCTTGCTGTTCGCTATGTGATTGTCGGGCACTCGGAGCGGCGGCAGCATTTTGGCGAATCCGACCAGGATGTCAACAAACGGGTCCGGGCAATCCTCAAACATGACATGACTCCCGTCGTGTGCATAGGGGAGAGCCTCGACCAGAGGGAAGCGGGCGACGAGCGGAACGTCGTCCGCTCCCAACTCGGCGGCGGCCTCTCCCGGCTCACCGCAGACCAGTTGGAGAAGGTCGTGATTGCATACGAGCCGGTGTGGGCAATCGGCACCGGGCGGAATGCGTCTCCCGACGATGCAGGCAATATGGCCGAGTTCATACGCGAGTCGCTCATCGAAATCGGGAGCAGCGACATCGCCGAGGGGGTCAGGATCCTCTATGGGGGCTCGGTCAACGCCGGTAACGTCAGGGACCTGATGGCCAAAAAGCATATCGACGGCGCCCTGGTGGGTGGAGCATCGTTGGATCCGGACCAGTTTGCGGCAATTGTGAGGTACCGGTTGTGACGTACACGCTGATATTGCTCCGGCACGGCCAGTCGGAATGGAATCTGGAGAACCTTTTCACCGGCTGGACCGACGTCGGGTTGACTGACCTGGGCCGTGAGGAGGCGGTAACCGCAGGGGAGTTGCTCCTCGAGGAAGGGCTGATCCCCACCAATCTCCACACCTCGGTTCTCAAGCGAGCGATCCACACCGCCGAGTTGACACTCACAACGATGGATCTGTCCTACCTGCCCGTGCAACGCTCGTGGAGGCTCAACGAGCGCCATTACGGAGCGCTGCAGGGTCTCAACAAGAAGGAGACCGCCGAGAAGCACGGTGCGGATCAGGTGCTTCAGTGGCGTCGCTCGTACGATCTCCCGCCGCCACCGCTCGGAACGGACGACGAGCGCCACCCTTCCCGGGACCCCCGTTACGCCGGATTGGCGCCCGACCTTGTTCCGTCAACCGAGGCTCTGGTGAACGTGGTCGAGCGCATGCTGCCTTATTGGCACGACTCGATAGTCCCGGACCTCCGGCTGGGGAAGATGCCGCTAATTGCCGCCCATGGCAACTCTCTTCGCGCCCTGGTCAAACATCTCGACGAAGTCTCCGAGGAGGAGATAGTCGATCTGAACATCCCGACGGGTATACCCCTGGTCTACGTACTCGACGACTCACTCAAACCGGTGAGCTCGAGGTATCTCGGGGACGAGAAAGCCGCAAAAGCTGCTGCCGAGGCTGTCGCCGCCCAGGCAGGCGGCGGCGCCGGCTAGTCAAAATCCGCGACACTGGTAGACTTTGTGGAGCCGTCCGAACCTGGACGGTTTCTCTAGGTAGCAACAAATATGTCAATTGTCGAAGCACTTCTTGTAATCGTTCACGTCCTGCTCAGCCTGGCTGTGGTGGCCCTGGTGCTTCTCCACTCAGGTAAAGGCGGCGGTCTTTCCGACGTCTTCGGTGGGGGAATGAGCACGTCGAGTCTTGGGGGTTCGACCGTGGTCGAGCGAAACCTCGACCGGCTCACCTGGATAACGAGCGTGATGTTCGGTATCAGCACGTTCGTTCTCACCTTCGTCTTGAGTTAGACGGGCGATACACTCGCTGGCATTCACTCTCTGTCGGAGTGGCGGAATTGGTAGACGCGCCAGGCTAAGGACCTGGTCGGGAGTTTTCCTGGTGGAGGTTCGAGTCCTCTCTCCGACACAACACAGAGGGCTGGTGCCCACTAATCCCATACTCGAGCTATTCGCAAGTTCGTTAAGTACGCCGGCAGCTACTGCCAATCTCTGGCGTCGAGGACTCGGCTGCCGCCCGCAAGCGGGTTAGAGG
The DNA here is from genome assembly GCA_035513195.1 of Acidimicrobiia bacterium. Classification (GTDB taxonomy): domain Bacteria; phylum Actinomycetota; class Acidimicrobiia; order Spongiisociales; family ZC4RG35; genus MA-ANB-1. The sequence goes on along the minus strand of DATKCM010000131.1, from coordinate 112 downwards.
CCATGAGGAATATGGGTCTTACGCATCATGTAGCTCGTTCCTTTTGAGCCGAAGTCCTTTATGCCAAGTGGCCCTCTGAGAAAGACCTGGAAGCCTCCCTGCCCAGGTCTTT
>DATKCM010000130.1:0-7948 GCA_035513195.1 Acidimicrobiia bacterium | reverse complement strand
GATGGGAAGTCTTTTCGCACGTCCTCGGGCAACATGTCCAGGGTCAGCATGAATGAGGTCATTGCGTACACCTTCTTGTTCCCGGTGCCGACAAGACCGCAGGTGGTTACAGCAGGATCTAGCGTCGCGGGGCACGTAGGGTCACCTGTTTCCCCGGGGCTGAACACCACTGCACAGGTATTGGCCGTGCAGCTGAGGTATAGGGTCTCAATGTAGGTGGGGCTGAAATCGAGGATGTCATAATCCCCGCTGCCGTTTCCTGGATCTGACTCAAGGATGGGAACGGCCCCGAAACGTGGTGCGTGCACGATGTCGCCGGTGAACAAGGAGCTACCCACGGGATGGGCCCCATAGGCTCTCCAGGCCGCAAGGCACGCTTCCATCTCCGATCGGGTGTTTACTCCGCCACATGATCCGGCCGGTGATACTTCGTTGGCATCCGATGAGTTGATGTAGAACCAAAGCGGCGTGTTGTCGAGAAACTCAGCAAAGTTGCTGTTCACGTCGACGCATGACTCGGAGACTTTTCCGCCCGGGTCGTTCTCCGCCGCGGTCTTGCATCGCAAGCGACCTTCCCGCGCAGGGGTGCTGATGCTTCCAATCAGTCCATCGAACAGGCCCCCTTCCGCGTTTCCGGTCTGGGTGTGGAGATGATCGACGGGATTGGTGCTGATGGGTCCGGCTTTGCAGTTCGCAATATCGTCGACTGTCCCGGGCGATTCGCTCGCTTTCTCGAGAAGATGGTCTGCGCCGACCACGATGTTGATCGCCATCTTTTCCTGAGGCTTGGCGTTTCCACACTGTTCAGTAGTGCCGAGGTCCGAATTGCCGTAAATGGATACGTCTAGCTTGCCGAAGTTGCCATCCACGGAACCGTCGCAGGGCAAGACGTTGAGGGTGGCCGCTGAATTCGCGAAGAGACAGGTCTGGTTTGAGTTCTGGCCGGTGGGGCCGAGAGCGAATGGCAGAACCTCTGCGGATTGTTTCAACTCGTGGCCGGCTTCGGCAAACGCGGACACCCTGATCGTATTCCTGCCGAGGATTCGCCCGAAAGTCGTCTCTACCGCGGTCCCCGGCAGGGCCACCCTCGCTTTGTGGAAGTCTTCAGTGAAGCTGATGCAGGGGGTTATCGCCGCAATGGACCGGGTGTATTCGGCTGGTTTGGTGGGATCGAGGCAGGCAGCCCAAGCCGCGGAGTCGTACCTCAGATCGGGGAGGTTGGCATCGACCAGTGTCATCGCCTCCTCGACCCCGCGGCAGACCGCAAGATCGGCCCCCGAGTAGGCACCGCAAATCGCGGTTGGCAGACTTGTTTTGGCGAACTGCACTGCAGCCAGGGCAGCGGTATCGGCGGCCGACTGCTGTTGACGGCGGTCCGAAAAGGCGATCCCGGTATCTACGGCGATGGCCGCCATTCCCATAAGGAGAAACAGGGACATGGCTACTAATACCGCCGCTGCCCCGCGATCGTTGCGAAGTGGTTTTAGCATGACAAGGCTCCGTTCGACCAGGTGGGAGGTTGCTCGATCCGGATCGAGACCGTTGAGTTGAGTGCCGGGGGCAGAAGTCCGCTGAAGAAACCTGTTAGCTGATCGAGAGGTGCGTCGATCGTGACCGAGACTTCGTCGGCCACTCCGATGCCGTCGGCGGGCGAGCTCAGGTCGGTTGAAGTAATTGTCACCGTTTGACCGCTTGCGAGATCCATCCGCGAACAGATCCCTCCCGGTCCCGTAATCAGTCCGGCGTTACCTGACCCGTAATCCACCGCGGCCAACCGGGCGCCCTCCCGGGCCCCGTGGCGAACGTCGAGAGTTTGACCGAAAGCCCAGGCGAATTCGACGATCCCGAAGAGCAGTAGGAGAAGGAGCGGCATCAGGATGGCGAATTCGACCAGGGATGCGCCTGTCTCCTCGCGCTTGACACGTCGAATTACCTTCATTGAATGGCCTCCCACGCCGCTCAGAGGAATGAACATACTCACTTAGCGTGACCAAGGGAATTTGCGTTTCGTCCCAGCCACGGAATCGATGCCATTGGCGCGGCGCAACTGTCCCCAACCCTGTTGATATGCCTCATACTCCCAACCCGCGTCTAGATCGTGTCTATTTATCTAGGGTTCGGTGGTTGCCGCCCCGGCAAACCACGGAATACCCGCCCACGGGCAGGCTCCCATCTGATGGGTCAGATGAAAATAGGTCTACGGTCCTATAAAGCCCTCACCCTCCCCTGGTTTACCTCTTCTCAGCCTGGGGTGGTCAGGACCAGGTTGGAACCGAGCCTTGAGGAGGTGGAGATGCGACGAAGAGTGCTTATACCTTTGTTTGCAGCGGCGCTGGTTCTGGTGGCACCGACTACAGCTTCTGTCTTAGCGACGTGGTTGCGCCGGGTTACGACTTTGTCATGCCTCCGATCAGCTGCGGATTCGTTTTCGACTGATCAGTTCAGGATTGGCTGGCCTTGCGACGGTTCTTGAACTTCGCCTTTACGTAGTCGGCGTTCATCATCGCGATGAAGTCGATGGAGATCTGTTTCGGGCAGGCCTTCTCACACTCCCCGTGGTTGGTACACGACCCGAAATACTGCTCCATGGTGTCCACCATTCCCTCCACCCTGGTCCAACGCTCTGCCTGGCCCTGGGGGAGGAGGCTGAGGTGGTTGATCTTGGCGGCGGTAAACAGGTTGGCGGCACCGTTGGGACAGGCGGCTACACATGCCCCGCATCCGATGCAGGCGGCGGCGTCGAAGGCAGTGTCAGCCACCTCCTTGGGCACCGGTATCAGGTTGGCGTCGGGCGCCGAACCGGTGTCAACCGAGATGAAGCCGCCGTGCTCGACTATGCGGTCGAAGGCGGACCGATCGACGACAAGGTCCTTGACGATAGGGAAACCCGTTGCCCTCCACGGCTCAACGGCGATGGTGGCGCCGTCTTTGAACTTCCTCATGTGGAGCTGGCACGTGGCCGTCCCGAGTTGAGGTCCGTGTGCCTGGCCGTCGATCATCACCCCGCAACTTCCGCAGATCCCCTCTCTGCAGTCGTGGTCGAACTCGACGGGCTCCTCTCCTTCGGCGATGAGACGCTCGTTGAGAACATCGAGCATCTCGAGAAACGACATCTCCTTGGAAACCCCGCCCAACTGATAGGTGACGAAACCTCCCGGTGCCTCCGGGCCCTTCTGACGCCACACCTGGAGAGTGATGTTCACTTGTAGCTCCGGGTGCTCAACGCCACGTTCTGGAACTCGAGGGGCTCGACGGTGAGCTCGGGAGACCCCGCGGTTCCGGTCCACTCCCAAACCGAGACGTTGGCGAAGTTCTCGTCGTCACGCAGCGCCTCCCCCTCTTCGGACTGGTGCTCTTCACGGAAATGGCCACCACATGACTCCTCGCGGTTGAGGGCGTCGCGGCACATGGTCTGGGAAAGTTCGAAGAAGTCATCCACTCGCTGTGCCTTTTCCAGGCTCTGATTGAGGGTGTCGCCACTTCCGAGCACCTTGACATCGTTGCGGTACTCCTCGTGGAGGGCGGGAATGTCTGACAGTGCTTTCTCCAGCCCCGAATGGTTGCGGGCCATTCCGCAATTGTCCAGCATGATCTTGCCCAACTCCTTGTGGAACCAGTCGACGCTGCGTGTTCCTTTGGTGTCGAGGAATCTCCTGACGTTGTCCTCCACTGTCACGGCAACTTCGTCGAAGGCCGGGTCGTCGGTCGGGACCGGAGGAGTATTGAGGTATTCGCCCAGATAGTCTCCGATTGTGTATGGGAGCACGAAGTACCCGTCAGCCAGCCCCTGCATCAGAGCCGATGCCCCGAGTCGGTTGGCCCCGTGGTCGCTGAAGTTCGCCTCACCGAGCGCATACAGCCCCGGGATGGTGGTCATCAGGTTGTAATCGACCCAGAGCCCACCCATCGTGTAGTGGGGGGCTGGGTAGATCCGCATCGGAACCTTGTACGGGTTCTCGTCGGTGATTCTCTCGTACATCTCGAAGAGGTTTGAGTACCTGTCTTCGATGGCATCCTGGCCGTCGCGTTCGATTGCGTGTTTGAAGTCGAGGTAAACGCCGTTCTCCAGCGGGCCCACACCTCTGCCGGAGTCGACCATGCGCTTTGCCACTCTGGAGGCGACATCGCGGGGCACCAGGTTTCCGAAAGCGGGGTAGATCCGCTCCAGGTAGTAGTCGCGGTCATCCTCGGGGATCTCGTTCGCCGGCCGCTTGTCGTCCGCGCGCTTCGGCACCCAGATGCGACCGTCGTTGCGCAACGACTCCGACATCAGGGTCAGCTTCGACTGGAATTCGTCAGACGCCGGGATGCAGGTGGGGTGGATCTGGGTGAAACAGGGGTTGGCGAACCCCGCGCCTTTGCGATGCGCTCTCCACGCGGCTGTCGCATTCGCTGCCATCGCATTGGTCGACAGGTAATAGGCGTTGGCGTATCCGCCCGTTGCCAGCACGACCGCATGGGCCGAGTGCCGGGTGATCGCTCCGGTTACGAGATTGCGGACGACGATCCCGACCGCACGTCCTTCCTTGACCACGAGGTCGAGCATCTCCGATCTGGTGTGGAGCTTTACGGTGCGCTTCTCCACCTGCCGCATCAGTGCCTGGTAGGCGCCGAGCAGCAGCTGTTGGCCGGTCTGACCCCGCGCGTAGAAGGTCCGCGACACCTGGGCGCCGCCGAAGGAGCGGTTGTCGAGCAATCCCCCGTACTCCCTGGCGAAAGGAACACCCTGAGCGGTTGCCTGATCGATGATATTGAGCGAGACGTCGGCGAGGCGGTACACATTGGCCTCCCGGCTCCGGTAGTCGCCGCCCTTGACGGTGTCGTAGAACAACCGGAACACCGAGTCGCCGTCGTTGCGGTAGTTCTTTGCGGCGTTGATCCCGCCCTGGGCGGCGATCGAGTGCGCCCGGCGCGGGGAGTCGTGGAAGGTGAACGCCTCGACCTCGTAGCCGAGCTCGCCGAGGGTGGCCGCAGCGGAGGCGCCGGCGAGGCCGGTGCCGACGACGATGATCTTGAACTTGCGCTTGTTGGAGGGGTTTACCAGCTTCACCGAGAACTTGTGGTTATCCCACTTCTCGTCGATGGGTCCCGCCGGGATCTTGGCGTCTAGTTGAAAAGCCATGACCTCACTCGACAAATCCGAACAGCACTGCCAGGGGCATGATCACGTTTCCGACAACTATCAACGCGGTCAGGCCCTGCGCCAGGTAGCGACGCCACTTGTTGAACCGGGGGTTGTTGACGCCGAGGCTCTGGAACATCGACCAGATCCCGTGGTAGAGATGGAATCCCAGCGCGACCATCGCAGCCACGTAGAAGAAAGCCACCGCCGGGCGGCTGAAGGTTGCTACGAAGTTGGCGTAGACCTCACCCCGCTCCCAGACCCCGGGTGCCATCGGCTGGGTTCCCCAGGTGAGGTCGGCGAGATGGAAGAGGAGAAAGAGGAGAAAGATCACCCCGCTCCAACGCATGGTCCTGCTGGCATAGTTGGCAACGACGTAGTTACGGGGGCCGCGGTAGTCCTCGGAGCGGGCCTGGCGGTTCATGATGGTCAACGCATAGGCCGCATGGATGTGGAGAAGGAAAGCCACGATCAGGCCCGTCCTCAAGATCCAGAGGGTCACATGCTCGGGGATGAAGGGGACGAACAGTTCCCGGAGAGCGTGGGCGTAGATGTCGATGTCAGGGACGCCGTTGACGTCGGGGAGGAAGATCTTCCAGTTCCCGATCATGTGTGCCACCACGAACCCGATGATGATGATCCCGGTGACGGCCATAACCCACTTCTTGCCAACCGCCGATCGGTAGAATTCAACAGGCCAAGGACCCTTCTTCCTCTCTGCGGTGGCGGTCACGGTCTCACTTTGTAAGCGCGGGAATCATCTGTCAATTCCATGATGCCACGGTTTTCCGGTGGTCGCAGTTACCGCCACCGCACAGTGCACGGAGTGCGGTTTTCGAACCGCAACAGGTCCCGGCTTTTCGCAACCCGTTGCCTGCAACCAGGGACTACACGAAATCTCCGGTGCCACCGACCTATTTCACGAGACCAGGTCTTGACGCCGCGAGCCCCTACCCGTAATGTCAAACATGTAATTACACGGTTGTGAGGAGTTCGTGCATGCGAAGCAAGCTTGTTGAAGCGCTTGCGGTCGGCAAGCTGGCCTGGCAGGACTATGCCAATTGCCGGGGGGCCGATGCAGATCTCTTCTTCCCCGAGCGGGGGGCATCGACCCGGAAGGCGAAAGCGATCTGCGGAGCCTGCGAGGTAAAAGGCCAGTGTCTCGACTATGCCATCGACATGGGCGAGAAGTTCGGTATCTGGGGTGGCCTCTCTGAGAGAGAGCGTCGGCGTGTTCGTCGGGAACGGGCGCTCCGGCAACGCAAAGTCAGCTGATCTAGACAACGAAACGCTTCCCTGGCTTTCTGGCCGGGGAAGCTTCGTTACCGCCGACTGCAATCCGTCGGCGATTTCACGGCAACGTAAACCTTACAGGTACAGCCCGGAGCTGGTTTCGTCGTCCTTCCCCGGCGCTTTGAGAGCACGCTTCTGCATCTCGGCGAGTTGGCTCTGAGCAGCCATCTGCTGGCTCCACAACGAGGCCTGGATTCCGTGGAACAGACCTTCGAGCCAGCCGATCAACTGCGCCTGGGCGATTCGCAACTCGGCTTCGGTGACCTCAGTGTCGTCGCGGAGGGGGATCATGACCCCGTCGAATTCCTCGAGGAGATCGGGGGAGAGGACCCCACGCATTTCCTCAACGGATCGAGCGTGGACTTCGGCGAGGCGGTTCTTTCCACCTTCGTCGAGCGGGGCCTGGCGCACTTCGTCGAGCATCGCCCGGGTCATCGACGCCATCCGGATCAGCTTGGTCGGCTCGGACACGGGCTGTTCCCTTTCGGTGCCGTCCGTGTCCGCGGTCTCCGTGTCGGTTTCTATGGCGTCGGGAGTGACAGATTCATCCATTGCCCGCTGAGCCTATTCCGGCTTGTGGGCTTATGGGGTGACCGAGGTCAGATAGCAAGTGGGTCGGGTTCGGGCTGGTTGTCGCGGACCTGCTCGCCGCCGATCTGACGGTTTCTGAGGCCGCGGGCCACCATGGAGTCACAACTGCCGCAGCGAACGGCATTGGGTATTCCGTCGTTGCGTTCGTATTCGAGTTCGAAGGCTCAAGATCGTAGGTTCGCCCCATCCGGACCTGCGCCATCGCCGCCGGATTCTTCAACTCTGCGAACTGGCGGACGGTCCATGGGTGAACGGATCTGATGATCCGCCCCGGACCTCGTCGAGAGGGAGGACTCCATTGACCACGTCCATCGCCACTGCGGTCAGGTGGCGGCGGTTATTACGGGAGAACGAGCGAAGATGGCGGAACGCGGTATCCATATCTATGTGGTTCCGCTCTGCGAGCATTCCTTTGGCCTGTTCGATGGCAACCCTGCTGTCGAGAGCACGTTGCAGCTGAACGGCACGGACTTCCGATTCTCGAATCGTCTGGTTCTGGATAATGGCGATGCTGACCACGTCGGCAAGCGCCCTGGCGAGCCGCAAATTGGCGTCGGCGACCTGACCAGGATGTCCACCGAAGAGATTGAGGGCGCCGATCGCGGTGGATCGCAGACGCAGGGGAATCGCGTGCACCGACATGAATCCGGCATCCACGGCTTCGGGCGCAAACACCGGCCACCGGTCTGATGCTTGACGAAGGTCCTTTTCGAGCACCGGTTCGCGGGTGGAGAAGGCGTCGAGGCACGGGCCTTCGTCATTCTGCAGCTGAAACAGCTCGAGTAGTCGTGCCCTGTCAGAGGAGGCGGCCATCACCCGGAGCTTGTCTTCGCCATCGACGAGGAGGATCCCGGCTGCGGCGGCCAGGTTCAGCTCGACGCAGCCATCAGCGAGGGCAGTGAGCATGTCGATAATGTCGAAGTCATCGACGAGAGTGTCTGT
>DATKCM010000129.1:0-6516 GCA_035513195.1 Acidimicrobiia bacterium | reverse complement strand
GATGACATCGGCGGCGCCCGAATCCTCGACCATGTAGTGGGGGTTCTCATAGCGCATGTCGATCACGGCGGTGCCGATCTCGATCTTGCTGGTCCGGGCCCCGACTGCGGCGAGCAACGGGAATGGGGAGCCGAGCTGCTGGGCGAAATGGTGGACCCTGAAGTATGCGCCGTCAACACCGACCTCCTCGGCGGCCACTGCCAGTTCGATCGACTGAAGGAGGGAGTCCGAGGCGGAACGGACCATCGAGTGCGGAGTCGCCGACCAATGGCCGAATGACAGGAAGCCGATTTTTTTCACGACAGCGATGTTAGAGGCGCCCCGATCGGGTCATGTCCTCCAGTAGAAGCCTCGGCTCTCAGCGATATACCCATTGCAGTTCACCGACTGTTTCAAGGCAGAGGTCCAGTCTCCCTAGTTCGTTGTCCAGACCTTGTCGGCGACTACCTTCGAGGGCATGGCCAGATATGTCGTATTGCTTCGGGGGGTCAACGTCGGGGGGAACAAGCGGATCAAGATGGCAGAGCTGAGGGACGCACTGTCTGCGGTGGGCCTCGAGGACCCGAAGACTCTTCTCCAAAGCGGGAACGTCGTCGTCGACTCAAACGCGGACACGCCCGCATTGGTCGACATCGTCGAGACCACCATCGAATCGACGTTCGGGTTCCATAGCACGGTCATCGTCAGGAATGCTGAGGAGTTCCGCGGGGTCATCATCGACCATCCCTTCACAAGCGAGCAGATCGAAGACCCTCGGTTCGCCCACGTAGGGTTTTGCAGGGATGGGCCCGATCGAGACGGCTTCGATGGTTTGCAGGAAGGGCACGAAGGCCCCGAGGAGCTGAAGCTGGTGGGGCGGCAGCTGTATGTGTATTACCCGGAAGGATCGGGCCGATCCAAGTTGACCAATTCCGTGATCGAAAAGCACCTGGGGACACCTGCCACATCACGGAATTGGAACACCGTCAAGAAACTCGCAGCGATACTCGACGAACGCCAAACGGGGTGAGAACGAGCCCCCCTACCTGTCAGCCTCCCGGCTGACAGGGACCTTCCCCCCGTCGTTCCTCCGGGGGGACAGCTACGCGGGCTCCGCCTACAGGGGGGAGAGAAAAAGGTACCTCCGGGGGGACAGATTGTTAAGGCGATCCATGCCCTTTCAGGAGACTACGGCTTCGGCTTCCATTTCTACTTTCCAGCGGGGGTCGAGCATTCCTACCACTACGACCATCGTCGAGGCGGGGCGGATCTCGGAGAAGACTCTGCCGTGCTCGGCGGCGACTGCCTCCCAGTCGGCGGCGTTGGTGAGGTAGGTGCGAGTGCGAACAACGTCGTCGAACGAGGCACCGGCGTCTTCGAGGGCCTGGGCGATGATCTCGAGACAACGGGCGGCCTGGACTCCGGGGTCGGGATCTACGCCGCCGTCGGGCCAGATCGGGGCGGTTCCGGCGACGAACACCCGATCGTCGACGCGGACGGCGCGGCTGAAGCCGACGATGTTCTCGAACGGCGAGCCCGATGAGATGAGGATCCGCTCGGCCATCAGGCGTCGGAGAGAACCTTCTCCATCACGGCATCGTCGATGTCGTAATTGGAGAACACGGCCTGGACATCGTCGAGGTCGTCAAGGGCGTCGATCAGCCTCAAAATCTTGCGTGCGTCTGCTTCTTCGACAGGGACCGTTGTCGCGGGGAGCTGGATCACATCGGCCGACTCGACGACGACTCCTGCCTCTTCGACGGCGGTGCGCACCACAGGCATATCCGACGGCTCGGTTATGACCTCGACCAAGCCGTCGCCCCCGTCGCGGATGTCCTCGGCTCCGGCATCGAGGGCTACGAGCATCACGTCGTCTTCGGTCCCCTTGGCCAGGATCATTCCCTTCTGACTGAAGAGATAGCCGACCGAGCCGGGCTCGCCAAGGTTCCCGTTGTTGCGGGTGAAAGTCGACCGAACATCAGAAGCTGCCCGGTTCCGGTTGTCGGTGAGGATCTGGACGTAGACCGCCACTCCGCCCGGCCCGTAACCCTCGTACCAGATCTCCTCATAAATAGCGCCTTCGACCTCACCAGTGCCCCTCTTGATGGCACGTTCGATGTTCTCGTTGGGCATCGATGCCCCTTTGGCCTTTTCCACGGCGGTGGCCAGGGTGGGATTGAATTCGATAGCCCCTCCCCCATCGCGCGCAGCGACTTCGATGGCCTTGGCGAGCTTGCCGAACAGCTTGCCGCGGGCGGCGTCCTGGCGCCCTTTGCGGTGTTTGATGTTCGCCCACTTGGAATGACCGGACATACTCTTAAATCATATCCAGAAGCATCTGGTGAATCCTCGTGTCGCGGGTCAACTCGGGGTGGAACGAGGTGGCGAGGATCTTGTTCTGGCGGACCATGACCGGGTGCTCGGCAACCGATGCGAGAACATCGACATCGCTGCCGACCTTCTCCACCCATGGAGCCCGGATGAACACAGCGTCGAACGGGTCGTCGAGACCGGCGATGTCAAGTGATGCTTCGAACGAGTCGTTCTGGCGGCCGAATGCGTTCCGCTTCACCACAACATCGAGGACTCCGAGCAGAGGCTGGTCGCCGTCGCTGAGGGAAGCGGCGAGGAAGATAAGCCCGGCACAGGTGCCATAAACGGGTAGGCCGTCCGAAATCGTGGAGCGCAACGGGTCGATCAACCCGAACCGAACAGACATTTGGCCGATGGTGGTCGATTCCCCGCCCGGGACGACCAGGGCATCGACGGCAGATAGGGCCTCCGGAGTCTTCACAGGAGTTGCATCCACGCCGAGGGTTTCCAGAACAGCCAGATGCTCCCGGAAATCCCCCTGAAGGGCAAGAACACCGACCGTGGTCATCTCACCAACCCCGGGAAGCCAGACGCTCTGATTCGCTCAGGGTCTCGATCTCGATCCCGGGCATGGCCGCGCCGAGGCCACGGGAGACCTTGGCCACAACTTCGGGCTCGTTCCAGAAGGTGGTTGCTTCGACGAAGGCATGGGCATAACCCTTCGGGTCGTTGCTCTTAAAGATGCCGGAACCGACGAACACCCCGTCGACCCCGAGCCCCATCATCAATGCGGCGTCGGCGGGAGTGGCGATGCCTCCTGCAGCGAAATTGACCACCGGTAATGCACCTGTCTCGGCTACTTCGCGAACGAGGTCGTATGGCGCACCCAAATCGCGGGCGGCACTCATCAGCTGGGCTCCATCAAGCGTCGAAACCCTGCGGATCTCGTTGGTGACGGTCCTCATGTGCCGGACTGCCTCGACCACGTTCCCGGTGCCTGCCTCGCCCTTGGTGCGGATCATTGCCGCGCCCTCCCCGATGCGACGCAGTGCCTCGCCCAGGTTGCGCGCCCCGCAGACGAAGGGCGTGGTGAATGCCCACTTGTCGACGTGATGCTCGTCATCGGCAGGTGTCAAAACTTCGGACTCGTCGATGTAGTCGATCTCGAGGGATTGCAGGACCAGGGCTTCGGCGAAGTGCCCGATCCGGCACTTGGCCATGACCGGAATCGTGACCGCGGCTTTGATCTCTTCGATCATCGATGGGTCCGACATTCTGGCGACTCCGCCGTCGCGCCTGATGTCGGAGGGAACCCGCTCCAGTGCCATGACCGCCACCGCGCCTGCCTCTTCGGCGATTTTTGCGTCTTTGGCGGTGACGACGTCCATGATCACCCCGCCTTTGAGCATCTCGGCGAGGCCTCTCTTTACCCGTGTTGTTCCTTGTTCCACTTCAGCTCCTTGGGGATGCATTCATGGTACCGGTCTTCACTCCCTCTAACGAATGGCCACGGCGTCGGCATACGCCACCAGGTACATGTCCAAAACCCGTGACCAGTCGTAGTTCTTGACCGCAGCTCTTCCGGCCCGACCCAACCTGTCACGCTCCTTCTCGTCCGTCAGAAGACGCCCCATCTCGCGGGCTAGAGCCGAGACGTCCCCGACCGGAAACAACACCGCGGTGTTGCCGGCAACAGCCCCGAACGCGTCGAGATCAGAGGCCACCACGGCACAGCCAGCTGCCATTGCCTCGGCCAGCACGATCCCGAAACTCTCACCCCCGGTGTTGGGGGCGACATAAATCGCGCTCGAAGCCAGCATCCGGTGCTTCTCGCCATCGGTCACGCGACCCAAGAACCGAACACCGGGAAGGTCCTCGGAACGGTCGGCCCCCATGACCATCAGCTCGGCTCGGGGATGCCCCTTGTGGACCAATCCGAAGGCTTCCAGTGCTACGTCGAGGCCTTTCCTGGGGTCGTCGCGGCCGAGAAAGGCGATCCGATGCTTCACCCGGCCGATGGGGAGGTCATAGGCGGCGACATCGATCGCATTCGGTATAACTCGCACCTCGCCCCACCCCGAGGGCACAACCCGTTTCGCTGCCTCACTCACTGCCGTGAGGACTGACGAACGCATTCGATGAGCAACGAACGGGGCCCGCGCGTACACACCCCGCACCCAGGCTGGAGCATCGGCGTGAAAGGTCATGACAACCGGCTTCTCCGTCTTCATCGCAGCCCACCCTGCCAGGGGCATCATCGGCTCGTGGATGTGGACGACGTCCACTTCGCTCAGGGCATCGCGCATCCTCTTCCAAGACCGAGGCGACAACGTAAGTGGCACGCTCGACGCGTTCGCCCTGATCTTGAAACCGCGCCCCACCGGTACCGTTGCGTCTCCCATGCCGGGCCCTCCCAGACGTCGTATCGACCCCACACCGATAAGTACTGCGTCGGTACCGGAGGATCGAAGGTGCGAGGTCAGCTCCTCACAAATCTGCTGCACGCCGCCCGGTTCTCCCAGGTCGTAGGGGCAGACCACACCAACTCTCATGGCGAATCGGTGTCGGAAGGCCAGTTCGGCTGGACCAAGTGCCACTGCCGGGGTGACTCCCGGATCAGCCCCTCGAGCTCGTAGGCAAGATCCTGGGTGATCTTCGCGATCTTCTCAGCGCGGGTTCCATGCTCCGGCACCGGGATCGCATCCCTGATCACGACGTGATGTCCGTGCTTGGTGAAATAGCACCCGGCCGGGAACAAGGGGGCACCGGTACGGAGGGCGAGGGTCGCCGGGCCCGGAGGCATCGTGGTCTTCTCGCCGAAGAAGTCCACCTCCACTCCCCTCCCTCTGAGGTCCCGGTCCGAGAGGAGTGCCACAGCCTTGTTCGCTGCAAGACCGCTCTCGAGCGCCCTCATAACTGTCGCGCTGCCTGTGGCGAGGACGATCTCTATCCCGAACTCGGCGCGCATTGCCGTGAACCAATCGGTGATCCGCTCGTTTGCCAGCTTCTCAGCGACGGCAACCACCGGCACACCGACGTTCACAGAGATGGGTGCAGCTGCTTCCCAGTTGCCCATATGAGGAACGGCGTAGATCATCCCTTTTCCCTGCTCCCGGGCCGCGAGGAGGTTCTCGAGTCCAACCACGGTCGTCCCCGCCATCATCTGGGGCACACGCCGGGAACGAGCCCAGAGTGCTTCCGCCCAGTACCGCCCGTAGCTGATCATGACATCCCGGGCTGCTGATTCCGCATCTGCGTTGGGTCCGAGCACGCGTCGCATGTGACGTCGAGTCATGGCGCGGCGACCGGTTGCGAATCGGTGCCAGATCCGTCCTGCCAGCCCGCCCAGGGAACGGGCCCAAGCCGCGGGCAGGATACCCACGAACCCGATCCCGGCCCGGAGAGCCAGGTATGCGACAAGGTGCTTCACGGAATGGAGCGGTAGGTGGTGGCGAACCGGTAGCCGGCTGTGAACCAAACCGAGATCACAAAAATCCACAACATTGGCTCTACCTGTCCAACAAGGATCCCCACGGTGAAGAGGATGACTCTCTCGGCGCGCCCCATGAGACCACCTTTACCGGTGAAACCCTGCGACTCGCCGCGGGCTCGCATGTACGGCACAAGCATCGCACCCCCCACCGCGAGAACGATGAGCAGCAACGCCCGGGGGGCACCGGCGCTGGCGACGCCGAGACCGGCGAAAGCGGCGATCTCGCCGAGCCGGTCAAATGCGGAGTCGAGAAACGCCCCCCGGGCCGATTCGGTCCCGGTGACGCGGGCGATCGACCCATCGAGGCCGTCCAGAGCAGAGCCGACCAGGACCACACCGGCACCTGTCTTGAGGTAGCTATTGGCGATCAGGATCGAGCCGATGATGGTGATCGACAAACCGAAGACCGTCATCATCGCCGGGGTAATCCCGACAGCTGCGAGGCCCTTCCCCATCGGAATCAGAAACCGTGTGATCCGAGGCCGGATCTTCATGTCGATCATGAAGTCCCGAAATTAGCAGGCGCCGACCCCGATACCCGATCCTCAGTCGCCGTGTCTGAGTAGCTCGGAGACGTCTGCGTTGTCGGCGGTGCGTTGCGCGGCTGCCGATGCCAACCATCCGACACCGACCGAGAGCAGAACGAGGATGGCGATCAGGTCGATCGTGCCCGCCCACAACGGGGAGGGGGGTGTGGCGGGCAGGGCGTCGAGGGACCGGAAAATGGTGCG
>DATKCM010000128.1:0-7274 GCA_035513195.1 Acidimicrobiia bacterium | reverse complement strand
ACCCGCCAACAGGCCAGGGGCACGGTCTTACCTCAAGGATCACCACCCCCGGGGGGAACAAAGTGCTCACCTGGCCCGCCGGTCAATCACAACAAATCCTCGCACACACGAGAACCCGTTACACACCCATTAGGGGGGACGAAAGCATCAAGTTGAGGGTGGACGCGTCAACGCTCGGGTGGTGGGTGCGAGCCCCCCTCCCTCCGACCTACCGGTCGGAGTACTCCCCCCATCGCTATCGCTCTGGTGGGAGAGAGGCAAGCGGAGGGAGAGTTAGCCGCCGGGCGGCTGCGTCGTCGTCGTGGTGGTCGTCGTGGTGGTTGTGGGTGGGGTGAACTCGCCCAGGGTTACGTTGATTACGTCGCCGGGGAAGACGATGGTCGCTACCTCGGGGAACTGGGAGACGATCAGGCCGTGCTGGGACTCGTTCTCCACCGGTTCGGTGGCTGACGACACGTTGAGGACCAGGCCGAGATCGTTGAGGATGGCTTCGGCCTGAGCCGGGGTCAGGCCGTTGAGGTTTGGCGTTTCGATCGGATCGGGGCCCTGGGACACGACGAGAAGCACTGTGTCCCCGGTCTGTGCCATAGCTCCAGCCTCAGGGTCGCTGGAGATGACGTTTCCATCAGCAACTTCGTTGGAGAACCGATCGTCGACTGTCACCCGCAATCCAAGTTCCTGGAGTTGCGCCGTGGCTTCCCGCTCGGTCAGGCCGACCAGCTCAGGGATCTCGACGAGTTCGGGACCGGTGGAGACGACCAGGTCGATAGGCGTACCCACCGGGACGATGCCGGACGACGGGTTCTGTTCGACTACAACGCCCTCGGCGAACTCCGCATCGGGACGTTCGGTGACGGTGCCTAGCGTCAGCTGGGCTGCCTCGATCAGCGTCTCCGCATTGGCCAGGGTCTGGCCGATCAGAGGCGGCACCTGGGTTTCTTCACTTCCGCTGGAGACGTAGACGTCAACCGTTGAGCCAACTTCGGCATCGGTTCCCCCTTGGGGGTCGGTCCGGATCACATTGCCCGCGTCGACATCCTGGGACGCCTCGGGGATGACGTTGACGACGAAACCGTCGGCCTGGAGCCGCGCCAGAGCAGTCTGTTGGGTAAGCCCGACCACATTGGGCACTTCGATGAAATCGGCCTCGGGTTCGGGGCCCCCTGCAGCCTGGAAAAGAATGAACAGAAGAACCACAAGGGCGATGAGCAAGCCGAACGCAGTGAGTATGAACGGAAGCTGCGAAGGGGGTTCTTCCTCGACCTGGCGATACACCTCATCGGGGGGCACCGTCGGCGGAGGGGTGGTAGTCATCAGTCGGGTCGAGTCGGCGGCGGCGGCGACCCCGGCGGAGGCGGCGAGAACAGGCAGCGCGGGAACACCGACCTCCTCGCCGCGGAGGACACCGATCAGATCGGAACGCATCTCTTCGGCAGACTGGTAGCGGGCCGAAGGGTCTTTGCGCATCGCTTTCGTCACGATATTGTCGAGAGACTCGGTGACGTCGGCGTTGAGCGCGGTTGGCGGCGGGGCCTCGGTGGACACATGTTGGAAGGCCACCGACATCGGACTGTCCCCGGTGTACGGCGGTCGCCCGGTCAGCATCTCATAGAGGACAACTCCCAGCGAGTAAATGTCAGACCTGGCATCGGCCGGATGGCCCTGTGCCTGTTCGGGGCTGAAGTAGGTGGCGGTGCCGATAACTGCGCCGGTGCGGGTGAGTTCCTGGCTGTCGTCCCATGCCCGGGCGATCCCGAAGTCGGTGACCTTCACGGTGCCGTCCTTGGCGAGGAGGATGTTGCCCGGCTTGACGTCACGGTGAACCAGGCCGGCCTGGTGGGCAACCGAAAGGGCGGCGGCCGTCTCGCTGGCGATCTCGGTGGCGCGCCGGGGGAGTAGCGCTCCCTCCGACTTGAGGACGTCGCGAAGAGAGCGTCCCTCGATTATCTCCATGACGATGAAATAGGTGCCCTCGGCCTGGCCCCAGTCATAGATCCCCACGATGTTGGGGTGGCTCAGGTTGGCGGCTGCCTGGGCCTCGCGTCGGAAGCGCTTGACGAAAGCCTCATCAGCCGAGAACTGGGAATGGAGAACCTTGATCGCCACTTTGCGGTTGAGCAGGGTGTCCTGTCCCTGATAGACGTCGGCCATCCCACCCCGCGCCAGGTGCGCGATCACGTGGTAGCGATCGGTGAGAGCTTTAGGAGTGTCCATGCAAGTTGCAGAAGTTTAGGAAGACTGTGGTGCAACTCACTGTTCATCACCGAGCCAGACATCGAAGAGGATCCTGGCGATAGGTGCCGCGATGGCACCACCGGTGACCGATTCTCCCAGATCGGGTCCTCCTTCGAGAAAAACCGCGAGGGCGATTGTGGGGGCTTCCACCGGGGCGAATCCAATGAACCAGGGGTGGGGGAATTCGCCGGAACCCTGGGCAGTCCCGGTCTTGCCACCAACTCGCACTCCGGGAACGGCGGCTGCGGTGCCGGTTCCCTCCGTTACAACCCGCTCCATGAGCTGGGTCATCAGAGAGGCCGTCGTCGCCGCCATGGCGCGACCCAGGGCCACCGGTTCCGTTGCTTCGATGGTGTTCCCGTCGGCGTCGAACACCCGCGACACGAGATAGGGGTTGTAGAGCTGGCCGCCGTTGGCGACCGTCGCAGTGATCATCGCCATGTGTAACGGCGTGACCCGCACGTCGCGTTCCCCGATCCCACTCTGGCCGAGCGCGGCGGGGTCTTCGAGCAGGTCCTCGGTGGGGAAGGAGGCCTGGGGGATGGTCCATGCAAAGTCGAGATCACGGTTAAATCCGAGGGCGTCGGCTGTGATTCCCAGGTCTTCCGCGCCGAGCTGGATAGCAAGGGCGGCAAAAGTCGTGTTACACGAGACGACGAACGCCCGCAGCAGGGTCACCGAGTTGCCGTCGGTGCACACCCTCCCGCTGAAGTTGGAGATCGTTGCCGTCGAGCCGGGCAGCTCGAACTCGACAGGGTCGGGGAACGTCGTCTCCAGGCCCGCGACTCCGGAATCGATGGCCGCTGTCGCCACTACGGTCTTGAAGGTCGATCCGGGAGCGTAGAGCTCTCGAGACGCCCGGTCCCTCAATGGTGATCCTTCAGCCTCGAGCAACTCGTTCCATGCCGCGTCGGCGTCATCTCCAAGGAGGGGCGCCGGGTCGTAGGACGGGGAGGATACCAACGCCAGTACTGCCCCGGTTTGCGGATCGAGTGCGACCACAGCGCCTCGCCGCCCGTTGAGGGCTGCATAAGCCGCCTCCTGCAAGTCGGGGTCGAGGGTCACCTCGATGCTGCTCGGCCGCAGGTCCTGTCCGAGTATTACCGCAACCAGGTCGGAGATGGTGAGGTCGCGGCGGGAGCGAAGCTCCTGTGCATACGCGTTTTCGATGCCGGTGTTGCCGAGGAGGAACGACGAGTATCCGATCGCATGGGCAAATACCTCCCCTCCGGGGTAGGTGCGGATGAAGGCACGCGAGTCTTCGGGATCGACCTGGGACTCGGCGAGGATTGTCCCGTCACTGGCCACGATCAGACCCCGCTCTTTCCCGTGCTCGCTGAGGGCGGGGCGAGCATTGCGCGGATCGTTCTTGAGGTCGTCGGCGCGGATCACCTGGAACCACGTGACCGCCACCAGGAGGGCGGCGAGCGCGGTGAACATCCCGACTGCAAGTCGCCTGATCGGCCCGTTCATCGTGCTTCCTCATGGCTGATCCGGAGCAGGAGGGCCACCAGGACGAGGTTGCCGACAAACGCCGACCCTCCGTAGGACATGAACGGGAGGGTGATACCGGTGAGAGGCACCAGCCGGAGCACCCCGCCGATGATGAGGAAGGTCTGCACGCCGAAGACGAAGGTGAGACCCGCTGCGAGCAGCTTGCGGAAGGTGTCTCTGCTCCTGAAGGCAATCCCCAAACCCACAGCGATGATAAGGCCGTAGAGGGCGAGAACGGCGACAGTACCGGCGAATCCGAGCTCTTCGCCCACCGCGGCAAAGATGAAGTCGGTCGAGGCGTTGGGGATCAGGTCGGGCCTTCCCAGACCGGGGCCGGACCCGGAAAGGGATCCGCTGCCGAGGGCGAACAGGCCCTGGGAGATCTGATAGCCCGCATCGGTGAAGTTCTCGAACGGGTTGAGCCAACCGGCCACACGCCGCTGCACGTGGTCGAAGGCCCGGTAGCCGGCGTAACCGGCAAGGAACGTGAGCAGGGCGCCGGAAACCAGGTACCCCGCCGATCCGGTTGTGGCGTAGAGAAGGAGGATGAAACTGGCGAAGAGCAGCACAGACGCGCCGAGGTCCCGCTGGGAGACCAGGATCAGCACGCTCAGCGCCCAGGTGATGAGGAGGGGAAGGATCTGGCGCGGCTCGGGGAGGCGGATTGGCCCGATCCGGCGGTGCGCCTGGCGTAGGGCGTGCTGGTGGTCGGCGAGATAGGCAGCGACAAATGCGACCAGCCCGAGTTTGGCGAGTTCGGCGGGTTGGAACTGGAGGGACAGGGAACTGAAACCGACATCGAGCACGATCCAGAGGCGCGACCCGTTGACCTCCAACCCCTTGAGCGGGAACGCCCAATCCTGGGGGAGGTTGGGGAGCAGGAGGAGCACAACCGAGATCAGCAGGATTATGTAGCGGTACCTCCGCAGGATCTCTGTGCTCCCGAGTCGGAGCAGGTAAAGGACTCCTGCGGCAACGGCGGCGCCAATGAGCAGCCACCAGCGCTGCAGCCCGGCGCGCTCGGGGTCGAGGCGGTAGATCTCGAGGAATCCGATGGCGGTGAGCGCAGCGATCGGGGCGAGCAGCAACGACGACGCCCTGGGTGCCCAGGTCTCCGTCGCGACGAACAGCGCCCCGAAAGCGATCACGAAGACGAGGAATGTGAGTGCGGTCTGGGCGTCGACGGAGCCTCCGTCCGCGAAGTTGACCAGGGTCACCCCGAAAGCGGCAAGCGCGGAAGCTAGGACGATCGTGAAGCCTTCGGCTCGACGAGACATGGACAGTTACCCGACTGCGTCGGCGACGATCACGGTGATGTTGTCCTGGCCGCCCGAAGCGTTCGCCATCTCCACCAACCTCCATGCCGCAGCGTCCGGAGCCTCTTCGGATAGGCCTTCCTTGATCACTTCGTCGTCGATCATCGAATTGAGGCCGTCGGTGCAGAGGAGGTAACGATCGCCAGGCTTGACGTCGATCACAATCTCGTCGACGTTGACAAATCTCGTGAGCCCGAGACAGCGTGTGATCATGTGCCGCTGGGGATGGTTTAAGGCTTCCTCTGCGCTCAATCTCCCGGCCGCCATGTACTCCGCAAGGACGGTGTGATCGTCTGTCACCTGTTCGAGTTTCTCGTCCCTGAGCAGGTATGCCCTGCTGTCTCCGACGTGGGCGAAGTGGGCTGTGGCATCGGGACGAAGCTCGAGAAGGGTCATGGTGGTGCCCATGCCTTCGAGATTGGGTTGGCGCCCGACCTCTTCCCGGATAGCGCGGTTGCCTGCTGCCACCCGATCGGCCGGGTCGAGTCGAGACGATGCGGCGGCGTTGATGGCGAGGCGGGACGCGACTTCTCCGGCGACGTGGCCTCCCATGCCATCGGCCACGATCAGAGTGGTGCCCTCGCCGTCTCCGTCACTGGTCGGGAACAGTGAGTCTTCGTTTGCCTCCCTCACCTTGCCCTGGTGGGTAGCAGTTGCCCATACGTACTTCACGACTGGGTGCTCCCGCTTTTTGGACTGCGGATGGCACTGACTGCTCCTGTCACGGCCCAGGTCACGGCCACTCCTACGGTAGCGTTCAAAGCCGCGAGAGCAAAGCCGCCCAGCCACACCTCGGCGAAGGTCATGCCCGGATCTCCAGCCGTCTCCAGGATGATCGACCAGACAATGCCCACGACGGGAACTGCCCACCAGCGGTAACGGGGGACCGCCCCCCCGATCAGGCCGAGCAAGATTGCTGTCGGAATCATGTCACTTGACTTCCATCACGGTCTTACCCACCTGGACCGAATCTCCACGGCGGAGTGTGGTCGGGGCCGTCACCCGCCGCCCGTTGACGTATGTCCCGTTGGTGCTGCCCAGGTCGTGGAGGACCAAGCCGTTCTCCTGTGCGAGTAGACGCATATGGAATTCAGAAGCGTAGGGGTCATCGAGCAGTACGTCTGCTTCGTCGGAGCGGCCCAGCACTGTGGCATCGATGACTTCGACCTCCATTCCCTGCTGGGTCTCGGACCTGACCATGAGCAATCGCCGGCCCTCGCGCCGCTCCCGCTTCAGCGAGATCCCAAGATGGCTGCCGATGGCTCGAGCGACCTGCCAGACGAATAGGTAGACCAGCCCGAGGAAGATGATGCGGAGCAGTGTGAGGATTACGTCAGGCATCTGAAGCTTTCACGAAACGGTACCGGGCGCCTGCCAGCTGAACCACCGATCCGGTGTTCAGCTCAACCTGGCTCTCCCGCACTGGCTGCCCATCTACGAGGGTGCCGTTGGCCGAGTCGAGGTCTCTGATCCAAGCCGAGCCACCTGCCCTCCAGAGGAGGGCGTGGTTGCGGCTGACTTCGGGAACCGGAACTTTCACATCAGCCTCGTCGGATCGGCCGAGGATGGCGCGGTTGGTCCTCAATTCTAGAGTTTGGTTCTGACCGATCAGCCGCCCCCAAACTGCCGACGGGCCGGGCACGATCTCGGGGTGACAGAGGAACTGTCCGGGCAACACGTCCTCGTCGGTGACGATCTTGACGATGGGCGGGCCCACCAGACGAAGGCCGGCCTCGGCCGCGTACTCCGCGAAGCTCTGGGTGAGCGAGTCGGCGAGCTCGGCATCATCACTGCCGATGTCCGCCGGATTGAAGGTGAGGGTGTAGCTGTTGGCGGTTCCGGGACCGGACGCGTGCTGGAACCGGGCGAGGTCGGCCTCCCGGGCGATGCGGCCCGCGATCTCAGAGGCGTGAAGCCGGCCGGAGAAGACACGGCTGAACACGCCTTCCAGCAGGCGTTCGAGACGACGCTCCAGACTGCGGGCAACGTTCATTTCACCGGCAAGGTTACGGCCTGCGGGGTGTTGTGGCGGACTACCGGAACCGCCGATCTGGCGGTACCCTTCCTCCCGTACTGCGGGCGAGTGGCGGAATTGGCAGACGCGCAGGATTCAGGTTCCTGTGATCGCAAGATCGTGGGGGTTCAAGTCCCCCCTCGCCCACCAGGATTTCTACCCGATTTCGGGTCGGTCCAGAGGTCGCCGTCAGGCCCGATTGCAACCCAATTGCA
>DATKCM010000127.1:0-13404 GCA_035513195.1 Acidimicrobiia bacterium | reverse complement strand
TGCCGGGTGCTGGGGCGGACCGCGTTCTACCAGTCGGGCGGTGCCTACGGCTTCCGCGACCAGTTGCAGGACGTCATGGCCCTGGTGACACCGATGCGGGACGTGACGAGGGAGCACCTGATTCGAGCCGCCGGACACCAGTTCGAAGAGGGAGATGTCCTCCACTGGTGGCACGAGCCGTCGGGCAAGGGGGTGAGAACCCGCATCTCCGATGACTATCTGTGGCTCCCCTATGCCGTTGCCCAATACGTGGAGGTGACCGGGGACCACGACCTACTCGACCAGGTAGTGCCCTATCTCAGCGGCCCGGTGCTCGCCCCTGGTCAGGACGAGGCCTTCTTCACCCCGGAGCGGTCGACGACGGAAGGCACCATCTTCGATCACTGCCGACGGGCCCTCGACCGTGGCCTCTCCAGGCTGGGTGCCCGGGGCCTGCCCCTCATCGGCACCGGCGACTGGAACGACGGGTTCAACCGGGTGGGTCGCGAGGGCCGTGGGGAGAGCGTGTGGCTCGGTTGGTTCCTCGACGCCAACCTGAGACGATTCGCCGACATCGCCGACTCAGCGGGAGAGTCGGAGCTCGCCGAGCGTTGGCGTCAGGGAGCGCGTCAGCTCAGGGCGAGCATCGAGGCGGAGGCCTGGGATGGCGATTGGTACCGGCGCGCCTTCTTTGACGACGGGACGCCGCTCGGTTCTTCGGTCAATCCGGAGTGTCGGATCGACTCGATCGCACAGTCGTGGTCGGTGATCCACGGGGGCGCATCGAACGGCCGGGCCCGGCGGGCCATGGATTCGGTGGAGGAATACCTGATCCAGCCTGGCGACGGTCTGGTCCTTCTCTTCGACCCCCCCTTCGACGATTGGGATGTCGACCCCGGCTACATCAAAGGGTATCTGCCCGGTGTGCGGGAGAACGGCGGCCAATACACCCACGCCGCCGTCTGGTGTGTCATCGCATTCGCCACCCTGGGCGACGGTGATCGAGCGGGCGAGCTGTTTGGTCTGCTCAACCCGATCAACCATGCCAGTACCAGGGCGGGGATCCACCGCTACCGGGTGGAGCCCTACGTCGCGGCCGCCGACGTCTATTCGGAGGCTCCCCACGTGGGACGGGGAGGGTGGACCTGGTACACGGGCTCGGCGGGCTGGATGTACCGGGCCGGTGTGGAGTGGATCCTCGGCTTCCATTTGCGAGGATCGCGCCTCGTCATCGATCCGTGTATCCCCCGGGCGTGGCGAGGGTTCGAGATCGACTTCCGATACCATTCCTCCCGTTATCAGATCCAGGTGAGCAATCCCCACGAGGTCAGCAGGGGAGTGGTGGGTTTGACCCTGGACGGCACGACTCTTCCTCCCGATTCGGGGATCGAGTTGGTCAACGACGGTGCCATCCACCAGGTTCGGGTGACCTTGGGCTGAGCCTCGCACCCCCGACGCGTCCAGGAAGGAGCGTAACTAGGTCGACTTCTCGATCAGGGCGAGAAACTCGGCAGGGGAGTAGAGGAGCTCTCGTCGAAGACCTCATGAGTTCATTGCCTGTTATCGCTTACAACCTATCCGTCGCGCAGGAGCAAGCCAGGCTTCTCGCCGCGGTGAAGCTGTCAAAGCAGCGGGGTCGCCTCAGCGCTTGTTAGTCAGCTCTGATTCCTCCGCTTCGTCCTTACCTCTTTCGAGGTAGGTAATGAGCTTCGGGTCAGGCTGTCGGGCGGCCTGGGAGCCGGTTCCTTCTCCTGCATTTGTGGAGTGTCAATCGCCGGTCGCCGGCTTGCTCGCCTCGCGTCTGTGCCCTTCGGCCACTTTCTCCAATTCCGTTCGATCGATGACCTCGGCGGGGATGCGAGCGGCGCGGACCGGCGTCTTGGCGGTCACCGTGGCCGTGGCTCTACCCGTCTCCAAGATTGCCCGTTCTCCGACGAGGGCGCCGGGGCCCAGCTCTGCCACCGGCTCTCCGTCTACATCGACTTCCAGCATCCCATCGAGTATCAAGTAGAGGGCCTCACCCGGCTGGCCCTGTTCGATGAGTTTTGAGCCTTTCCCGATCTTCACCATCTTCGGCTTGGCCGACATCACTGCCCGGGAGAGGTCCCGTTCCACCTGGGATTCGACTTCAGCGATCAATGCCGCTCGTTCATATTCGTGCCATGGGCTCCGTTGGTGGTCATGGA
This sequence comes from Acidimicrobiia bacterium, assembly GCA_035513195.1. Classification (GTDB taxonomy): domain Bacteria; phylum Actinomycetota; class Acidimicrobiia; order Spongiisociales; family ZC4RG35; genus MA-ANB-1. Next base: position 11,239 of record DATKCM010000127.1, on the reverse strand, counting down.
CCCGGCTCCATTCGTCGAAGTCGATTAGCCCGCTTTTCGCGGCGAGGTCACCCGCGGCGTCGTAAATCCAATGTCTCGGAAAGGGGGATGCCCCCACCAGCTCGAACGAGGACGAGCCGTCCGCGGAGATGGTCAACGCCAGTGTCGTCCACGCAGTGGGCGCAGTGACCCTTACGAATGGGGGGCGGTCGATCCGCCGCGGGAGTGGGACGCCGGTACGACCGCCGGCGGTCTGCACGAATCTGGCGGTGTCCCCATCGATCTGTGGGTCGCTCCTGAGAACGGGGAAGGAAACCCCGGCGATGGTGATGGAGACTCCGATCTTGGCGGTGGTCGACCCGACGAGGGCCTCACCATCATGACCGGCGTCCACGATCTTTCCGTCCTCGGCGTCGATCCAGGCGGACAGGTGGTTGGCGAAGCGAAAGCGGTCGTCGGCGCAGAGCGCATCGAGCTCTCCGGGCTCGAGATGGTTAGGCGGTGGTGTGTCGTAGTGGCCGACCCTGAGATCCATCGGCACCCTCATCAAGCCGGTCATGGCCTCGGAGGGGATCCATGAGATGGATGTCACCGAGCTCGTATGCCGCATTTGTTCCTCCTTCGGGCAATACTCCGGCGACGGAGCTCAAAAAGGCTCTTAGGTTCGACCGTGCACCCTATATCACAGGGTCTTCCGAGGTGACTAAGGCCCGATCTGTTGGTGGAGTAGCGTCGCGCGATGTCGGAGCTCGACAAACCTGACTCGGCCCATCGAAGCCCTGGAGGAGCAACGCTGGAATCCCCTCGGAAGGTTCCGGCGACCAGGACGAGGACCCGGAAAGTCAATAGTTACCGGGGTTTTCGCTTGCATTGCTTCCGGTCCGTTTCGAGTGTTTCTCGTCCTCTGACGGACAAAATACGGACAAAGACCGGATTTCGGGCTTGAAAGCATTCCCTCTTGTAGCAACGTTGAGTACCATCGAGTGGAAATGAGCAATCCAGACCCCAGAGAAGAGCTGCGACGGCTCTACCCGCCCATCCTCACCACTGCTCATGTCGCGGAGATGATGCACTGCACCATTGGAGACGTCCGGGACAAGGTCCACCGCAAGGAGCTGAAAGCGATGCGATGGGGCCAGCAGTTCCGCTTCTTCCGCGACGAGGTGATCGCCGCCATGCTTCCGGTCGGCGACGAGGAGGAGGACACCAGCGAGCGTGACGAGTCGTGAGCGACGGAACCATCGATTACGACCGGTGGTATCCGGAGGTTCCGGCCGTGATGGACACCAAGCAGCTCGCCGAGCTTCTCAACACGAATGAGCAAATCGTCCGGGCGTGGGTGCGTGAGGGCATCATCCCGGCTCATCGCAAGCCGGGTGGACGGAAGTTCACCTTCCTTCGTCATGAGATCTTCGACTGGCTGATCTCGAACCGCTACGAGCCCGACGACTCAGCCCCTTAGATCAAGGGCAGCCGTCGGACCCTCACCCGTTCTGCGTCGAAGACGACGACGCAACCTGACTCGAGGTCTCAACTCGATGAGCCTGCCGCTGCCGACTCCGATTACGACTGCAATGGCCACGAAAAACCCGAGACGGATGAGCCACCCGGACATTGGTTGCGAGATGCCTTCGGTGACGTTGAGAGGCATCAACGGTCCGCAGGCGATGCCGGCGACGATCGCGGTCCCTACTCCTGCGCGCAATCCGTGCATGACGCCAGAGATGACGATCGGGATGTAGAAGCGTGGGGGAGCGGTGTTCGCGTCCCGCCCGCCAGATAGGTGAGCATCCATGCCACGCCCACCAGCGCGGCGGCGGTGGCGAGCCAGATCCAGGCCTGACGTCTGCGCGATGAGTCGCTGGCCTTCAGGACCTTTTTATCGACAGCACCTCGTTCTGCCTTGAAACCACGCGGCGGCAGTCCGGAGGGGCACGGAGAGCTCGACTCGCGTCAGTCCCCGCTGTCCAAGGGGGCTAGCTCAGCGTCGAGGGAGTAGAGCATCATCGGGTTATCGATGTTCTTGAGCCTGCGCTCACCGAGCGGGGTCGCATTGAAGCCACCCTTGTTCTTGACATTGTCGTAGACCACTTTCGACACCCCGATCTCGCCTGGCTCCACCGCGTCCTGGATTCGTGATGCGATGTTGACGCCGTCGCCGTGAACATCGCCTTCGGCCTCGACAACCTCGCCCAAGTGGATCCCCACCCGAATTTGATAACGACCGTCCCGCGCCACGGCACGCTGGACCTCCAGGGCACACTCAACCGCGCCCGAAGCAGTGGCGAAGCTGGCGAGGATGCCATCGCCAAGCTTTTTGAGCAGCCTTCCCCCATGGCTGGCCAGCGCACGGAGATGGATCTCCTCATTGGCCTCCATGATCTGCAGCGTGCTGACCTCGTGCTCGCCCATGAGCCTCGAGAAGTCGACGATGTCGGAGAAGAAGATGGCGGCCAGCTTGCGTGCCTGAGTCCGGGCCGACGGCGCCCGGATGGCATCGTCCATGAAGTGCCGCTTCCCTCGTATGGCCAGCTGGTACTCGTCCTGGGAGAGGATGTTCTCATCGAGCTGGAAGTCGGTGCGGAGCAGGTTGTCGATGTATGCTTTGACGCGGTCGGGGTTGCTCGCTGCGTCGCGGATGAAGTTGGCGTCGAAGTTGATGCATATGGCGCCGATCAGCCCGTAGTCAGGTCTGAAGATGGGCACAGTGGTGCACTTGAACCGGCGTGAGCCGATGTTCAGCTCGTAGTTGACCTTGTCCTCCCCTCGTTGCCGGCGGGTCTTCAGATCGAGGACGAGATTGGTTGCCCCGGTGCCGATCGATCGGCCTGTCACCTCACCGTTTTCGATGGCGACAAGCGACCGGGAGGGATTCACCAGATTGTGCAGCAAGATCTCGATCCCGGTGTTGCGAATCGATCTGCCGATCTGGTTGATCAGACGTCTGTAGTTCTCCAGATACGCCTCGTTCTCGTTGACGACCTCGTCCCCGTGGTATGAGGCGTAAAAGCGCTTGTACTCCGCCAGGGCGTCGCTGGGGAAGGTCTCCCGAATCAGATTCTGCTCACCGATCACGATCAACTCGCCGGCCGCTCGCTGGTTGCGATGCTGGAGCAGGTGACGAACACCCTGGGTGAAGAGCGCCGCATCGAACTCGACGTGGCCGGTGGCGTTGACAGTGAAGGGATAGAAGGGGTATTCCTCGAGTCGTCTGGTCTCTGGTCTGCCTCTTCCCGTCGGCAGGTTGATACGCCGGGTCCCAATGAGATAGCCGAGGACGCCGGCGACGAGCGTGATGGCGGCTGCGGTGATTAATGGATCCATTTCGGCTCGCGATCAACAGCGATGACGATCAACTATACGGCAACCGTTTCGAGGTGAGCCGAAGCTGCTGCACCGGTAACGTCCCATAGATGTCACGGGTGAGGATCGAGGCCGGCGACTTCCACTTCATTGGGGTTCTCGAGGAAGAGAAGGCGCCACGGACGAGCAAGTGGTTTCAAAGCCTGCTTCCCTTCCGCAGCCAGGTGATCCATGCCCGTTGGAGTGGCGAAGCCCTGTGGACGCCGCTCGGGGATCTCGAGACCGGGTTGAGCCTGGAGAATCAGACTGCCTATCCAGCGAGCGGCGATGTGCTGTTCTATCCGGGTGGGATCAGCGAGGCGGAGATCCTCCTGCCATATGGCAGCACCTCGTTCGCCAGTAGGGCCGGCCAGCTGGCGGGTAATCATTTCATGACAATCATCACGGGGCGAGAGCGTCTGGCGGAGTTGGGCAATCACGTGCTCTGGAACGGCGCCATGGACATCGAGTTCGATCGGCTCGATTAGCGGGGCTCTGCCTTCCGATGCGGGCCGCCCCCTCCACTCGTATCACCAGTGGTCCGTCGCTTCTTGGTCGGTGTCTAGTCGATGAGGGCGAAGCCCGAACTGGGAAGCTGCCGAGGCCCCGTATCTTCGGAGGTACGGCAAAGAATCGGAAGCTGGTGCCGACCAGCGACTCGAGTCCGGTCAGATGTTCGATGATGGGGATGCCGGCCTCGAGCAGTCCGGTGTGTGCGGGTCGGTCTCTTCTCGTGGTGTCGTCGATGTTGACCGAGTCGATTTGGACCAGGGAGACGCTGTGTTCGACGAGCAGGTCGACTGCCTCGGTGCTCAGGTATGCGTGGTCGCTGCTCATCGCAAGCCCGGTGGACGCAAGTTCACCTTCCTTCGTCATGAGATCTTCGACTGGCTGATCGCGAACCGCTACGAGCCCGACGACTCAGCCCCTTAGATCAAGGGCAGCCGTCGGACCCTCACCCGTTCTGCGTCGAAGACGACCACGCAACCTGACTCGAGCTCTTCGGTCAGCTCGGGCAGGTTCGCTTCGACCATGCTCGCTAGATGAAAGGCTCGCCGGTTGGAAGTTCGCCTGATCAGGATGATGGAAGGCAACTCTGCGTGACTCTCAGCGAGGAGTGTCCTGAAGTCGGTGTCCGCCGAGATCAGGATCCTCTCGTCGTCTCGTGCCTTCTCGAGGATCTCCGGGTCGGAGGCCGATTCGAGTCCCAGGTCGCCAACGTGCTCGGCTTCATGACCGTTGGCGCGTAGCGCGTAGAAGGTCAGTCAGCCGACGAGGGAGGTTCTCGTCGACTAGGAACCTCACATTGGCTGGCGGATCGGCAGCTCACGCTCCCGCACCGCCTCGGCCGCATAACGGAGTGCCTCGGCCACGTCTTCGGCCTCGAGCTCAGGAAGCTCGGCCAGGATCTCGTCAACCGTCATCCCGTCGGCGACCATGGCAACCACTGTGGCCACAGGGATGCGCAGGCCGCGGATGCACGGCTGACCGCCCATCTTGTCGGCTTCAACGGTGATGCGTGGAAACGTCATGCTGATACCGACAGCTTATCGGGCCGTTTCAGATCGACTCGACTGCGGTCATGGGTGGGATGTGTTCCTCAACCCAATACCACCATGTGACAAAGCCCGCGAGAATCGCCGCAACGAGCGGTATGAGGATGTCGAACCCGGGTGACGCCGTGGTGGACGCCGCTCTTGGGCCCCTCCACGATAAGTTGGCCACTCGCCGGGCGGAGCTGCTCGGTGAGCAGCGCAGACTGGTCTCGGTCCTCTTCGCCGATATCGCCGGCTTCACCGCCCTCGCCATGGACATGGATCTGGAGGAAGTCAGCGGAGTGATGAATGAGCACTCTCCGGTTTGCGTGCCCGAACCTCCCCAAACTCGATGGGCGGGTTGAGACCCCTGCGCAGGAATGCCATCCCGAGCTCGGTCGGTCGCAGTCCTTGCTTCCGGTCGAGGTGGAACATCGACCCCGCGAAGCGGCTGGTGCCGACGTTCTGCAATAGGCCCGAGGACACAACCTCGAGGCCGGCATCAGCAATGGCCTCAACCGTTTCCACCAGGGTCTTCGATCGCACACAACCCCACAGCTCGTCAAAAGCTGCCATCTCCCGCGCCTCGCTGTCCGACAACGATGCCGAGCTACAGAAGACATCCTTGACGTAGAGCCGACCCCCTGGCTTGAGGACCCGGTAGGCCTCGCCGTAGGTCGCCGCCAGGTCGATGGCGTATCCGGTGCTTTCGAAGAACAGCACCTGATCGAATGACCCGGAAGAGAAGGGGAGTTGTTCGTAGTCGGCTGAATGGGGTCGAACCCGTTGCGCTAGCCGGGCCGCGGCGACCTCGGAGCGAGCAATGGCACATTGGTGCACCGAGTTGGTGACAGCATCAATGACCACGTTCGGGTACTTGCTTGCGATGATGATCGCCGGGCCGGCGACGCCGCATCCGGCATCGAGCACCCGGTCGCCGTCTTTCAGCCCGGCCCGCTCCGCCAGAGCCAGGATCGACCGTCGTGGGTCCTCGCGGGGCGGATCACCGGTCTTGACGATTCCCGCCTGGAGCACCGGCCCGAACCCGCGCAGAAAGAGGTCGCTCCACCAGTCGTAGAATTGGGAGCTGGACGGCCTGGTGCCGGTTAGCCCCACTTGGTGGAATCGAGCTCGCCCACCAGTGCTTCGATTGCCTTGTCGATGGCTTCCGGATCGAGCTGCTGCAGGGCTTCGATCTGCTCCTCATCGAGTTCGTAACCCTCCGCAGCCACGGCCCCCTTGGGGTCGGCCAGCAGTCGACTACGGAATTCGGGATCTTGAACAGCTCTTCCGATCAATTCCGGTGGGATCATCTCCATGCTTGTTTCGCCTTTTCTTAGGGACGGCAGAATCCTACGCAAGTGATTGGTTGGCTGCGACGTCATGGGCCACCGGCAATGGCCTGGAGCAACGTCTCGTACATACGCTGCGACGCTCTTTTCATGATGCGCTTGCGCTCCTCCACCCAGTCGTCGATCCCCACCATTCCGAGGTCTGTTGCGACCCGGAGAGCCTCGTCGAGCTCGCCTTCGGCCTCGGCCACGATTTCGTCGCACCGACCGATCATTCCCCGTCGCAGCGTTTGCTCTCCCTCCAAGCCGCCGAGTCTTCTGACCACCCACGTAAAGTTCCGGTCCGCCAGGTCATCGGGGGCGTCGATGAAGTCATCGAACAGCTGTGTCGCCTTGGTCAGATGCCGCACCAGCCCGGAGAGTTTGGAGTGTTGATCCCAATGCTCAGTGATGGAGAGAACGGCACCACCCGGGATCTCCAGTGGTTGCGAGCGGTTCAGAACCGTGTCGAACTCGTCCGGCCCATATTGCCGACCCGGATCGTGGAGCGCACGCTCCAGAAGCATTGCTTCGGCATAGGCATGCCAGAGCTGCTCGAAGCGCATCCAGAACCCGCGATGACGGACAAGTGGCGCAAGGAGCACCTGGTGTCGAACCCGGAAGACGGTCGACAACATCATGGCTGCTTCCGGTTGGTCCCAATGTCCATCGAAGTAGTCGTCCTCGGCACGGACGGACAGATAGCCACACAGGCTCGACTCGCATATGTCGAGAAGCAGGGTGCGGTCGATGCCACCCCTCGCCGCCAGCCAGAGCGGAAGTTCGAAGAGGGGGTGGCCGAGGACATTCAGGTGAGGGCCGCCACCGTCGGCGTCGATCGCATATCCGTGCCTGACCATGAGATCAGAGGCCAGAGCACCCAACTCCCCGCCCAGGCCGGCGACGAAGCAGTTGACCCGTCGGAGTGACTCCCCGCCCGCCTCCCTGGCCTGCAGGCCACTATTCGGCACGTTGACGACTGTACCGAGCGCCACGGTTGCTAGCTTGGCGGTACTGGTAGATCTCGTCGTCCCTCTACGCCCATGACGGCTGACTCGGCTTTACTTCAGAGTTTCGCCCCTATCCAGCTGGTGACCTGGCTGGCAGATGGGGAGCCGTCCCCGTTGGCCCCGGCGAGCAAGCAGCAGGAGATGGTGGTCTGGTCCGCGGATCTCTCCGGGTTCTCGAATCTGACCCGCGTGCTGACTGAACGAGAACGGGCCGGTCCGGAAGTCGTCTCGGATCTGCTCAACCGGACATTCGGGCAGATCATCGAGCTGATTACGAATTACGGCGGAGGGGTCCTGGATTTTGCCGGCGACTCGGTGCTGGCCACGTGGATGATCGATGACGACCATGACAGGGTCTCGGCCCTGACCCTCGCGTCGCGCTGCGCCCTCGAGACCGTTGGCATGGATCTGGCACAGGTTCAACACGAGAAGTCACCTCTCGCACTCCGGATTGCGATCGGAGTGGGACCGGGTGTCCTCATGCAACTTGGTGGTGTCGCTGGGAATTGGCATTTCCTCGCGGGAGGCCGCGCCTTCGATCAGATCGCAACGGCCAGCAGTGTGGCCCGTCCCGGCGAAGTAGCCCTCTCCAAGGAGGCTGCAGAAGCAATCGGGTCTGACGCACGCGGGTACATCGACCAAGAGGGAGTCCTCCGACTGGCGTACGTCCCAGAGATGGAGCCACCGGGGGCTGCAACTCGACCGGAGATAACCCCAGCCATTGCAGGACAACTTCGACACTTCCTGTCACCACTCGAAGCCACACGAGTCGACCTCGGCCACACTGAATGGCTGGCCGAGTTTCGCCAGGTGACGTCGCTGTTCATCAACCTCCCAACACTCGATCTGCTTTCCGCCCCGGCACGGGACTCCCTGCAGGATGTCGTGACCAGAGCTCAACGGACTCTGGCCAAGTACGAGGGAACCCTGAGGCAAGTACTCGACGACGAAAAGGGTGTGACCCTGGTGGCTGCCTTCGGACTGCCCCAGCTCGCCCACGAAGAGGATCCATACCTGGCGGTCCAAGCGGCGGAGGAGATCCAGAGAACCCTGATCGAGATGAAGCTGGAATACGGGATCGGGGTTGCCACCGGGCGGGCGTTTTGTGGGATTTACGGAAGCCCCGAACGCCGCGCCTACACCACGATCGGACCAGAGGTGAACCTGGCGGCGAGACTCATGCAGGCCGCCAGGTTCGAGGTTCTCTGCGACGAAGCCACGGCGACCGCGGCGACACGGATCGAGTTCCTTGCTCTCGGCGATCGTCAGCTCCGAGGATGGGACCGGCCCGTACCCGCGTTTCGGCCCCTCTGGAAGAGAGTCGGTGGACAGGTAGGCGAGCAGGAGTCGGTCCGCCTGGTGGGTCGAGAGAGTGAGCAGAACCATCTCGTGGCCTGGTTGGGGGCACTGGTACGCGCCCACAGTTCCGCGATCGTGGTGGTGGAGGGGGGAGCAGGGATCGGCAAGTCCGCGCTGGCCGCCGATTTGCTCCGGACCGCGAGGTCGTTCGGCGTGCAGACACTGCTCGGTGCGGCTCTGCCGGTTGCCCAGGCCCCCTATCAGGCGTGGCGAGACGTGATCGCGGAGGTGCTCGGTCTGACCAGTGTGCGGTCGCTGGAACGACGTCAGGAGATAGTCCGACAAAGGCTCTCGGCATGGCCCCAATTCTCCGACTGGGAACCGCTTCTCAACTCGGTCCTCGACTTGCAGTTCCCGGAGACTCCATCGACCCGAGGCATGTCGGGCAGCAACCGCAGGGCGTCGACTGTGGAGCTGCTGGTTGCCTTGCTGGCCGAGGCAGCCACGGAGTCCCCTCTTCTCATCGTCCTCGATGACCTGCACTGGTTCGACTCGGGGTCGTGGGCGGTGACCCTGGCGGTGGCACGCAAGGTCAGTCCGCTCCTGATGGTGCTGGTTACCCGACCGATGCTCAAGCCACCAGAGGCGCTGGAGGAGTTGACGGGGCTGGGTACCTCGGCGCGTCTGGTCTTGGAGCCGATCAGCGAGCAAGACGCCCTTGAAATCGCAAGAGAGCGCCTGGGCGCGAACGAGCTGTCTCCGGAGGCGGCCCAGGTGATCGTAGAAGCCGCCGAGGGGATCCCCTTCTTCATTGAAGAGCTGGTCTATTCCCTGCGTGACACGGGCGCCCTCGTCGTCGAGGACGGAACGGTCGAGCTGACCCGCCCCCCGGCTGAGCTGGGAATCCCACACACGCTGAGTAGTGCAGTCCTGGGCCGTATCGACCGTCTCGAGCCACAGCTTCAGCTCATGCTGAAGGTGGCCAGCGTCATCGGGCGGAGCTTCGACACCCGGGTATTGGAGGCGGTGAATCCCGCTCCCTCGGAGGTCGGCGAGCTTCCAAACGTGCTGTCGGAACTGGTAGGGCTTGGGTTGATCGTCGAGTCATCGCCGGGGTCGTACGACTTCAAGCATGCCCTGATACGGGAGGCGGCCTACGAGATGCTCTCATTCGATCAGCGGAGGCGGATTCATCGAAGCGTCGGGATGTTCATGGAGGGCCTCGAGACGCAGGAGCCTCTGTACGCTCTCTTGGCTTATCACTGGGAGCAGGCGGGCGATCACCCAAAGGCTCTCGTCTACTTTGAGAAGACCGGAGCCAGTGCGCTACGGAAGGGGGCCAATCAGGAGGCCATCGAAGCCCATTCAAAGTCACTGGAGCTCGTCCACCGACATCCGGAGGAGTTCGATGGCGTCCCCGATCTCCGGCGCAGCCAGTGGCACGTCGAGATCGGACAGGCTTACCAGGCGCTGGGCAATTTCGACCAGGCTGAGGCCAGCTTCTATCGAGCCCTGGACCTGGTGAACGTGCATGTCCCGGGCAAGCGACTGGAGCGAGCGGGGCGTCTGATCCGGGAGGCGATACTGCAACTGGTCCACATAGCCCTACCGGTGACGATCCGTGTCCCCCAGAGCGACGAGGAGAAGAGACGTCTGGGTCAAGGAGCCCGTGTCTCCGCTTTGCTCGCGGAGATCTACTTCTTCAGAGGCGACCTCATTGGCTTCCCGTTGCTCTGCCTGGTGTCCATCAACCTGGGGGAGAAAGCGGGCGAGCCGCTGCTGGCCGGATTGGCCTACAGCAACTTCGGCTATCTGGTCGGCACCCTTCGCCTTCGCAGGCTGGCGCGCCGGTATTTCCAACGAGCTCGCCGCGCCGAGGAGCTCGAGACCAACCCAGCAGCGGCCGACCTCCCGGGTGTCGTGGAGCTGCAGGAAATGGGCCCCGGTCATCTGATCGCAGTGGCGCTGGCGGAGAGTGTGCTCGCCCTGACTTTCGACGAATGGACCCGGGCCCGAGAAATCGCCACCGAGGGTTTGGAGCGATGCAACCAGCTGGGCGACAAATATTCCGCCGGCATTCATCTAGCCGTTCGTGGCTTCGTCAGCTACTCCTCGGGACATCTTGGAGAGGCGCTCGATGACTACACCCAGCTCCTGGCCTCCGCCCGGGCCCGGTCCAACCGGGAGCATGAGGGTTGGGCGAGATCCTTCGTCGTCCCGGTGCTCCTGGCCCGCAATGGGCTAGAGGATGCCCAGAGGATGACCGACGCGGCCATGGCGATTCTCGATCAGGTGGACCCTCTTACAGTGCCGGTCATCCATGGGACTGGGTCCCAGGCACAGCTGCGAGCAGGAGCTACCGGTGAGGCGCGGGCCAGTGCCAAGCAAGCATTGGAAACCATCGACAGCACGCCGATCTTCATTTACCTCGCCGGGTTCGCAGGCTTCCTTGACACACTCCTGGAGCTATGGAAGGCGGAGCCTGACCCCACATCCGCACAGGCCAGGGAGCTCACCGAGCTCACCCGTCGGGGGTTGAAGAAGATGAAGACATTTGCGTTGGTGCTGCCGTTCGCCCGCCCCAAGTACTACTTGTTCAGAGGGCGCACCGAATATCTGGAGGGTCGAATCTCCAAGTCACGCCGATCCCTCCGCAGAGGCATCGAGCTCGCTAAGAACAGCGGCTTCAGATGGGACGAGGGGTTGCTCCACCTCGAGCTGGCCCGCATCCTTCCCGCCGATA
>DATKCM010000126.1:0-3057 GCA_035513195.1 Acidimicrobiia bacterium | reverse complement strand
AGTTGCAGGCTTTGGAAGCGGCGCTGTTTACGCGACGAAAGCGTTCCTGTGCACCGCGATGGCCCGGCTCGCCCATGAAGAGGGGATGCGTCTCGATGTGGCGACAGGTGGTGAGTACCACGTTGCCCGCGCCGGTGGAGTGCCGGCAGCCGACCTTGTGTTTCACGGCAACAACAAGAGCCGGCGCGAGCTTCGCATCGCTCTGACAGACCGGGTCGGTCAAGTGGTGGTCGACTCCTTCGACGAAATGGACCGGATTGAGGAATTGGTCGGCGAGGGCCACCGGCCGCCCGAGGTCCTGCTGCGGATCACGCCCGGCGTCGAGGCGCACACACATGAGTTCGTCAGGACGGGCCAGGACGACTCGAAGTTCGGCTTCACTGTCTCGTCCGGTGCCGCTGCAGACGCGGTGAGGAGAGCCCGAGCGTCAGCCGCAATGAAACTCCAGGGCGTGCATGCCCACATCGGATCTCAGGTTTTCCGGGCGGATTCGTTCGCGGAAGCGGTTGATGTCATTGCGGACTTTGCCCGGGGAAGCGATTTCGAAGAGATCTCACTCGGAGGAGGACTGGGGGTTGCATATGTCGAGGGAGAGGAGGCCCCGACTATTGCCGAGTGGGTGGGGGTGGTCCGAGGGTCGGTCGAACGCAACGGCTTTAAAGGGAATGTTTCAGTGGAACCGGGCCGGGCCATCACCGCCTCAGCCGCGGTGACGCTGTACGCCGCGGGAACGATCAAACACCTTCCAGGGATCAGGACTTACGTCGCCGTCGACGGCGGGATGAGCGATAATCCGCGGCCGGTTCTCTATGGATCGGGATACGAGACGTTCCTGGCCAGGGACGCAGCCGCACCGCGTGATATGGCTGTCCGGTTGGTCGGGAAACACTGCGAGACGGGGGATGTCTTGGTGTCGGATGGTTGGCTTCCCGCTCACCTCGAGGTGGACGACGTCGTGGTCACACCGGTGACTGGGGCGTACGGGCATTCGATGGGGTCCAACTACAACAAGGTGCTCAGGCCCGCCGTTGTTTTCGTTCGCGACGGCGAGGCGAGAGAGGTGGTGAGGCGGGAGACGTACGACGACCTCCTGCTCACCGACCTCGGGCCTGAATAGGTGGCATCAGGGAATAGGCTGCTCTCTCATATGAGGTTGGCCAGAAGATGATGCACGGTGGCGGGTGGTGGAGCTACCTCAGCTATGACGAAGACCAGGAGATCCCAAAGGTCGACCGCGACCTGCTTCGCCGGGTCTGGAGCTATGGGCGCCCCTATCTCGGGGGTCTTCTCGGTGTCCTTGTCACAATATTTATCATCTCAGGTATCGGGGTGATCCCGCCCATCCTGATTCGGTCGCTTCTCGACAAGGCGATCCCGTCCGGTGACCTCGGGATGTTGACCTGGCTTGGTGCCGGGATGATCGCGGTTCCGCTGATCAGTGCTCTGGTGGGGCTTGTGCAGCGCTGGTGGTCTTCGCGGGTGGGCGAGGGCATCATCTTCGACCTGCGACGTGAGCTCTTCGACCACCTGCAGCGGATGTCGCTCCGGTTCTTCACCTCCACCAAGACCGGGGAGCTGATGAACCGGCTCAATAGCGACGTGACCGGTGCGCAGCAGGCGATCACCGGCACTCTGGTCAGCATCATCTCCAACATCGTGTCTGTCGCCTTCATTCTCGCCGTGATGATTGCCGCTGACTGGCGCCTGACTCTTCTCGCCGTCGCAGCATTGCCTCTCTTTGTGATCCCCGCACGGAGGGTGGGTCGGGTGTTGCGGAGGGTGACCCAGGAGCAGATGGAGCACAACGCCTCGATGTCGGCCATCCTCCAGGAGTCGTTCAACGTCAGCGGCGCCCTCCTGGTGCGTCTGTTCGGACGTTGGGACCACGAGGCGGAGCGTTTCTCCGAACAGGCAGGCTTGGTCAGGGATTATGGGATCCGGCGGGCGATGGTCGGAAGGCGCTTCTTCGCTGCTCTCGGACTGGTTTCAGCGGTGGGCACGGCTGCAGTCTTCTGGGTCGGCGGCTATCTCGTGATTCAGGGTGACCTGAGTCTTGGAACCGTCGTGATGTTCTCCGCGCTCCTTGTCCAGTTCTACGGGCCGCTCTCGGCGATCTCCAACTCGAGGGTGGAGTTCGCCACGTCGCTGGTGTCTTTCGAGCGGGTTTTCGAGGTGCTCGATCTGGAGACCGATATCCCGGCACCGGAAGATCCGGTCTCGATCTCACCGGCCAGAGGCGAGGTCGAGTTCGACAACGTCTACTTCAGGTACCAGAGCGGCGAGGTCGAGGGCCTGGCGGCGGTCAAGCGCTGGCGGCGGACGGGTGATGAGGGGCCTGCGGTCACCCAGGCGTCGACACGGGAATGGGCCCTTGCAGGGGTTTCGTTCAGGGCGAACCCCGGGGAGTTGGTGGCGTTGGTTGGTCCCTCAGGGGCGGGAAAGACCACGGCCTCGTACCTGGTTCCCCGGCTCTACGACGTCAACCGGGGCTCCTTGCGGATCGATGGGGTCGATGTCCGCGACATCTCGTTCGACGAGCTTTCCGACACCGTCGGAGTCGTCACCCAGGAGTCCTATTTGTTCCATGACACCATTGAGGCCAATCTCCGTTACGCCCGGCCGACGGCAACCCACGATGAGATCGAGGCGGCCGCCCGGGCCGCCAACATCAGCGCGATGATCGAGGCGTTGCCGGATCGGTATCAGACGATGGTCGGGGAGAGGGGATACCGCCTTTCCGGAGGAGAGAAACAGCGCATGGCCATTGCCAGGGTGATCCTCAAGGATCCGAGGATCCTTATCCTCGATGAGGCGACGTCACACCTCGACTCGCGGTCCGAGGCCTTGATACAGGAGGCCCTGGAGGCATTGATGGCGGGCAGGACGACTCTTGCTATCGCCCACCGCCTCTCGACGGTCCGCGCCGCCGACCAGATCCTTGTCATCGACGAGGGACGGATCGTCGAAACCGGCACCCACGAGTCGCTGGTTGCCCAGGGCGGTCTCTACCGACAACTCTACGAGACCCAGTTCGAGCCCGTGGCGTAGCGCCTTACC
>DATKCM010000125.1:0-5280 GCA_035513195.1 Acidimicrobiia bacterium | reverse complement strand
TGACGGTTCAGCCGAGTTGAAGGCCGCATACGACGCTCGAGTACCGGTTGTGCTGGCTCCCGACGGCGGGGTGATTGCCGAAGGTCGAATCGAGAGGCGGGACCTCAACCGACGTCTGCGCCAACTCCGTCGCTCATACGATTAGCCGTCGCCTTCGGTCGTGTCAGGGGGCTGATCGACTTCCTCACCGGTCTCGCCGCTTTCCCCGTTCTCCGTGCCTTCCTCGCCCTCAGCCGGCGCCTCCCCTTCGGGACCTTCGGCGAGGCCGCAGTCGGTGAGCGCCGCTTCGGGTTCCTGGCCTCCGAACCTGACCCTTTCGAAAGCGCTGACCGCAGCGATCTGTTCCTCGGAGAGCGACGACCCGAAACCGGGCATCAAACCGAAGCCGCGCACCGGCTTGTTGGAATCCCCGTAAGTGCTGCGTCCTGCGGCCTCAAAGCCGGTCGTGGCCAGTGCGACCCATTCGATATGGTCAGGACACGAGCCGAAGACTCTGAGGACGCCGTTGAGAGCGGGTCCGGCGCCGCCCCCGCCCCCGGCTCCGTGGCACGCCGCACAGTTGACCCCGCTCACCTCACCGCCTTGAAATAACGCCTCGCCCATGGCAATGAAGTCGGCGCCGCCGCCACCGATCGCAGAACCGGTGAATTCGGATCCATCACAGTTGACTATCTCGCCGGTGATCACGTTGGTGGCGAGCTCGGTTGCCGAGCCGCACTCACCAGTGGCAGCGCCGCCCACAGCGAATAAGGCAACGAGGGGGGCAATGAAGAAAAGTGTCGCCAACCACTTTGGAATCGCGAAATTAGTCCGCTCCTTGATTCCGCTGGTCGGGACTGTCACAACCACCGGAAGGTTGGAGGCCTCCGCAGCAGTGACCTCGGTCGGCCCCGCTGCTCTGGAGACCGTCACCGCAGGAGCAGGAGCGCTTTGGTCGCGGGGGATCTCGATGGTGACCTCCGGGCTCTCTGGCGCTGATTCCGGCTCCGGGGCGACCTCAGGTTTCTCGTCAGGTTCTGTTGTCTCTACTGGCTCGGCCGGCGCCGGGGCGGCTGGCCCTGACTCGCCCCCCGCCCAGGCGGCGAGAATCTCGTCGACGCTCGCACCCGTCTCCGCGGCACGCGCTTCCGCCGAGCGTTGCACCAGCATCTCCGGGATACCGAGGGCTTCGGCGGCTGCTGAAAGGTCGCTCATTACTGGCTCACATTCTCAGCTGCGGACTCGAGCAGGTAGGCAACCAGGCTGGACATGTCTTCAGGAGAGAGATTGTGGGCTTGATGTCCACCGCTACCGCGGACAATCGACTCGATCTCGGTGGCAGTTGCCCGCGATCCGATATCTGCGAGATCCGGTCCGTGCCTCCGGTTACCGAGGATCTGGTTGGTGTCGCTCAAGGTGACCGGTCCGAGCCCCACGTCAGCGATCAACGGCCGAATCATCTGGGTGTGACACGATGCGCACCCGAGGCTGGCGTACACGTCCTGTCC
Source organism: Acidimicrobiia bacterium (assembly GCA_035513195.1). Lineage (GTDB taxonomy): Bacteria > Actinomycetota > Acidimicrobiia > Spongiisociales > ZC4RG35 > MA-ANB-1. Next base: position 3,793 of record DATKCM010000125.1, on the reverse strand, counting down.
TGCGATACCGGACTCGCTGAGGATGACCTCACTCGAGCGCGCCCCGGGATTATCGACCGGTATCGAGGGACCGACGAGGGCGAGGAGCACAACGGCGACGAAGAGACCGAGCGCACCGACGACTACGACCCACGGGTTGTCGTGGGCGCCGACCAGGACCGGTGGGGCACTGCTCACCGGTGCTGTCACCTTCGGTGCTGCCGCGGGCGCGCCGGGTGGGGTGGCGGGCATCTCGAGTGGTTCCTGCTCCGTCGGTACCCGCGACTCGACTGGTGCTGGGGTTGCCGGCTCGTCGCGCTCCTCCGGTGCCGGCGCCTCAGTCTCTTCCGGTGCTTTGGTTGCCACCGACCCTCCACCGCTCCACGCGGTGAGGACTTCGTCAGTGGTCGTGCCCGAAGCCTCCGCCCGCGCCGCAGCAGAGCGCGACACCAAATCCGGCGGGATGCCCATCGCCTCAGCAGCGGCGTTGACATCACTCAACGTCGGCACCTCTGGCTACCAGCACTTCTTGGGGAACGGCCTTGCCGGTGGTCACAGTTCCGAAGACGACCCCGGCGTAGGCAAATTGCGCAAGGAGCGAGATGACCCCGAAGCCAACCGCGAGGAGAAGCAGGGCCTGCACGGTGGCCCCACCCCCCTGCGCCCAGCCTTCCCCGACGTCAACGTAGGCAGCTCCGTTGGATCCGCCAATCCATGCATAGCCCGCGTAGAGCCCGGCGGCAACAAGGCTTACCAGGACACCACCACTTCCGATGATTGTGAAGCGGTTGAAGGTCCGCACCCGAGCCAGGTTGGGCACGGCCCGACCGATCAACCTGGGGAGAGCAGGGAAGACAAATCCCGCAGCCAGGAGCGGGGCTATTCCGAGCAGCGCGGCGTACTCGATCCCATCCCAATAAGCAGTCAGCGATGCGGCCGCACCTATGGAGGGGAAGCTAGCGAACGAGGCCAGGCCGGCCATGACAACGGCGAAGTAGCTCCCGATCACGCCGGAGCTGAGCCCGGGGTTGTCAGCGAGCCGTCTCCAGGAGCCTTCCAGGGTCAGGGAGTAGTTGGCTGCATTTGAGATCGCCCCGATCGGGAGTGCGAGGCCGAGTGCTGCGGCAACACCGTCGAGCCAATCTGGCCCGGGGCCGAAGATCAGCTGCGACACACCCCACCACACCGAGGCGAAGCCCAACGACCAAAGGCCGACAACTGCGAGCTGTCGGCTGGCAAGGGGAACGTCGAGCTCCTTGACCACTGTGTAGTAGAAGAGCCCGAACCCGATCACCAGCAGCCACATGTTGACGAAACCGGCTGTGAGGAACACCCCGCTGAACGCGGCTGATAGGGAGTTGACGAAAGGAAGACTTCCCAACGTTGAAGACGCGAACAGAAGCGGTAACCAGACAACACCACCAAGAATGAACCAGATCGTGACGTAACTCCGCTTCTCCTCACGGTCGCGGATGGTTCCGAGGGTGACGATCAGTGGAATGGCCATGGTCAGCGCGATCGGAGCATCGAGCCACCACGCCAGACCGAGTGGGGATCCACCGTCGCCAAGTCCGAGGGGGATGCTGATCACACCCAGAGCGGTCAAGCCGGCCGTGCCTACCAGCCCGAAGCCGGCGAGTCTGGCATGGGCCAATTTGGCGCCGGTGAGCCTGGGCAGCACGTAGTAGATCCCACCGCTCATCGTGAGCACCCCGAATCCGAGCATGAGCGCGGTCGTGGCCATGAGGTCGACCTGCCCGTACGAAAGTGGCGACTGTTCCGGGAAACGCAGGGAAAGGAGAGCAAAAAAGGCAAGCACCCCACCTATGACCAGGTACAGCGCGCCAACGAGGACGTGAGCGGTGGCGAGACGGTCTTCGCCGGTGCCCCCTCCCAACAGGGCTCGAATGTCAGATGATTGGCCTGTTGTCACTCTCGGTCCTCGTAAAACAAAGGGTCGGGCGGGAGCATAACTAGTTCCTGTTGTCCTTCATTAATTGGCACCAAGGTTTTAATAGTTGTTGCCTCGGTTCCAACTCCGGGGCAGTGTGTGGTAGAAACTTGGAAACAACGGGTTGGACGCGTCCGGAGCAGCGAGAACATGTATCGATTGGCAGAACTTAGCGATAGCCGCCGAAAAGGCATCGGTTGGGCGATGTTTGGTTTCGGAACCCTGTTGCTCGCTGTCGCTGTCTGGTGGATCCACTTTTCCAGCTTCCCGCAGACCGAAGTGGTCGATGGAGTTGAGGTCGAAGTCGTACTCAGCTCCTTCAACTGGGTGCCACGTGGATGGCTATGGAAATCAATCGGCTACCTCGCTGCCTTCGGCGCAAGCCAGATGATGCTCGGTGGTGCCGCCTTGCTCTGGGTCCTCAATCAGAAGATGACCTGGTCGCGGGCGATGTTCGCTGCGTTCCTCGCCTGGATCGAGCTTCTTCTGCTCTTCGGGATCGTCCCCTCGGAGTGGCTGAACCTGGCCCAGACCGACCTCGACTGGTCTTCACAGCGGGTGGCCTTGACGATTCCACCCTTCCTGGTGCTCGGCAACGAAGTCGAGATCAGCTGGGCCGTGGTCAAGGACCTCATTTCGACGGGATGGCACCTGGTGATGATCCCCGCAGTTGCCATCTTCGCTCTCCAGGTGCAACGAATGTACGACGGGCGGCCAGCTGCCGCAGAGAAACCCGAACCCAAGTCTCCGTACGGCCGAACCCTGGTCAAGGGTGGTGGATGATGCCTAAGGGTGTTGTCGATGAGACTCCGCCGTTCCGGGATGACTACCAACTCGCGCTCGTCGAAGGCGATTACTTCACCGACAAACTGCGGCCCAAGCAGTTTCTCCACATCGATCAGTCTGAGTGCATCCTCTGCGAGGGCTGCGTTGATATCTGCCCCTGGAAGTGCATCCACTACCTTTCGTTCGACGCCATCGATGAGGCCGTAAATGTCGACCACCCCGGCGAGGATGCCCAGAACTTCGGGTGGTTCGTTGTCGACGAAGATGAGTGCACCCGATGTGCTTTGTGCATTGACCGCTGCCCGACAGGGGTCATCTCGCTCGGCAAGTTCGAGGGCTCACTTGCGGACCAAGCTGAGGAACTGGGTCTGGACCGCCGCCCCTGGGACTTCGACACCGGGCAGAGGGACTCGAAGAATGGTTATGCCTATGGGATTCGCTGGTAGGAGGCGAAGTGGCTGAAGGAAGAGCAAGTCTCAAAGAACGGATATCAGAGGCGAAGGACAAGGTCTGGGGCAGCGCGGCCATGGAGTCGATTCTTCGTCCGGGCTCACCGTTCAAGCAGGGTTACTCCGACAGTCCCCGCAACCGCTCGTACGTGGTGATGAACAACGTCCTCTATCACCTCCACCCGGTCAAGGTGAAGCGCCACGCGGTCAAGCTGTCCTACACCCTCTGTCTTGGTGGGCTGAGCTTTTTCCTCTTCATCCTGCTGACGATCACCGGCATCTTCCTCATGTTCTATTACACCCCCAGTGCCGAAACCGCCTACGCCGACGTCCAGGCACTCTCGACGAATGTTGCCTTCGGGTCACTGATGCGGAACCTCCATCGCTGGGGTGCTCACCTGATGGTGCTCTCGGTCTTCCTTCACATGAGCCGGGTCTTCTACCACGGTGCCTACAAGCCTCCACACGAGTTCAACTGGGTTGTTGGTGTGGTGCTGCTGCTCCTCACCCTCCTCCTCTCGTTCTCCGGCTACCTTCTGCCCTGGGATCAGCTGGCACTCTGGGCGGTCACCGTCGGCAGCAACATGGCGTCGTTTGTCCCCGCAATCGGGGCTCAGGTCAAATTCGG
>DATKCM010000124.1:0-6493 GCA_035513195.1 Acidimicrobiia bacterium | reverse complement strand
GTTGATCAATTTCAGGTCACCCCGGTTGCCGTTGTCGCGATGCAGCTTGATCACGGTCGTGATCATCTCCATGATCAGGTCGGCATCGGCATGGCTAGAGGCTGCAGCTACCAGCTTGGCGACGGCTTGATCGAGTTCGGGGTTTCCCAGGTCGTAAGCCATGGCGCAACCGTAGTGCAAGTGGTCAGTCGTTGAAATAGGGCGAGGGTGTCTCCGAGTCATCGGCGCCATCTGGCAAGGAGAAAAGCGCAGTCGCAGTCGGGGGCCTGCGGTGAGCATTTTGGACGCAGCCAGGGGTGTCGAGGGCCGGAGAGACACCGTCAATATTTCTGCGACTGGCCACTAGCTCGCAGCGTCGGCGAAGATTCGCTCCATGACCAACAGATTCCCCACGGCGTCGCCGGGCGGTGTCGGCACCGGAGCACCTTCACGAATTGCACGCGAGAATGCGTCGGCCTGGATGCCGTACTGGTTCGCAGCAGGGAACTCATGAATCTCGACGCCGGGGTCCGCAGGGGGCTCGCCGCCCGCATAATGGAGGATCCGGGTCGACCTGTCGGCGGGAATGTTGAAGGGAATCTCTACCACGAGGCGTCCCTCGGTGCCCTCGATTCCCACCCACTGATGGTCCTCCATGCGGGTCGAACAGGTGAACGTCGCATGCCGGCCTCCAAAGTCGAGCACTGCCGAAGTGACGATGTCGGTGCCAAAATCCGGGTCTCTCTTGATGGACGACTTCACTTCAGTGGGCTCCGAATCGAAGAGCATCCGCGCCACGTTCACCGGGTAACAGCCGATGTCGTAGAGCGCACCTCCTCCGAACTCGGGGATGTTTCGAATGTCGGCGGGGTCGTTGTTGAAATACGAGAAGAACGATTGAATTGCAGCCAGCTCTCCGATTGCACCATCGTCCACGAGGCGACGGACCTCGACCCACATCGGGTGGAGCCGGTACATGAACGCTTCCATGAGCTTGACGCCCGCCGCGTCACAGGCGTCGATCATCGTCCGAGCGTCGGCGGAAGACATCGCAAGGGGCTTCTCGCAGAGAATATGCTTACCGGCGGCGGCGGCAGCCAGGGTCCACTCCAGATGGAGATGGTTGGGAAGGGGGATGTAGACGGCCTCGATATCGGAGTCGTCGAGAAGGTCCTGGTACGACCCGTAGGACCTCGGGATCCCGAGTCGCTCCGCCGTTTGCCTGGCCCGCTCTTCCGATCGGGATGCAATCGCGTCGACGCTACACATTTCGGCGTCAGCCATTGCCGGGATCACCTTGTGCACCGCGATATCGGCCGCGCTGAGGATTCCCCATCTCACCGCACTCTTCAACTTTTCCAATTCGACTCTCTCTCTCGAAAACCCAATGCGCATTCTCCACGTCACGTGCACCCTGGGCAAACGCCATGACCATGGGCCCGGGTCGGGGAAGTGCCAGGAACGCCCTTGTTTTGCTGTCCGGGATCGCGGTTGGTGCGCTGGTGACTTACGGCCTGGTCCTGCTTGGCCTGGAGCTCCGGGACGTCGATGACCCGGATGCGGCGATGGATGCCCCACGCTTCGTGGATGAGTCCGGAGTCGCCGGTGTGGAGCATATTTACGACGGTGAGTTCCAGTACTTCGTCGGCGGAGGCGTCGCCGCTTTCGACTGCGACGACGACGGGAGGGCGGACTTGTTCCTTGCCGGGGGCTCGCGGCCCGCTGGCCTCTTCCGGAATGAGAGCCCCGTCGGAGGCGAGCTTCGGTTCTCCGCATTGCACGATCCCGTCACCGACATCACCGGCGTCACCGGCGCCTACCCGCTGGATGTCGACTCCGACGGCGTGACCGACCTTGCGGTGCTACGGGTAGGCGAGAACATAATGCTCCGCGGTCTTGGTGATTGCCGGTTCGAAGTAGCTAACGAGCTGTGGGGAGTCGACGGCGGGGAGGAGTGGACTGCCTCATTCAGCGCTACATGGGAAGGAGAGGAGGCGCTACCCACCCTTGCGTTCGGCAACTACCTTGCGATCACAGGAGAAGGCGCGCCTGGCGAGGGGTGTGCGGACCACTTCTTGTTCAGACCGCAAGGGGATCGCTACGGCGATGCGATCCGTCTCAACCCGGGATGGTGCACCCTCTCAATCCTCTTCAGCGACTGGAGCCGGACCGGTCAGCGCGACCTGCGGATGACAAACGACCGTCATTACTACCGCGACGGGGAAGAGCAACTGTGGAGGGTCGTCGAAGACGAAGCGCCCTCTCTGTATGGCCGCGAGGACGGCTGGGCGAAGACTCAGATATGGGGTATGGGAATCGCCAGTCACGATGTCGACGGCGACGGTCTTCCCGAGGTGTACCTAACCAGCCAGGGGGACAACAAGCTCCAGACTCTCGCCGGCGACGCCGACGGACCGGCTTTCGAAGATATCGCTCTTCCGTCAGGGGCAACAGCGCACCGCCCCTTCCTCGGCGACACCAACATGCCATCCACCGCCTGGCATGCCGAATTCGACGACGTCAACAATGACGGCTTCATGGACCTCTTCGTCACCAAGGGAAATGTCGACGCGATGCCCGAGTTCGCCATGGAAGATCCGAACAATCTCTTGCTGGGCCAACCCGACGGCACGTTCGTCGAAGGAGCGGAGGACGCTGGATTGGCCGACTTCGCACGCAGCAGAGGCGCGGCCGTCGTCGACCTCAATCTCGACGGGTTGCTCGATATTGTGGTTGTCGAGAGGCGGGAGAACGTCAAGATCTGGAGGAACCTCGGTGACGGTGAGACAGGCCGGTTCGAGCAGATGGGCAACTGGCTGGCAGTGGACATCGGGCAGCCGGGCCGGAACACCGATGCCATCGGCTCCTGGATCGAGGTCCGCCTCGGTAACACCACCATACGCCGGGAGGTGACTCTGGGGGGTGGCCATGCCGGGGGCCAACTCGGATGGGTCCATTTTGGCCTGGGAGATGCGACCGAACTCGAAGTCAGGGTGTTGTGGCCAGATGACGAGGCCGGGCCATGGATGAGGGTCGAGCCCAACCAGTTCGTGAACGTGGAAAAGGGCACGCCGTCTCCGTCGCTGTGGTCCCCCGTGCAAGGATGAACCTATGACCACTAGCACCGGGACACGGATCACATCGGTGGACCTCCCCGAATTCGGTATGCCCAAAAAGGACGTGGCTCTGCCCGATCACCTCTATAAGGACCGCATTTCCCGGCTACGCGAAAGAGCCTCCAACAGGGGCCACGGACATGTGGTCGTCTATGCCGACCGCGAGCACAGCCCCAACCTGTCCTACCTCACCGGGTTCGACCCCAGATTCGAAGAGGCGTTGCTGATAGTTGGCATGGAAGGCAAGCCGACGGTGTTGGTCGGAAACGAGTGTGTCGGGATGGCTGGAGCCGCGCCGTTGCCGATGGATGTTCAACTCTTTCAGGACTTCAGCCTTCCGGGCCAGCCACGCGACCGCTCGTTGCCGCTCCGGGACATCCTCTCCGATGCCGGAATCGAGCAGGAAGCCAACATCGGAGTCATCGGTTGGAAGAACTTCACTGACGATACGGTCCTCGACATCCCCGCCTACGTCGGTGACGAACTGCGACGGGTGGTCGGTGAGGGCGGGAGGCTCTTCAACGCAACAGACATCCTCAACGGCGCGGCCGACGGGCTGCGGGTGATCAATGAGGTCGAGCAACTCGCCTTCTTCGAGCACGCGGCATGTCAAACTTCGCAGGGTGTGCGCCAGCTTCTGTTCGGGTTGGAGCCGGGTATGACGGAGCGAGAAGCTGTGAGGCTCCTGGACTGGAACGGGGCTCCTCTCTCCTGTCACTTGATGCTCACGAGCGGGCCGCGCGCTTCGCTCGGGCTGCTCAGCCCCGGAGACCGGACGATAGAACGTGGCGATCCGCTGACAGTTGCCTTCGGGATCTGGGGAGCCCTCAATTGCCGGGCGGGATTCGTCGCAGAGGAGGCCAGCGAACTACCCGACGACATCGCCGACTACGTCAAGCGGCTGGTCGGCCCGTACTTCGAGGCTGTGGCTGAATGGTACGAGGCACTGCACGTCGGGCAAACCGGGAAGGTTCTGCATGAAATCGTCGACCGACGGCTGGGGGATCCCTTCTTCGGGATTTTTCTGAACCCCGGGCATCAGATCCACCTAGACGAGTGGGTGAACACTCCGGTGGCTGCTGACTCCGAGATCGAGCTTCGATCGGGAATGGCAATGCAGGTGGACATCATCCCTGCAACGAGAACCCGCTATTTCACGACCAACATCGAGGACGGCATCGCACTGGCTGACCCGACTCTCCGCAAGGAGTTCGCGGACAGATACCCGGAAGCGTGGGGGAGGATTGGAGCCCGGCGCCGGTACATGGCGGATGTTCTCGGAATCGAACTCCACCCTGACGTGCTTCCCTTCTCCAACATTCCCGCCTATTTACCGCCGTTCTTCCTCCGCCCGGACCGGGTGATGACGGTCAATCGATAGGTGCCCCGCGTAGGGCGACCTGTCATCGAACCTCGACCAGGAGCCACCTGTCCCCTCCCAGCTGGCGAAGCACGAAGGTCGAATCAAAGGGAGCTTCGCTTCTCTCCAGCTCCTCGCCCAACGCGTTGTATGTGATCACCTGGGCAGTCCCGATTCCGTCGAAGGAAAAAGCCGCCCCGAGTTGTTCTCCCCCGGCATCGGCGACGCCGAGGGTCAGCGCCTCGAAGCGGTACTCGGGAACCTCCCGTTCCCCGGTGGCGATCGCATCGTCGATCTTTGCCTGCATCTCAACCAGCCGATCAGAACCATCGGCAGCAGCAAGCAGGCTTCCGTCCCCGCGCCGGACCGCCTCGCCTTCGATCCAGAGATTCTCAGCGAGGTTGTTGGCGAGATCCCGGGCAAACTCCTCATCGACATCGAAATTCACAGAACTCACCCCGGGATCGATTGCGATGGCGGGGAGCGTTGCAGGGTCGATGTCGGCTGTTATCTCCGGAGCAACCGGAATCACTCCAGACGTGGGCAGGGTTCGTGCCGGAGCCCCTGCAACGATGATGGCCACGGCCAGTACCACCAACAGACAGCCAACGAGCAACCCGTTCGCGAACACTTTGATTGTCTTCCTCCCGGTGCCCACAGATCTTTCGAGGAGGGACAGCATCCCGGCCCGATCGGGGGAGCTGTCACGGAGGAGCCGATCGAACAAGCCGCGGAGCGGGGTCCAGAGCACAAGACTCCCGAGCAGGGCGACTTTGGTACCGAACTCGACGGTGTGTGGGGCGATGAGCAGCGTGGTAAGAGCACCGAGCGTCATTGCAAACGCCAGCCTGGCGAATCGACCGGTGGGGACCGTCCTGGGGTCGGTGATCATGAAGAACATGAAGATGAGGACCTCCGGCGATGTGACGAGCACCATCCAGAACCGTGAGCCGCACACAGGATCGATCGACCAGGCGGCAGTCATGCAGTGCCCCGACGCGGCGAGGACCGCAAGGCCAGCCCCTAGCACCACCCAGTAGGCGACTGCCATCTCCAGCAGCTTGAGGCGTCGCGTGATCAAGATCCCGCCCACCACGATGATCAGATAACCGGCCGCCATCGACACCCCCATCGGCGCCCACCAGAAATCGAGAGGCTCCACAACAGTGCTCCCCAGCAGGAGGAATGCCGCCACCAGACCGACATTCGATGGGTTGAACACGTGGCTTCCGCCGAACCTGATCACGTACTTCGTGAGCAGAGACACCGCCCCCACCAGGGCGTAGTAATGCCAGCCGGTCCAGCTCCAATAGTCTCCGCTTTCCATCCCGGTGAGACGAAGGATCAGAGCGACTCCACTGCCGGTGAGCATCCCGCTAGCCGGCCAGACCAGCTTTCCGGTGCTTCGCAAAGTCATCAACACGTCGATAGCGGCTGCGGCGACGATGGCCGACAGGATCTGCGGAACCGAGACCCTGAACCCCAAAGCGGTGATGCCCAGGACGTGGATCGAGATAATCAAGGCGGCGGTGAGAAGGCGGGGGTCACGCCGGTTGGGCAAGACAACCGGAATCTGACTTTCACCCAGGGTCAGCGAACGCGAGCTGATGGTGGCCATGTGCGGCGAGCCTAGATCCTCCCTGACAGGAGCGCATGGGCCGGCACCCTTTCGCCACCCGGGTCCCGACCAAATATCGTGGCAGCAGCCAGCTGAGCCGGCATCAGCGACCCCAGGGACAGGAGCCCACGTATGAGAGACATAAGCGGAACAGTGGTGGCCATCACCGGCGCTAGCGCAGGCATCGGGGCTGCGAGTGCCCGCGCCCTCGCAGCAGAGGGTGCATTGCTTGTGCTTGGAGCGCGCCGCACCGAGCGTCTCAAGGAGCTAGCGACCGAACTTGGTGAAAACGTCGCTGTCGTCGAGATGGATGTCAGAAACCCCGGCGACTCCACCAGACTGGTCGAAACTGCGTACAACAGATTTGGACGTCTCGACGCTCTCGTGGCGAACGCCGGCATTGGCGCGTACGGCGGGATC
>DATKCM010000123.1:0-8764 GCA_035513195.1 Acidimicrobiia bacterium | reverse complement strand
GCGACATCGCGGATGGCCCGGTGCATGTCGTGGGCAACCCTCCGGTAGGCGGGATGACCCGCCGACTGGGATCTGAGCTCGATCAGATGGAATGCCTGCCTCGGGTTCATCTCCATCACGAACCGGACGTTGTATGCAAAGGGGACCACATATTGGGCGACGTCCGGGCCCAGGTCGGCCCGGATCGATTCGTACAACTCGCCCGCATCGTCCATGATTCCGGTCCAACGGGGGGCGAGACCCAGTTCCTCGATCTCGTCTGGAAGGTCGTAGCCGAGGCGGGTTGAGAACTTCTGCCATTCCAGGGTCATCAGACGGTGGCGTTGCAGGTCTCGGAAAGCTCCGATATCGCAGCTGACATCGAAACGGTAGGTGGTGCGCTCCATCGCTCTTCCCGGGCGGTGCCTGCGGTTGTCTCTGCTACCGACCATCGCGGCCACGATCCGGGCCTTCTCCTCACTTCCCATCGCTGACGCAATCTCCTGCAGCCTCGAATCGGGCAGCTCCGAAACGGCGTAGAGAGCCGCGGCGGCGATCTTGGTCTCAGCGTCGTCGTCCCAATCGGTCAGCGTCACCGATGGACCCGAATCGGGCGGCGGGCCCAGTTCCGCAGCGAGCTCCTCGAGGTTGTCACGAATTCCTTTCAGGTAGCCAGACCATCGCACGCCGCGATCCGGAAGGTCGACCCTGGTCAGAAAGGACGGGATGATCTTTCGCAGCTCGGTGAGCATCATCTGCCCGTAGTCGCGCACTTCCTCGAGAAGGCTCGACTGCATCCGCACCAGAGCCATTTCGTAAGCCTGACCCGTGGCATAGATACCGACATTTGACGTCGTAGAAACCGGAAGGAGGCCACGCACCGTGTCGCACGCCTTGGCGCGGATGGTCGCGTTGTACATCAGTTTCGAATCCGATTCAGATCTCGGATGCCGCCCCTCGAAGACGGTGATCATCTCGGCGACGAGACTGGAGTACTCGTCGAAAACGTGCTCTATGTGGCTGTCGTAGCTGCCGGCGTGTTTGCTGACGGCGATTTCGGTGGGTGTCAAGTATCGGTACCGGCCGCCGGGTTTGCTGTCGTAACGGATGTACCGGGTGGACTGTTCCAAATAGGCAGCGAGCCTTCCCCACTCCAGCACCTTCGTCAGCAGGTTTGACGCCTGCTCACAGGCAAGGTGGGCACCGCCCAACTGGGCCACCGAGTCGTCCCCGTATTCGAAGAACACTCGTTTGTAGAGCTCCTCGGCACGCCGCATCGCAACCATTGGGTCGTCGTCGATGTTGAGGGCCAGAGTCTCGATGCCAGTCTCCTCGTCGTTGATGAACTCGTCGAGTAGGAGGCGCCGCAGCGACTTGGCCGATCGGGAGTATCTAGCGAAGAGGGCGCCTTTCACCACCTCGGGCAGGTTGATCAATCCGAAGACGGGCAGGTCGAGGTTTGTCACGAACCTCTCGAGGACTGCCTCCTCCTCCGGGGTGAACGGTTCCTGGTGGTATTCGGGCATGGTCGGCGATTGTATGCCAAAAAGGAACCGCGTCCGGGTACCGTCTCGTTGTTGTGTCAATGTGGTCCATAAGAATCGCGATCGTGTTGCTGGTTGTTGCCGCGATCGGCATTTCGGTGATGCCGATCCTCGTATTGCTCGACCTTCTCGAAGGGGGAACCGGCTGGGGGCTGTGCCCCGACGGCCTGGAGGCATGTGACAGCCCCTACACGACTCCGTTCGAGTTCCTCGTGGTTCTGGCTGTCGGGCTGTTCGCCGTCGTTCTTGCGATCCGGGTCGTGATGAAGCTGGCGAGACGACTCCAGGCCGAATCCTTCCAGGTCAGTGCGCCGGAGTCACAGCCTCCGCCTGGATAGACGCCGGATCCTTCTGTCGCTTGATCACAACGACGATTGCAGCCAGGATCATCCCCGCACCGAGCCACCCCGCCGGGTCGAGGCTCTCGCCCAAGACGACCCATGCCGTGGCCACACCGAACGCCGGTTCTGCAGCGAGGACGACGGCAGCCGTTGCAGCTCCGACCACGGTTTGTGCCCAAGCCTGGAGCACGTAGGCACCCACGCTCACGGCGATCCCCGTGATGAGAATCGCCGGCCACACCGAACGATCCGGCCAGGCGAAGCCATCGAGGACCACCGCCAGGGGGATGGAGCCGACCGCGACGACCGCGAGCTGCACCGCCGTGAACGGGATGACCGGGTGTTTCGGGGCGAATATCGAGAGGGCGACCACGTGCACTGCAAACGCGAACGCACAGCCGAGAGTGAGGAGGTCGCCGCCACCCAACCGGAGCCCATCAGCGCCGGTCACGAGGAAGAGGCCGAGGAATGCCACGACCGCAGCCCCCACCGACCAGGGAGATGGGCGATAGCGATGGAAGGCTGCTGCGAGGAAAGGGGTCACCACCACGAATAGCCCCGTGATGAGTGCCGAGTTGCTTGCAGAGGTGAGAGCGAGACCGCCGGTCTGAAGGGCGTATCCGGCAAATAGTGCCACACCGGCGATAGACCCATCACGCCATATTGACCGTCCCCGGGGAACGCCGATCAACAGGAGAATCGCGGCGCCGAGCACGAATCGCCACGCAACGAATGAGATTGGCCCTATCAACTCGATCGCAGATTTCACGATCACAAAAGTTGCTCCGAATAAGAACGAGGCAACCACGAGGGCGAGGACAGCTTTCGTCTCGGGTGAGAGTCTCACGAGGCCGGAAGGTTAGGAGGCTTGCGGCGCGTACCATGTCCCCTCATGCCAGGATCCCGAGCCGACGGAACCACGCCGACCCCTTCAGAGCGGGGCAAGGCACGCGCCATCCTCAACAAGCTGAAGAAGAGATACCCGACGAGCCGGACTGCCCTTGACTATGAGAATCCCTGGCATCTGTTGGTAGTGACCGCACTCTCGGCGCAGACGACGGACGAAAACGTCAACAAGGTCGCCCCGGTGCTGTTCGAGGCTTATCCGGACGCCGAGTCGTTATCGGAGGCGAACCCGGAAGATGTCGAAAGGATCGTCTATTCGACCGGATTCTTCCGTCAGAAGACGAAGTCCATCATCGAGCTATCCCGTGGCGTCGTTGACCTCTTCGGCAACGAAGTGCCGCCCGACCTCGACGAGCTGGTCAAGCTTCCCGGCGTGGGCAGGAAGACGGCAAGTGTGGTCCTCGCAGAGGCGTGGGATTTGCCAGCGATCGCCGTCGACACCCACGTCAAACGGGTGGCCAACCGTCTCGGCCTTACCCGGGAGGCGAATCCTGCGAAGATCGAACGCGACCTGATGGCGTTGTACCCCACTGATGCCTGGTCCGGGATCTCGATGCGGTTTATTCAGTTCGGCCGGGACATCTGCGAGGCTCGACAGCCCAAATGCGGCAGCTGCGAGCTCTTCCGCTTGTGTGAGTGGCCGCAACGCTTTGAGGTGGCCGCGGCGGCAAAGGAGTGAACAGGTCGATTCTCAGGCTCGCAATTCCCGCCCTGGGTGCCCTGGCGATCGATCCACTCCTCACTCTCGCTGATACCGCCTTCGTCGCCAGGTTGGGTGTCAACGACCTGGCTGCCTTGGGCGTCGACACCGCGATTCTGGGATTCGCTTTCTTCGCCTTCAACTTCCTCGCCTACGTGACAACACCGCTCGTTGCCCGGGCACTGGGGAGCGACGATACCGAAGGCGCACGCAGGTGGGTCGGCGACGCTCTCATCCTCGCCGTCGCCCTCGGCACACTTGTCGCCGTCCTGCTGCTGATCTTTGCGCCGGGGCTTGTCGGGCTGATGGGAGCCGGGGACGGTATCTCAGACCCTGCAGTCTCCTACCTGCGCATCAGGGCGCTGGCGACACCAGCGGTGCTGATCGTGCTGGCCGGTCACGGAGCGTTTCGGGGGTATCACGACACTCGCACTCCGCTGCTCGTCGCTGCTCTGGTAAACGGGGTGAACCTGGTGCTGGACCCGATTCTGATCTTCGGTGCCGGTTGGGGGCTGGAGGGAGCAGCGGTGGCAACCGTTGTCGCACAATGGCTCGGAGCGGCGCTCTTCATTCGAATGCTCTCACACCGTGGGATGATCGCGAGGCACCAGAACATCCGCTCCTCGCTGCCCACGCTTCTGACACTCGGTCGCAACGGGCTGCTGGTTTCGATGCGGACAGCGGCCATACTCATTGCGCTCACAGTCGCGGCCGGCAAGGCGACAAGGCTCGGCGCAGAGGCCATAGCCGCGCATCAGATTGTGGTCCAGGTGTGGCTGCTCGCTTCCATGGGAGCGGATGCCTTTGCAATCGCCGGCCAGGTGATGGTTGGCGATGCGGTGGGCAAGAGAAACAGGCACCTCGTCAACGGGCTCACCGGCCATCTCGCCGGGTGGGGCGTCGGCGTGGGCGGAATTCTGTTCTTGGCTTTCTGGTTCGGCCGCGGGCTCCTGGCGACACTTTCCTCCGATCCTTCAGTCGCAGACCTCGCCGTCGACGCCGGTGCGGTCGCGGCTTTGATGCAGCCGATTGCTGCGCCTCTCTTTGTGGCTGACGGAATCTTCCTCGGTCTGCTTGCACTCGGGGTCCTGGTGGGTTCGACAGCGTTCGGGTCCGCGGTGGCGGTATTCCTGATTCTCTTCACCGGGCTCGGTGACACCCTGGTCGGGATCTGGTGGGCGATCGCCGCGATGCTGGTGGCGAGGCTGGCAGTCTTCGCTTTCGCTTACACCCGATCGGTCACGGGCGCACTCAGGTCCTGACCTCTCGTCTCCGGGAGAGTCATTGTGAGGGTCGCTGCCATGACCATCCCGATTCCGAGAGTGGTGACGGTCGTCGGGAGACCGAATCGGTCGATCGTGTAGACCCCGCTGATCAGGCCGAGAGCTGAGCCGACGATGGACAGGTTGGACGCTGCCGTTGTGGCACTCGACCTCAAATGAGTCGGGAAGAGCTCAGCTCGATGACTTCCCCCCGCCGGCACAAAAGCGAAGGTGCCAAACGAGCTGACGACCACGGCCACGATGATGAGAGGTATGGAAAACGTGTTGTAGAGAATGACTCCTCCGATCAGGGCAAGGCTGATGCTCATCACGGTGGTGGGCCTCCTGCCCCAGGCGTCAGCGAGGTGCCCGCCGACAAAAAACCCGAGGCCTCCGACTGTGCCACCCAGCAGGCTGATCAGCACGGTGTTTCCGGTACTCAATCCAACTCCGTCGATGAGACGTCCCGTCGAAAAGGCGATCGCCACCGACGAAAAAGCCGAGGCGAGGAACCCGATGATGCCCACCACCCAGAACTTCCTCGCGTGGGGACCGTAGATCAACTCGCGCCAGTGGCCGTCATGTTGGGAGCGGGTGAACAGTTCGCTCTCAGGGACGTTTTTCACTAGCAACGGGAGGGCGAGAAAACCGACACCGATGAGAACATGGGGGATACGCCATGAATTTGGCCCGCCGTCGGCGAGGGGGAGTGTCATCAACGAAATCCCGGCGCCCAGGGAGACCGCTGCGCCGTAGAACGAGATCGAGTAGGCCCTGATGTTGGCCGGAACGTGTTCGGCGATGATGACGATCGCCAGACCACTGGCGGCCGTCGTCCCGACCCGGAGGACTCCCTGAGCGACTCCGAATTGCCACCCCTCGAGGGCAAGCCCGGCGAAGGTCCCTCCGGCCAGAACGAGAACAAGTGCCCACAGGAACGGCTTCTTTCTCCCGAGATGGTCACCGAACCAACCGAGGGGAAGGGCGCCGAATGCCGCCAACCGGGCAAACCCGAGAAGGAGACTCATTTCGCCTTCGCTAAGGCCGAGACCGACTCTGGTGAAGGGGAGTGTCGTCGACGCCTGGGACTGGGCGAATCCCTGGATCAACCCGGCGAGCCACATAATCGCCACCAAGAGACGCGCATTACGATCGAACCGACCGACGGGTAGGAGTGGATCGAGGACCGTGCGGAATCGTGATCGCATCGCGACCTCAGCGTAGGACGGTGTCGGATCCGCGGCGCGCCCCGTCGCCAGCGCGTTTATCTCTTATGCATCGCCCGTATGGGAACATCGGGTTTCCCAGACAGGTTGTACACCACACTCAATGTTCGAGAACGTCGATACTGCAACATACACAATCCAGCTCGTCATCGCATTCGGGGCCGGAGTGATTTCTTTTGTGTCGCCCTGCGTACTTCCCCTTCTTCCCGGATACCTGTCGATGATGTCGGGATACTCGGCGAGCGAGCTCGAGGAAGGCAACGTGTCGACTCCGAGGATGGTGCGGGTCATCCTCCTCTTCATCGTCGGGTTCACAGTCGTGTTCGTGGTGCTCGGGGTTGCGGCGGCGAGCCTAGGGAATGTGCTCACCCGCAACCTCCGGACGTTTGAGCGGATCGCCGGGGTCATCATCATCGCCTTCGGGCTGCTCATGGTTGCCATGGCGATTTCGAATCGCGGGTTCCTCGCCAACTTCAACCGGGAGCGGCGGGTCGATGTGCGGCCTTCCCGATTGGGCGGATGGGCGCCACCAGTAATGGGTGCAGCTTTTGGGTTCGGATGGACCCCTTGTATTGGCCCGGTCCTCACCGTGATCCTGGCGACCGCCGGTACCCGGGGCTCCGTACCCGAGGGGATCGGACTTCTCGTCTCCTACTCCCTGGGCCTCGGGGTGCCTTTCCTGCTCGCGGGCCTCGGTCTGTTCAAGCTGTTCGGGAAACTCAAGCCATACCTGCGGGGAATCAACATCGCCTCGGGATTGGTCCTGGCCTCGTTCGGCGTGCTGATGGTCACGGGCCGGGTTGGTGACCTGTCCGTGGTCATCGTCCGCTTCTTCGACTCGGTTCCCTTCCTCAGGGATCTGTCGAGGATTTGATGGAACCGCATCTCGCCCCTGTCGCCCCCGAAGTGGCCTGGTTCCGCGGCAGCGATGCGGTGAAGTTCCTCAACGACCTGATCAGCCAGGAGATCGGCACGCTTGAGCCGGGGACGGTCACACAATCTCTTCTGCTCGGGCCTCAGGGAAAACTTCAGTTCATTCTCTGGGTGCTGCGAGGAGATGAGGAGGTGGGCCTCGTCACTGAAGACGGCCGGGGAGACGATCTGGTCGCCACTCTCAGTCGCTATCGGATCCGCGTCGATGTCGACATCTCCAAAGAGGAGGACGGGCGCTATCTCGTAGCAGGCGAGCTGACTGTCGCGCCCGGCACCTGGGCTGTCACGGACGGGGTGCTCAAAGCCGACCTCTCCTGGGATTCGCTCCCTCGGGAATTGCGGATCGGTGGGGAGAGGCCGGAACTTCACGAGCTTCCCCGGAAGGACTACGACCTGGCCCGCATCGAAGCTGGAGTCCCGATGATGGACGTGGATGTCGACGAGAAGACCATCCCGCAGGAGACGGGTCTTGTCCCAGAGACGATCTCGTTCGACAAGGGCTGTTTTCTCGGGCAGGAATTGGTCGCCCGGCTCGACTCCAGGGGAGGTCGGGTAAACCGCCATCTCCGCATCCTCGATTTCGACAACCCGGTTGTGGCGGGGACGTCGTTGCACTCGGGCGACAAGGACGTGGGCACGGTGACCACGACGTCCGGGAACAGGGGCCTTGCGTTGGTCTGGCGTGAGGTCGAACCGGGCGATCGGGTCGACGCGAAGGGGGTTGGAGTCACTATCCGCCCGGTTCCATAGACTTCTGAGAACTCTTTCACCGGTTGTTAACAATTGTTAGGCCAGACTGTGTCGATGTCAGGACCAACCCGCTCCGTGCTGCTCGTCGAGGACGACGACTCAATCGCCGACATGCTCCGCGGCTTCTTTGAGCGCGACGGCTTCAGGTTCCTCCATGCCCTCACCGGGGAGGAGGCGATAGAGCGATTGCGGATCCGCCCGGTCTCTGTCGTTCTCCTCGACCTCAATCTCTCCGGAATCGATGGCGTCGAGACCTGCAGGCGGATGCGCGAGTTCACCCAGGTGCCGGTGCTGATGCTGACTGCACGCGACAGTGAGATTGACAAGGTGCTGGGGCTCGAGATGGGCGCAGATGACTACATAACCAAGCCGTTCTCTCCCCGCGAGCTGATGGCGCGGGTCAAGGCCGTGCTCCGGAGGTCGGAGGAACCGCTACAGAAGCCGAGGATCCTGGAGGTCGCCGGTTATGAGATCGACGGCGGGAAGCGCACCGTGGCCACTCCCTCGGGCGACAAGGTCGTCCCGACTGCCCGCGAGTTCGACCTCCTGTGGTTTCTTGCTGAGCACCAGGGAATTGCACTGAGCCGGAGCAGGATCCTTGAGACGGTTTGGGGTTATGAATACTTTGGAGAGACCCGAACCGTTGACGTCCACATCCGGCAGCTGCGGAAGAAGATCGAGGGGATTCCCATCGAAACGGTCTGGGGCGTCGGCTATCGGCTTGGTGACTGAATGAGGCGCAGGCTTTTCTGGTCGATAGCCGGAGTCTCGATGGTGATGGCGTCGCTCGTCCTGCTGGCTGCCCTCTACTCATCGCAACGTGCGGCAGTTGATGCCACCAAGCGAGAGCTGCAGCGGGCTGCCACCGAGGTGGTAGCGATCATCGAGGACACAATCTCAGCCGGGGAGACGAGGCCAGCGGCTCTGGCCGGACTGATCGCTCTACTCGGAGAAGATCGCTTCGTGGCCCTCCTTGCCCGGCTGGAGACCGCGGCAGGAGGATCGGAGCTCTCCTTCGGGGCCGTGGCGCCTAACGGTGAGTTCCTCACCAACGGCCCGCTATTCGAGCGGCTCAACGTCGACCTCGCCGAGGTGGTGCCGGGCGAGAGCTACTTCTACGAAA